>DATJMJ010000227.1:0-10879 GCA_035508795.1 Acidimicrobiales bacterium
GGTCGGGCTACGTGCAGACAACTTCCTGGCAATGACGCGCGTACAACTGGTATTTCTGGGCACGGGTCCATTCTCGCAGGCTACCCTCGGTTGGTGTAGGGACTGGCACGATGCCCATTTTCTAACGGCCCAGGGCCTCGGCATCAACATGCTCCCGCCCGAGCTAGTCCGGTTCGCGGACATCAGCGCCGCTGAGTACCGGTCAATAACAGTGGTCTTGCGCGGTGAGCTGGCGAGTTCTAGATGACAGCCACTCTCGCCTGCCCTCTCACTGTAGATAGATCGGCACCGTGCAGTAGCCATGCGGCTCGGCCAGTCAAGGGCGAGTCGGGCTTCTTCCCGCCCACGGCCTGCCATCCCGAAACCTCACTCGTCCCTTTGGACAGACCCTTGCACCGGTGCTAACGAACGCGGTCGCGCGCATGGATGTCGTTAGAGTGATTGCGAAATCGCCACTCTTCTGAGTTCTATGCGCGAAAACGACGTCCAATGTCACAAGAGTGGCCCGGGCGCCGCCACTCTAATGAGGTTTATGCGCGCTCTTCGGTTAAGGCAGGCTTCAAGTCGGCCAGCGGGCAGCGAGCTCTTCGGTGAGGGCTGGCCAGGCGGCAGGGTCGTGACCGGGGACCACGCGTAAGCCGCGCTCGACTCCAACGGCCTTGAGGTGCCTGATCGTTTCGACAGCGCCCGCAGCCGTCCCATGCATCAAGCACCCGATCGGCACTTCTTTGTCGAGGTTTTCTTGCAGGTCTGCCGCATCGCACGCAAATAGGAAGCCGCCGGGCGGAGTTTTGCCCTCGAGCTCGACGATGAAGCTCTGGTGTCCCGGGGTGTGGCCGGGCGTGGACAGCGCCGTGACGCCGGGCACGATCTCGGTGTCGCCTGACGCGATGTACCAGTCGATCCGCGGGTCGTCGTAGTCGACTCTGAACATGTCATTTTGTTCGGGCCCGGGAGGAGCAGAAAGCCCGTACTCCAGCTCAGCTTTTTGGACATGCACCGGGACGCGACCGGCGAAATGCCGCAAGCCGCCTGCGTGGTCGTAGTGCAGGTGTGAAACGGCAACTGTGGTTATGTCCCCGACACTGACGCCGGCGCGGGCTAACTCTTGTTGGAGCGGGTCGCCGTCGCCGGGAAGGAGCGGGACTACACCCGGGTCGCGCCCAAAAAAACGGCCGTAAAGAGAGGGGTCGCGGAGCAGGGGCGGGTTGAGCCCGGTATCGATGAGGAGCCAACCGCCGTCGTATTGGCAGAGCACTCCTGGTACCGGCTCCCGCAGCCTCTCGCCGGAGCGGTCTCCCCAAACGGAAACCGTCTTCGGCAGGTCCACCCACCCCAAAGTGAGCGGTATTACACGGCGAACGCCGGGCGATGGGCTCACATTGGTGGCTTTCAGGCTCGCGGACGACCGACGCTGAGCCCGCTTTGCAGTCGCCGTGCGCGCAGCTCAGTTGGAGGCTGAAGAGCCCACCAGGGCGCCCGTTTTGTCGTCCCAGGCCCAGGACGGGGCATCGCCCCAGAGGTGCTCCAGGTCGTAAAACTGGCGTGCTTCCTCGAGGAACACGTGGACGACGAAGTCCCCGTAGTCCATCAGGACCCAACGAGCATCGTCGAGGCCTTCGACAGAAAAGGGGCTACCCTTACCTGAGAGCTTCAACTGACGTTCGACTTCGTCGCTTATCGTGCGGACCTGGCGAGGGTTGGTGCCGCTCGTGATCAAGAAGGCATCGGTTAGCCCCAAGAGCTTTTCGACACCGAGCACGAGGATGTCCTGGCCAAGCTTGGCCGAAGCAGCCTTTGCTGCTACTGCGACACGACCGAGGGTCACCTCGGCGCTAGACCCGACATCAGAGGCACCCGTACCCTCCCAAGCTCCAGGAGCGGTGGGGGCGATTGTCAAGAAATATTCTCCCTAACGAACAGGATGAACATCCGAGAGGTGGTCCTCATATGACCGCCGTAGCGTTGCCGCAGGTTTCCCCGCTGGGGACGCCATGCCAAGGCGACGTCTCCGCCTTCGTCTCGAGGTACCAGTCGGCCAACACGCGCGAGTGTACCAGCCACTGGCTGACAACCACGTTCCTTAACTCCGGGAAAACCCTGCGTAACGTCAGGGGGGACGACCGGACGGGCGCCACCACGGCGTAAAGCGGCAGATCAGGGGGGCGCCTCACCCGGACGTCGGGACGTCGGGTCGGGCGTCGGGCGCCGGGCGCCGGGCGCGGGCTCCGGGAGGACGGTCTGGTCCCCGCGGCCGTCCGGAGCCCACTCGGCCGGGCCTCAGCCCTACCGCTGCAGCTGCCCGGGCCGGCCGGGCCGGGGCCGGGGAGGTCCTCCGGGGAACCGTGAGAGCTTTGATGACCAAAGTCCCTAGTCTGCCGGTCTGCGATGGGCTAGATCGATGCCGAGGCTGCAGCCGCTCGGCACCAGGGCCGGATGTGGCTCAGTTGCCTCCGCCAACACAGCGTTGGCCGTTAGAGGAAGAAGAATAGGAGCCGGGTGTGGTCAAGACCCGCTGTCCCGCAATTCACCGCTTAGCCCAGTTCGCCGTCGCCATCGCTGTCGTGGCGCTCGGCCTCGTAGCCCTGACGCCTCGCGCTCTCGCTCGCACCGAGGGCTCGCCTCCCGAGGTGCTGTCAATCCACGCCACGCCTGCCGAGCTTCCTTCGGGAGGAGGGACGGACCTGGTAAGGGCCACGGTCAGCAACGCTGAGACCTGCCAGCTCGAGTTGCTCTCGAGCCAGTCTTTCCCCGTTGTCTTCGCCAATAATGTCAGGCCTTGTACGAGTTCCTTTACGGCGCATGTCACCGTCGGCCGCAACCCGAGCCCGGTAAACCGGACGGTTTCTTTCGCCCTGGTCGCTCGCCGCCACAATCTGGCGTCTGCGGGCCACTTCTACCTGATGCTGGCCGCGCGCCAAGCGCCACCCGAGGTTATGTCTGTCCGCACTTCGCCGGCTCAACTGCCCGCAGGAGGTGGCACGGACCTGGTCACCGCAACGGTGCGCAACGCAGCGACATGCCAGCTGGAGTTATTGTCGAGCCAGTCTTTCCCCGTTGTCTATGCGAGCAATATCAGGCCCTGCACCACCAGTTTCACCGCTCGTGTTGCCGTCGGCCGCAACCCGAGCCTGATCAACCGCGTGGTTACGTTCTCCTTGACCGTTCGCGATGAGACCCTGGCATCTACGAGGCGGTTTTACGTGATGCTTGGAGCGGCATATCCGCCGACCTCGGCGACTACCACGCCGACGACCACACCAACCACGGCGCTCCCGCTTTCGACTACGTCCACGACGACGTCGACCACATCGACGACACTGACGACCACAGTCCCCGCCTCTTCGGCACTGGACGCCTGGGTGGTCAACACGCTCGACTCCGACATGGTCACGATGGACGGTGACCTTCAGGCCATCAGCAATTGCGTGCAAGAAAATCCCAGCGGGGATGGCTGCGAGAGCTATGGGTCGGAGCTCAAGTTGGACGCCACGGGCCTAGAGGGTGGGCCGCAGGCTCCGGTGGCGGCGGTGCAGACCGCGTGGTTGGCGGTGTTGAGTGATTTCGTAAATCTCGGAGGGGACGTAGCCACCGACGATTACAGCGATGCGGCCACTGCAAGCACGCAAGCCGAAGTGGACCTGAAGACCCTGGAGGACACGCTTAGCGCCAACGGGGTACCCAATTGGTGACCATGCGGAGCGGGACCCCAAAGCCGCCGTCCCGGCGGGGTAGCCGGGTGGCGCCGTCCGGCTAAAGCACGCAGTTAGGCGAGGCTAGGTACGGCCGACCTGGCTGACGATGGCGTTGCCGGTCGCTCCCGCTGCGCTCGAATTGCTCTGGTTGCCCAACCATTGGAGGCCGAGGAGGGCCATCGTGATGGCGAAGGCTACGAGCAGCACAAGCCCTGCGAGCAGCTTCTCCAGCGTCCGCCTCCGCCGGTCGGGGTGCCTGCTGGCGCTGTGGCGCGCATAACTCCCGGGTTGACGCCCGACGGTCGCGGTCATTTGCTGAAACAGTACAGGCCACGCTCGCGGATGACACGAACGGCCGCTTCGGGGACCAGGTAGTCGAGCGGCTTTCCCGTCGCCGCCCGAGCACGGAGATCCGTGCTCGATATCTCCACGTTGGGCACGGTGACTTCCTCGAGGCGCCAGCCTCGCTCGCGGAGCCCTACTGGTGCGGGAGTACCTGGCCGGTTGACCAGTACAAGGCCCGCGCTGTGCCGTACCTCCTCGAGCCGCTCCCAGGAAGCGAGCTCCGCGCTCACGTCCCAGCCCACGATCACGTAGAGCTCTGCGCCCGGGTGGAGGGAAGCCATTTCGGCGACAGTGTCTGCTGTGTAGGAGGGGCCGCCCCGGTCGATCTCGAGCCGGCTCGCCTCGAGCCCGGCAACTCCGCCGACGGCTGCCTTGACCAGCTCGTAGCGGTCCTCGGCCGGTGTCACGTCGCGCGAGCCTGCTTTTTGCCACGGGATGTTGGCGACCATCAGGACCACCCTGTCGAGGCCGGCGCCGGCCCGGGCATTGACCGCCGCTACGAGGTGGCCCACGTGGACCGGGTCGAACGTGCCCCCGAAGATCCCGATCCTTTGTGCCATCTCCCCTGCAAGCTATTACAAGACGGGGCGGGGCCCATTTAGCGCCGCGGCAGTGAAGGCCGGCCGGGCGCCGGTAGGCTGAGGCAAGCAGCTGAGGCAAGTAAACGACTTGATCAGGAGAGCGACACCCTGTCACCGTTAAACCCGTGAACGATTGGTCTCCTTCGTCTTGGCGTAGCCGGCCCGCAGGACAGCAGCCCGAGTGGCCCGACGACCACGCCCTCGAACAAAACCTGAAGGTCCTCTCCACCCTCCCGCCCCTGGTGTTCGCCGGCGAAGCGCGGGCCTTGCGGGCATCGCTCGCCGAGGTGGCGGCCGGGCGAGCGTTCCTGCTCCAGGCGGGCGACTGCGCAGAGTCGTTCTACGACTTCACCGCTGACAGCATCCGGGACAAGCTCAAGGTGATCCTCCAGATGGCGGTGGTCCTCACCTACGGGACGGGGACCCCGGTCGTAAAGGTCGGCCGGATCGCCGGCCAGTTCGCCAAGCCCCGGTCGTCCGCCTTCGAGACGGTCGACGGGGTCGAGCTTCCTGCGTTCCGGGGCCACATCGTCAACGACGACGCTCCTACGCCCGAAGCACGCCGCCCGGACCCGAGCAGGCTCATCGCCGCTTACCACCAGTCCGCTTCGACCCTCAACCTGCTGAGAGCGTTCACCAAGGGAGGTTTTGCCGACCTCGCCCAGGTGCACATGTGGAACCAGCAGTTCGTCCAGTCGAGCCGGGAAGGCGAGCGCTACGAGGCGATCGCCTCCGAGATCGACCGGGCGCTTCGTTTCATGGCGGCCTGCGGCATCGACCTGAGGGCGGAAGAGAGCCTCCACCAGGTGGACTTCTACACCAGCCACGAGGCGCTGATCCTCGGTTACGAAGAGGCCCTCACGCGGCGCGACTCGCTGACTGGCCGCTGGTACGACACTTCCGCCCACCTCGTTTGGTGCGGGGAGCGGACCCGCCAGCTGGACGGCGCCCATCTCCACTTCCTTTCGGGCATCAACAACCCGGTCGCGGCCAAGGTCGGCCCCAACGCGGCTCCGGCGGACCTCGTGGCGCTGTGCGACGTCCTCGACCCCGAGCGTGAACCCGGACGCCTCACCCTGATCAGCAGGATGGGGGCAGACAAGGTCGCCAAGGCGCTGCCGCCCCTTCAGCTCGCCGTCCGCGACGCCGGCCATCCCGTCGTGTGGGCCTGCGACCCGATGCACGGCAACACGTTTGTCTCGGAAAACGGGCGCAAGACGCGACATTTCGACCATGTCCTGTCCGAAATCTCGGGCTTCTTCGCCGCATGCAGGGCCTCGGAGACCTGGCCGGGCGGGGTACATGTCGAGCTGACCGGCGACAGTGTTACCGAATGCCTCGGGGGCGCCGAGGAGATCGTCGAAGACGACCTGGAGCTGCGCTACACCACGACCTGTGACCCGCGGCTCAACGGGCGCCAGTCGCTCGACCTGGCATACCGGGTGGCTGAGCTCCTCCGGGCCGGCTAAACCGCTCCAACGGTTCCCCGCCGCACCCTGGCCCTGCCCATCCGGGCGAGGAGACCTCGGGGCGGCCCATGAGCACGGGCAAAAGGGCTGGTAGATGCTGCTGTGACCCCGGAGGGACGGGCCGTCGGAAATGTTGACTAAAGTGATCGGAAATGGTAAGAATACGGCCATGACCACTGCCATCCAGACGAGGGACATCTCGGCCGAGCTCGAGGCTGACATAGCCAAGTTCGACACGATGCTGGCCGCGTACCTCGATGGCCGGCTCGACGAGGACCAGTTCAGGGTCTTCCGGCTCAACAACGGTATTTACGGCCAGCGCCAGGGCGGGCGCAACCAGATGGTCCGGCTGAAGGCCCCCTACGGGTCCATCACCCCTGAGCAGCTGGAAGCTCTCGCCGACATCGCCGAAACGTACAGCCGGGGCTGGGGCCACTTGACCACCCGCCAAAACGTCCAGTTCCACTTCGTCGAGCTCGAGCGGGTCCCTCAGCTGCTGCGCGACCTCGCCAAGGTGGGCCTCACGACGCGGGAGGCCTGCGGCGACACGGTGCGAAACATCACGGGCTGCCACCTGGCGGGTGCGTGCCCCTTCGAGGTGCTCGACATCAGCCCGTGGGCGGAAGCGGCTTTCCGCCACTTCCTGCACCACCCCTACGCCCAGCGCCTCCCACGCAAGTTCAAGATCAACTTCTCGGGCTGCATCACCGATTGCGGGCAGGCGATGTTCAACGACATCGGGGTAGTGGCCGTGGCCCGTCCGCTGCCCGACGGGACCACGGAAGCCGGGTTCAGGGTTTTCATTGCCGGGGGCCTGGGGGCGAACCCTCACCCGGCGCAGGCACTAGAAGAGTTCACTCCCCGCGAACAGCTGCTCGCGACCCTGGAGGCAGTCCTTCGGACCTTCGACCACTACGGCAACCGCGACAACAAGCTGCGGGCGCGGCTCAAGTGGCTGGTGGACACCATGGGCATCGACGAGCTGCGCGAGCGGGTGCTGAAGGAGCGCAAGCTGCTCCTTGCGTCGAGTTCCTGGCCGGGTGGTATCCCCCAGGTCGTCCAGGAGCTCGGGGACTCTCCTGCCGGCGTCTCGGCGGGCGTCGCGCCTACGCCCGTCGGGGCCCCGGTCAACTTCCGCCTCGGTTCGGGCAACTCCTACAAGCGATGGGAAGCCGCCAACGTCGTGATCGGCGTTGCCAAGGGCACGGTTTCCGCGATCGCCTATGCCCGCCTCGGTGACATCACAGCCGCCCAGTTCCGCGAGCTCGCCTCTGTCCAACGGGATCTAGGAGCCTCCGTGAGGGTGACGAACCGCCAAAACCTCGCCTTCAGGGATCTCACGGCCGACCAGTTGCCCGAGCTGTACAGCAGGCTCGATGCCATCGGGATGGCGGAGCCGGGAGCCGAACTGGCCCGTGACGTCGTCTCATGCCCAGGTGCGGACACTTGCAACCTGGCAGTCACCCAGAGCCGGGGCCTGGCGGACGACATCGGCACCGCTCTCGAGAAGGCAGGTCTGGCCGACGTCGGCGGGGTCCGGGTCAACATCTCGGGCTGCACCAACAGCTGCGGGCAGCACCATATCGCCGACATCGGGTTCCACGGCGCTGAACGGCGGGCTCACGGGCAGGCGGCCCCGGGTTACCAGCTGCTCCTCGGCGGTCACGTGGGTAATACCGAGATCGAGTTCGGGCAGCGTGCCATGCGCTTGCCGGCGAAGGCCTGTGCGGAAGCAACCGTGAGGATCGTCGGGCGCTTCGCTGAGGAGCGGCAGCCCGGTGAGGACTTCACCGGTTGGCTTTCGCGGGTGGGCGGGCCAAAAGCGCTGGCAGCGGAGCTCGCTGAGCTCGACAAATGGCCGACTCCCGAGGAGCGGCCGGATTATTACATAGACTTCGACGAGACGGGCCCGTATGTCGCCGAAGTCGGCATGGGAGAGTGCGCGGGCGCGTAACCCGTGCCCGGAGGTCCGGAAGGCTAATGTTGTGACTTTGCTTGACGTCCCTAGCACGGAAGAACTGACCGAAGCGGGTCTGGCGCGCCTAAACGACAGATTCGAAAGGTGGGCGGCAGGCGACATCGTGGCTTGGGCGGTCGAGAGGTTCCACCCTTACATGTGCCTCACTGCTTCGATGACCGACGCTGTCCTGATCGACGTGGCCACAAAGGTCGAACCCTCGATCGAGGTGGTCTTCATCGACACCGGTTACCACTTCCCCGAGACCCTCGAAACGCTGGAAGAGGTACGCAAGCGTTACGGCCTCAACCTGAGGATCATGACCGTCCCGCCGGCCCCTGTGCCGCTGTGGAAGTCCGACCCTGCCAATTGCTGCACCCCGGCAAAGGTGGCGCAGTTGGAGCGGGCCCTCGTAGGCAAGAAGGCCTGGATGAGCGGCCTGCGGCGCGACGAGTCGGAATCGAGGCGGGACGCATCGATCCTGACCAGGGACAGGCGGGGCCTCATTAAGCTCAACCCGCTCGCCAACTGGACGGACCTCGACGTCGAGGGGTACATCGCCGACCACGATGTCCCGGTCAACCCGCTCCTACGAAAGGGCTACCCGTCAATCGGGTGCTGGCCGTGCACCCGCCCGGTCGCCCCGGGCGAGGATGTCCGTGCCGGTCGTTGGGCCGGGATGGACAAGACGGAGTGCGGTTTGCACGACGAGCTCGGCAGCTGAGGTAGCCGGGGCCCGTTCCGGCATGGCTGGCGGCCGCTGGCAGAGCGGGCAATTCCGTTCTAGTGTTCAATTTGGCTGCGTTGCTGACCTGCCCTTCGGTCCAGCTCCGATAGTGCCGATCTGAACAAGTAGCTCAACTTGGGGCCGGCGCCGGAAAGCACTGACTTCTGGGCCGGGACCGGTCGAGGGCTGCCCGGGCCGAATGAAGATCTTGTCCCACCACGTTTGCGGTCGACGCAGTCATCCAGCGTGGCTCAAACGCGCGACGCTGCCGGTGCTGCTCGCCGTGGCCATGCTGGTGAGCTCCCTGGCCGCCTTACCCGCCCCCGCCGCCCCCGCCGCCCCCGCCGCCCCGTCTGTCGGGACAACCACGGGTACGGCCGTTACGTCCACCGCCGGGACGACGCTCACCAACATTGCGGGGACGACCATCACCACCACTACCGGGATGACCCTCACCGCCACCGCCGGGACAACAGTTACGGGTGGCGGTGGCGGGCCCGCCACCGCAGGGACGTCGAAGTCGCACAAGGCCCGCTCGGCCCCGGTGCAAGTGCTCAACCCGGCGACGCCGGCGTTGCTCCAAAGCGTCACAGCCAACGAGCACGAGGTGGCTCAGCTGAGCGCCTACGGCGTGGCACTTAGCGAGTTTCACCGGGCAGAGGCAGTCGAGACCCACGACGGGCAGGAGCTAGTGGCAGATGTTGCCGCATGGCACGTCGCTACGGCGAAAGAGGTGCTCGCCGTGAGGGCGGCCGAGCAGGCTGCGAGCACCTTGGCCCTTTACCAGCGGGCCCTTTACGAGCTGGGGATAGCCGAGTACACCGGGCAGACGGCGATGGAGGGCTCCGGCCTGCAGGCCGCTCAACACCAGCTCGTGGTCGTCCAGTACGGGGAGGTGGCAGCCGCCGACGCGACCGACGGCCTCGACCGGGCTCAAAAGGCTCTTGCAGTCGCCGAGCAGGTCCTGCGTCTTGCCCGCGCGCTCGTCAGTTTCACCGGGGCCCGAGCTCAAAGCGCTCAGCATGCATATCTCGTTGCCAAGGTGCAGCTGTCGATTTCGAGCCGTGCCCTCCTCGAGGTACGCACGTGGGCCCTCGCGCCTGCGAAAGCCCCCGTCCATCCGGTACTCGCGCTGGCGGTCCTGGAGAAGCTGGTCATGCCGTCTCCTACGGGGAGCCCGGCAGCTGACGCCGCAGACCACTTGAGCGTCTCGCCGAGCCATGCCCGCTACCAGTTGCGCGCCACGACGACCGCGCCCGCGACGACAACGACTACGTCCACCACCACGACTACCACGACCACCGCGACGACGACCACGACCGTGCCCGCCGCCCGGGGCGGGGTGCTGGCGGCGACGGGTGCCACTCGCAGCCAGTCGTCCGACCTGGCAGGGCAGGAAGTCCCGGTGCTCAACAAGGCTCAACTGTTCGAGGAGGGCCCGACGATCCTCGGCTCGCCGCTTCTCAGTGCAAAGCAGATCGAAGCTTGGTTTGCCACGACGGGGGCGGAGCCCGTTACCGAGGTGCCCATTGGCAAGCTCGTTGCCGACTACTTGAGCGAGGGCCAGGTGACAGGGGTGCGAGCCGATGTCGCGTTCGCTCAATCGGTTGTCGAGACAGGCTATTTCTCGTTCCCGACCTGGGGCCAGGACCCTTACGGGTACAACAACTTTGCCGGGATCGGAGCCTGCGACACCTGCCAGCACGGTTTCCGCTACAGCTCGCCCATGGCGGGGGTGACCGCTCAGGAACAACTGCTGAAAGAGTACGCCCTGCCTTACGAGCAGCCCACGAGTTTTGCCATTTTCGGAGTTGCCGGGAGCAGCCAGACCTGGATGGCCCTGTCGGGCACCTGGGCGACAAACATCAATTACGGCTATGCGATCCTGTCCGTTTACAACCAGATGCTCACGTTCGTCATCGAGAGCGAGGCGCAACAGTTTGGCCTCAGCAGCGGCACTGCGCCATCGCTGGCGAACGCAACCCCGGCCGTTGCCACCAAGACTGGTGTCACGTCGGGCGTCGCGCCGGCGTCCGGCCCGGCTAGCCGCGCTTAGGGCTTCGGCTTATCCGACCTGGGAAATCCGGGCCAGCACCCAGTCGTAG
>DATJMJ010000228.1:0-7819 GCA_035508795.1 Acidimicrobiales bacterium
GCTTTTTGTTTGGCCATATTTCCTCCTATTTGATTTGTCTTGCCCACGACCTCGGGGCCATGGGCGGTTTGGTCCTACAACTTGCTCATCGCTCTGCCAGGCGTAGGCGCACCTGGTCTATTGCGACGGCGAAAACAATGATTATGCCCGTTGCCACCTGTTGCCAGCTCCCGCTGACGCCGACGAGCACCAGGCCCGTGACGAGCAACGCAATTATGAACGTACCAACAACTGTCCCGAGCATGTGACCGCGGCCGCCGAACAAGCTCGCCCCGCCGATGACGACGGCTGCGATCGCGTTCAGCTCATCGTTCTGGCCAGCAAGTGGCGTGGCGACATCGAGGTTGGCCATGACCATCATGCCGGCCAAGCCCGCCAGCACGCCCGAGATCGTGTACACCATCACGAGGTGGCGGTCCACGTTGATGCCGGCGCGCCGTGCCCCGAGGTTATTGCTGCCGACCGCATATGTCCTCAGGCCAAAGCGGGTGCGGTGCAGGACGAACCCCATCACAATGAACACACCTGCCGCGATGAGGACCGTGACGTATACCCAGCTGCCGATCTCGGTCGACCCGATCGTGCTGATCTGGTTCGGGAGGTTGCTCACCTCGTTGCCGCCATTTATCAAGCTCGGCCCGGCACCGATGGCGGTGAGGCTGCCCAGCGTAACGATGAAAGGTGGCAACTTGAGGCGGGTAATCAGGTAGCCGTTGACAAAGCCGATCGCTCCTCCGAGCACGAGGGCCACCGCGAAGCCGGTGACCGTCGTCAGTAGGCCGCCGGCACCCTGGGAGAGCATCGACTGCATCACGGCGCCTGAAACCATCCCGGTAAAACCGAGCACGGCGCCATCGGAAAGGTCGATGCCGCCGGTGATGATCACAAAGGTCTGGCCGACCGCCAGGATGAGGAACTCGACAGCGAACTGCGAGGTATTGAGCCAGCTGGCGCGGGAAAACAGGTCGTGGCCCGGGGACAGCAGACCGAACGCAAGGATCATGAGGCCGAGGACGCCGAGGATCCAGAAATCGCCTATCCGGTCGACCAAGTTGAGCCACGACGAGCGCTGCGACGGGCCGCCTTCGGGCCCGGCGTGAGGCGAAACGGTGCCCGAGCTCGTGAGGGCGGCCGGTAGCCTAACTGCCACCGAGCCCCCGGTCATCACTCAGGGCATTCGCTGCTCCAGCCGAAGCGGCCAGGGATGCGCCCGTGATCCAGCTCACGATCTCTTCGACACTGCTTTCGGCCGGTCGCAGCGTGGCCACGACCCGGCCCTGGAAGAGCACGACGACACGGTCGCACAAAGCGTGGACCTGCGGAAGGTTGTGGCTGATCAAGAGGATGGGGACGCCGTGTTCGGAAACAGAGCGGACGAGCTCGCCGACTTTGGCCTGCTGTTCGACGCCCAACGCGGCGGTAGGTTCGTCCATCAGGATCACGCGAGAGCCCCACGCGACGGCCCGCCCGACTGCGATCGCCTGGCGTTGCCCGCCTGACAACCGGCCCGCCAGGGCACCGATGTTCTCGATCCTGATACGTGTCCGCTCGAGGTCTGCTTGCGCTTCCCTCGCCATCGCCTTGCGGTCGAGCCAGCCGAAGATGCCCATCGGCCCCTTGACCGTCTGCTCGCGCCCGAGGAAAATGTTGGCCCAAACGCTCAAGTCGGGCGCCAGCGCCAGGTCCTGGTACACCGTCTCGATGCCGGCCCGGCGAGCTTCGAGCGATGACGAGAAGGTGACGTTCTTGCCGTCTACAAGGATTGACCCGGAGTTCGGTTGAAGCCCCCCGGAGAGGATGTTGACCAATGTCGACTTGCCGGCGCCGTTGTCGCCCACGAGGCCGACGACTTCGCCAGCGTATATCTCGAGGTCGACTCCCCGAAGCGCCTGCACGCTCCCGAAGTGCTTGGTGACGCCGCGTGTTGCGATGACCGGGCTCGCGCCGCTCCGTTGGCGCGCGTCGCCGTCAATGAAGCTGTCGACGACGCCATCCCCTTCGCTCATGACCCCTCCGTTCGCAACCCTGCGTCCTCCCGCCTGCGATCCCCCTGGCCGAGGCCTTGCGACGGTGGCGCCGCCCTTCTTCCTGCTACCAGCCGTCCCCCGGCAGGACCGGGGCTCCACTCCTGGCCTTGTCCCACTGGCGCGTCGTTGAGCCCGGAGATCCTCCCGGGAGCCGGTTGACAACGTTGTCGGCCCGGCGCCGTTCTAACAGTTGACGCCCAACGTGTCAAGGAGCCCCCGCTGCCGGGGGATTGCCCGGCCCTCTCGGCGAGCTGAGCCCCCGAGCTTGCTCAGGGCATCGCGGTCGGGGTCTTGCAGTCCCGGCGGTGAGCTGACAACGTTGTCGGGGAAATCTCAGCCAGGCAAGGCTTTCGACCGAGCGGAGCGCAGAGGTGACATCCGGCACGACCGTGGGCCCGAGAGAGCCCCGTCCCACCATGATGGACGTGGCGCGAGTGGCGAACGTCAGCCTGAAGACCGTCTCCCGGGTTGTCAACCGTGAGCCGAGCGTGAGTGCCCCAACCCTTCTCGGGGTCCAAAAGGCGATCGAGGAACTCGGGTACCGCCGCAACGAGCACGCCCGGGCGCTGCGCCAGGACCATGTCTCCCGCATGCTCGGCCTGGTGACGAAGGACGTCTCGAACCCCTTCTACTCGGCGATCGCCCGAGGCGTCGAGGAGGAGGTGCGTGAGAGGGGCTTGCTCGTGGTGGCCGGCAGTTCCGACGAGGACGGCGAAAGGGAGCGAGCCTTGCTCGAGATATTGTGCGAGCGCCGCGTCGCAGGATTGCTCGTTGTGCCGACCGGTACCGACCACAGCTATCTTGCCCCCGAGATGGCCCTGGGGACGCCGATCGTCTTCATAGACCGGCCGCCGGCCAACCTCGGTGCCGACACCATCCTGCTCGACAACGTCGAGGGCGCCCGCTCCGCCGTCGCACACCTGTTGTCCCACAACCACAGGCGGGTGGCGATGGTCGCCGACCTTCCCCAATTGTTCACGACGGCGGAGAGGATCCGCGGCTACAAGGAGGCGCTTCGCTCCTTCGGTCTCGAGGTTGACGAGCGGCTGGTCCGGTCCGGTAACCACGACACCCAAAGCGCTGAATCTGCGACCCGCCAGCTCCTGTCCGAGCCAGACCCTCCGACGGCCATCCTCGCTGGCAACAACCGGATCACTTTCGGCGTGCTGAGAGCTTTCGCGGGTACCGCACGACCTCCCGCCCTCGTCGGGTTCGACGATTTCGAACTGGCGCCACTCCTGTCGCCACCGGTCAGCGTGGTCGCGTACGACCCCGTCGAGCTCGGCCGCCAAGCGGCGAGGCTTGTCTGCGAACGGATGGACGGGGCTCTCGGGCCGCCTCGTGAGATCGTGGTGCCGACCCGTGTCGTGGCACGTGGGTCAGGCGAAATAGGCAAGTGAACCCGCCCGCTGAAGCTTTGCTCGTGGGCATCGACGTCGGCACGACCATGACCAAGGCCGTGGTGGTGGGCCTCGACGGGACCGAGCTCAGCTGGGGCCGGTCACGCACCCTATGGCGCGCGGCACCCTCGGGTAACGAAGCCTACCCAGAGGATTTCCTCGCCGCCGTCGTCGGTGCCACCAGCTCCGCCCTTTCCTCGGCGCCCGCGGGCCAGGTCGTGGGGATAGGTGTCACGAGCATGGCCGAGACGGTCGTAAGGCTCGGGGCGGACGGGCGGCCGGTCGGCCCGGCGGTCGCCTGGCACGACCCGAGAGGCGCCGCCGAAGCCGTCGACTTGGCGGCGGAGTTTGGCGCAACGGGCTTTTCCGCTCGGACGGGCCTCGACGCGTCGCCCCTTTGCACCCTGGTGAAATTGGCGTGGCTTCACCGCAACGGCCTGCCTGTTGGGCGCCGGGCGTTGAGCGTCGCCGATTGGGTCGTCCACTGCCTTGGGGGTGAACAGGTCGCCGAAGCATCGCTCGCCTCGCGCACCGGGGCCCTGACCCTCGAAGGCAGGCGATGGTGGCAGGAAGGCCTTCAATGGGCGGGCGCGCCCCACGACCTGTTCCCTACGGTCGGCCAGGCCGGCGACCTGTCGGGGCGGGCCACCCCGGAGGCCCTTGCCGCCTTGCCGACAACCTCGGCGCACCAAGGACCACTCAGCCGCCTGATCGGCGCCGCCCTCACCTCCGCCGGGCACGACCATTTGTCCGCAGCCGCCGGCGCCGGGGCCGTCGACCAGGCTCAGGTGCTCTGCTCCTGCGGCACGGCGGAAGCATTCGCCCGGGCCATCCCTCCTCTCGACGGCCCGGAGCTGGCCGAAGCCGTGTCTGCCGGGCTTTCCTCGGGGTGGCACACGGTCCCTGGGAAGTACTCCTTGCTCGTCGGCCATGCCCTTGGCTTGCTCCTCGAGCCGGTCCTCCGCTTGCTCGGCACGGAGGGGGTGGACGCGATCACGGCTCTGGACGCCGCCGCTCAGGTGGTGCCGCCGAACACGCTCCGAGTCCTGAGAGATGGCCCCTTTTCGAACCCATCCATCGTCGGCACCAGTTCAGAGGCCTCTCCCGCCGCGCTCTGGGACGCGGCGCTCGCCCTCGTCACAGCGGACGCCCGCAAGGAAATCAGCGTCGTCGAAAGGATCGGTGGCCCGGCAGGTGAGCTCGTCTTGAGCGGTGGCTGGGCTCATCTCGCAGGCTTCCGGCAACGCAGGCTCGGCTTGCTGCCGCGCCTGCGATGGCCAGCAGTGAACGAGGCCGGAGCACGGGGCGCGGCCCTTTTTGGGGGCTGCGCGGCGGGCGTGTTCGCGGGCCCCGCCGCTTTCCCGGTCCCAGTAGACCGGGGAGCCGACGGCGCCGGGCCGCTGGCCGGGCCGGTTCAGGGCACAGCAATGCCACTCCACAACTGACAACGACAGGGAGAACAAGCGACCAATGCAGAAAATCATCAACGAGCCCAAGGCATTCGTCGACGAAATGCTCGAAGGCGTCCTCTTGGCGCACCCGAGCGCGCTGCGGGAAGCCGCCCACCGCGTGATAGTGCGAGCGGACGCGCCGCGGCCCGGCAAGGTCGCCATCGTCACGGGGGGTGGCTCGGGCCACTTGCCGCTCTTCATGGGCTACGTGGGCGTCGGGCTCGCCGACGGGGCCGCCGTCGGCGACGTCTTCGCCTCGCCGAGCTCCGAGCAGATCCTCGAGGCCACAAGAGCAGTCGAGGCGGGCGCCGGGACGCTCTACCTCTACGGCAATTATTCGGGCGACGTAATGAACTTCGACATGGCCGCGGAGCTGTGCATGGCCGAGGACATAGTGACCGCCACGTTCCTCGCCGCCGACGACGTCGCCTCGGCTCCCAAAGGTTCGGAGCACCGCCGCCGAGGGGTCGCCGGCATCGCCTTTTTGTACAAGGTCGCCGGCGCCTGCGCCGAGGGTGGCGCGCCGCTTGCAGAAGTGAAGGCCGTTACGGAGCACGCCGCGGCAGGGTTGCGTTCGATGGGGGTGGCGCTCTCCCCCTGCACGTTGCCGGCAGCGGGCAAGCCCACGTTCGAGCTGCCTGACGGCGAAATGGAGATCGGGATGGGCATCCACGGCGAGCCCGGGGTACGGCGCGGGCCGTTGGAACCCGCTTCGAAAGTGGCGGCGCAACTCGTTGAAGCGGTCCTGGCTGACCTCGATTACAGGGGCAACGAGGTAGCGGTCCTTATAAACGGTCTCGGCGCAACTCCTAGGGAAGAGCTCTACATCGTCTACCGCTCGGTCCACAGGGCCCTCACCGCCGCCGGCGTAAAGGTGGCCCGCACCTGGGTCGGCGAGTACGCCACCTCCCTCGAGATGGCCGGCGCATCCGTGTCGCTGATGAAAGTGGACCGGCAGCTCCTTGGGTTGCTCGACGCACCCTGCGAGTCGCCTTTCATCGTGAGGAGGTGAAATGGCGCCGCGCCAGCTCCTTGGCAGCCTGCTAGACGCTGCCGACGCTCTCGAAGCCTCCGGCGACGAGCTGAACCGTCTCGATGGCTATGCCGGAGACGGTGACCTGGGCGTCACGATGTCGGAAGTGGCGACGGTGCTACGCGCAGTCGTGGCAGAGGCGGGCGATGCAAGCACCCCAAAACTGCTGTCCTCTTGTGGCAGTTCCATCGCCCGGAGCGCGCCGTCAACGAGCGGGACGCTTGTGGCGACCGGGTTCCTCCGGGCCGCCAAAGCTGCCGGCGAGGTCTACGGCCCTGACGAGCCGGCCGCCGAGGTGATCAGCCGCTGCTTCCGGGCCGCGATGGAGGGCATCCAGTCGCGCGGCAAGGCGGCACTTGGGGACCGCACGTTGGTGGACGGGCTCGACGCAGTCAGTACGAGCCTGCAGCTTTCCTCGAGCGAAGGCCTCAGCTGGCAGGAGGCGCTCCAAAGAGCTGCCGGGGCGGCTTCGTCGGCGGCCGAGGCGACCGCATCGATGGTGCCGAAGACCGGGCGCGCGAGCTGGGTGCCCGATCGGGCGCTCGGCCACCCCGACGCTGGCTGCACGATGCTGGCCCTGGTCATGAAGGCTGTTGCCGCCGGCGCCCTCCCGGGCACGGCATCGAGGACGGAAATGGTATAACGGCGCAATGGGCCTCATGTACCGTCTCAACCGCCTTCTCCCGCCCGGCCGCAAAGCCTTGATCGTCGCAATGGACCAACCGCGGGCGATATACAGCGGGCCGCTCGCCGACCCGGGCCAGGTGTTGCGCAACTTGCGGGACGCTGACATCGACGCCGTCCTCCTGACTCTCGGTACGGCGCGCCACGTCGAAGCGGACCTGGCCGGCAAACCGGTCGTGATAAGTGTCAGCCAGGACTACAGCGAGCCACGCCGGGTTGTCGAGCAAGCCGTCGCGTTCGGCGCAACGGCGCTGAAGTACGAGGTCTACCCGTATTGCGAACGTGAAGCCCCGAGCATGGGGGGCCTCGAAGCCCTCGCCATCCACGCAGACCGGTGGGGAATGCCGCTCATGGCCGAGGTCGTCCCCGGAGGCTTCGACGAGGTCGGGTTGCACACCGCCGCCAACCTGCGCGACTCGGTGAGGCGCGCCGCCGAGGCCGGAGCAGACGTCGCCAAGATCCCCCCTCCAAGCGAGGGCTCCCTTGCAGAAGTCACCGAGTACGCCTCGGTGCCGGTGCTCCTCCTGGGCGGCGCCCGGCAAGGCGGGATGGACCAGGCCCTGGCCCGAGTACGCCAACTTGGCGCCTACGTGGACGGGCTCGTTTTCGGCCGCTACATAGTCGAAGATCCCAAGCCTGCAAGCGTTGTTTCGGCGCTTCGCGAGGCCCTTGACAGCATCGCTTGAGGACGGCCGCAACTTTTCCCCGGACGCACGCGCTCGTGCCTGCGGTGCGCGAGATCTCACGACCCGAAGGGTGTGACAACCATGCGGATCCTCGTATCCGGTGCCACGGGCCTGATCGGCAGCGCGACGTGCAAACTGCTGGCCGCTCGTGGCGACCAGGTTGTAGCACTCAGTCGGGACAGTGGCCGCGCTAACGCGCAGCTGGGCGCTGGCGTAGAGGTTCACGAGTGGCGTAGCCCTACCTCGGAGCCGCCGCCGCCCACCGCTCTCGAAGGGACCGACGCGGTGATCCACCTGGTGGGCGAACCCATCGGCCAGCGCTGGACGAGCAAGGCGAAGCGCGAGGTGCGCGCCTCGCGCCTCCTCAGTACCAGGCTACTTGTGAGCTCCCTCGCCACGCTTGCAGAAAAAGACCGGCCGGGAACGCTGGTGTGCCAGTCCGCTGTCGGGTATTACGGCCCGCGGGGCGACGAGGAGATCGGCGAAGACGCCCCACCCGGCAACGACTTCTTGGCGGGGTTGGTCGCCGACTGGGAAC
>DATJMJ010000229.1:0-5723 GCA_035508795.1 Acidimicrobiales bacterium
GCAGGTAGTGGTCCTCCCGGATGGGGTCGCCGCGCCCGTCGCAAAACAGCACGGCGATCCTGCCTGCCCCGAGAGTCTCCTCGACGCCGAGCATCACAGGGATGCTGAATCGCCCGACGACATCGGATGCGATCAAGCCGACAGTAAAACTGCGCCCCTCGAGCAGGCTCCGAGCGAGCGAATTTGGCACGAAACCAAGCTGTTCGGCGGCGGATAGGACCCTGGAGCGAGTTTCGGGCCTGAGCGACCCGTTGCCGCTCAGCGCCTTGGAGGCCGTACTGATGGAAACGCCTGCCTTGGCTGCCACGTCAGCGAGACGTGCTGTGGCCCTCGCCGGCTCAATCATCGGGCACGGAGCGGTCCCGGGCGTCCCCGGTCGCAGGAGAGAGGCCCCGGGACCAGACGAGAGTTTCGGAAAATGACGGCAACTTTTCCCACTCTAGCACTCAGCGGCGAACATCTGCCTTGACTCTTACAGGCACTGTCGATATGGTGACGCCTAGGAAAACCTTTTCACAAAAGGGGGACAAACCCATGCTGCTACCCATGCGTCCAAGCCGCCGACCGGGCCGGCCACGCGGCCACCAGGCGCGCATACCTCTCGCTGCTGCAACTGCCACCGCCCTAAGTGCAGCGCTCGTAGCGGTGCCTGGCCAATTGCCGGTGGCGAGTGCTTCTTCGACAGTGACCATCACGCTCGGCTACGCGGGCGGGGCCAACATCGACCCGTACTACAACCACGTCATCGCTGCGGCGGAGAAGGCGCTACCGGGCATCGTTGTGAAGCCGGTCGTGTACGCGACCTACGACGACCAGCTCAACGAGATGCCGACCCAGATCGCCGCGGGCACCATCCCCGACATCATCGTGTGGGACAATTCGGCCCCCGTCGGGCAGTACGTCCAGCAGGGCACGGTGCTCGGCCTCAACAAGCTCGTTGCCTCGGCAGGCGTCAACCTGAAGGTCGACCCGGCAGCCCTTGTCAATGCGTGGACCATAAACGGCAACCTCTACGGGATCCCGCTGTACCTCCAGGACTCGGCTTATGTTTACAACCTCGGCATGCTCAAGTCGGCGGGGATAACGACTTTGCCGACCTCGATGCAACAGGTAGCCGCCGACGCCGTTGCAGTACATACCAAGACCGGCAAAGCCGGCCTCACCATCCTCGACAACCTCTTCCACCTGACCCAGTACATCCTGGCCTTCGGGGGCGGGTGGAACTGGGGCAAGACGATCGACTCGAGCGCCAACGTTGCAGGCATCCAGTTCCTCGTCAACCTTTTCAAGGATCATGCGGCGGTCCTCCCGGACCAGGTTGGTGCCTCCTGGGACGGGGTCGCAGTCGCCGACAACAACGCAGCCATGTCGGACGGAGGGCCCTGGTACGTGGGTTTCATGGCAGCCACTGCCCCCAAGGTGAGCTACACGCTGGCGCCCATCCCAACTTCTACCGGCAAGCAGTTCGTCGTGACCTACGGTGGTTCCTATTCGATCATGGCCCATTCGCCCGACCCGGCAGCCGACATCAAGCTCATCAAGTACCTGACTGATGCCGCCGCCGAGCACTACGTCGCCACCGACACCGCATTCGGCTTCGTCCCGGCGAGGACCCAGTACATCAACCTTTACCGTCAGATGACCCCGAAGTACAAAAACATCACCAACGCCGTGCTTTCGAGCGGCCTCACCTTGTCCTACCCGCCGAGCACGATCCAGTTCGGTAACGCACTCGTTTCCGGCTTCGAAAACATCATCCTCAAGCACAGCGGGACCGTGGCCGGGCTGCTGTCCACGCTCCAGAGCCAGTACGGGACGAAGTAGATATAGCCGGCAACAAGGCTCGAGGCGCCGTCCTCGAAGAGTGGGAGGACGGCGCCCGGGCTCCGACCCCGCCAGCAGGCGGCTCTCGTGTGGGCCGCCGGGCCACCACCCGTGCGCGAAGGGACTGGGCGGCCGCCTACGTCCTGTTGGCGCCCGCGGCGGCGCTCCTGTGCACCTGGTTTGTCTACCCGATATTCGACACGGTGCTGCTGGGGTTCCAGCGG
Source organism: Acidimicrobiales bacterium (assembly GCA_035508795.1). GTDB lineage: Bacteria > Actinomycetota > Acidimicrobiia > Acidimicrobiales > Palsa-688 > DATJMJ01. The sequence goes on from DATJMJ010000229.1 coordinate 2,049, forward strand.
GTAGACCTTTTTAACTTCTCAGAGCGGACATACGTCGGGCTGACGAATTTCGACCAGCTCTGGTCCGACCCGGCCTTCCACCACTCGCTGTTCATCACAGGCATCTTCGTCCTCTTCGTCGTCCCGGCACAGACGGTCCTGGCGTTGTTGCTGGCCTCGGTCCTCCAAAGCGTCGGCACAGGGAAGACCTTTTTCCGGACTGCCTTTTTCCTCCCGTACATGACCTCTACCGTCGCCGTGACGACCGTGTTCATGAAGCTTTTCGTGGACGGGGGGCCACTTTCGACGGTGGCGGCGAGCCTGTTCGGCGTGAGCAATACGACGTGGTACGCCGACCCGAGCCTCGCACTGCCGTTCCTGGTGATTGTCTACGTGTACATGTACATCGGCCTTTACGTCGTCGTCTTCCTCGGGGGCATCGAAAACGTGCCGGTCGATCTGCACGAGGCCGCCAAGGTCGACGGGGCAGGGGTGGCTCAGCGGTTCCGCTTCGTGACAGTCCCCAGTGTCAGGCCCTACGTTTTCTTTGTCATCGTGGCCGGGTTCATCCAGGCTGTCCAGATTTTCGACCAGGCTTATGTCATCGCGTCCAACAACGGGTCGATCCTGGGGAGCCCGGCAGGTGCCACGGCGACACTCGTCATCTTCATTTACCAGCAGGCTTTCCGCCTCAATAACCTCGGCTATGGCAGCGCTGCCGCCGTCGTGCTGCTCCTGATCGTCTTTGCCGGGACGGTACTCACCCGCAAGCTCCTGCCGGAGAAGTCATGAGCGCCCCCGGCCAGTTCCCCGCAAACGCAGCGAAGGCGGCCAAGTACACCGTGCTGGTGGTTGGCTCGGTACTTGCGATAGGTCCGATGCTTTTCGCCCTTTACACCTCTTTCGAGCTGCCGTCCGACTACCCGCGTGTCGTGTCGCCGGGCCGGCTGACGCTGTACAACTACCGCTATGTCTTCGACAATGCGCCGGTGCTCCGGTGGTACGCCAACACTGCGTTCGTCACCGTCGGCGTCATAGTGGGAGCCGTGGTAGTCAACACGATGGCAGGGTACGTGCTGGCGCGCATCCGCTTCCCCGGCCGGACGCTGGCGTTCCTTGTCGTGCTCGCCATCTTGATGGTGCCGCTCCAGGCGATCCTCATCCCGCTCTACTTGCTTGTTGCAAAGTTCGGGTGGCTCAACTCATACCAGGCGCTCATCGTGCCCTTCATCGCCAACCCGTTCCTTATATTCCTGATGCGCCAGGCGTTCCAGGGAGTGCCCTCTGACCTCGAGGAGGCTGCCGTGGTGGACGGAGCAGGAAGGTTCCGGTCGTTCCTGCGGATCGCCGTCCCTCTCGCCATGTCCGGCATCGCCACCCAGGCGGTGCTCGCCGGGACGTGGACCTGGAACAGCTTTATGATCCCTGTGACCTTTACGACCGATCCTGACCGCTACATGATGACCGTCGGGATGAACAGCTTGCAGTCGCAGTTCTACACGTTGACGACCGTACAGATGGCCGGGGTAGTCCTCCTTACGGTCCCGATCGTCGTCATGTTCGTCGCCTTTCAGCGCCTCATAGTGCCGAGCTTCGCGACGGCCGGGATCAGAGGCTGAGGGCGTGGTCGCAGTGGAGCCAGTCCGGGCCGGGCCCGGGAAGACAAGCCGCTGGGGCGCCCTTGTCGGCGTGGATGGCAACGAGTGGGCCCAGCTGCGCCCCGTCCACGTCGTGCTTTCTACCGGGAGCAGGACGGGCCGGAGATGGGGGTACAGCTCGGTGCAGGACGAGCCCGACGGGTTTTCGGCGTCGGCCGAGGTGACGCTGCGCGCCGGAGCCTCGCTTGTGGTGAGAGACCGCTGGCGCGCGAGTGCGGACGAACTGGTTGTCACGCGCCACGCTGTAGTGCACGGCGATGCCGCGGGTGGTTTCATGACCTCCTTGGGCCTTGCACGCAACATCCAAATGAGCTGGCGCGAAGTGACCCCGTTTGCCCCAGGCGCTATTTACGGCGACTGCGAGCCGGTGCCGCAATGGGCGATCGGGAGCCCGCAACTCCGCCGTGACGGGGCGCGCCTGGTACTTTGCCGCGAAGACCGTCTCGGGGCACCGATGTTCGCAATGCTCTACCCCGACGGGACGTGGGTGGCGGTGCTCCACACCGACGCCACTGCGACGACCGTCGTCGCAGACCGCGGGTACGTGGGGGGAGGCGAAATCCTTATAGACGACCGCCTCGCCTTCGCTTCGCTGGGCGGTGCCGAAGAGGAAGGAAAGCTCTATTTGGGGGCGTTTTTCCCTGGCAGCGAAGGGCCTGTCACCTACAGCACCGGGCGCCCGCCGCTCCGCCAGTACAAGAGGTGGCGGTGGCGTTTTCACCCGCTCGCCGACGGCGTGCGCCAGACTTATACGCTCTCTTTCCGCTGGGGTAAAGCTGCCTCAGCGACAGGCTTTTTTGGGGGCACCTGGCGCTGGGCCTGGGACAAATTGAGCCCTGAGGCGCCCACCGTCGGGGCCGACCTTGTCGTCACTGCCAACGCTACGGTGCTCGCCGGCCAGGTTAGGGCCGACGCCCCTATGGCGCCAAGGAAAAAGGGCGGAGCAAAAAAGCACGGTGCGGCGAATATCGCAGGGATCCCTTTGGTCGTGGACGCTGTGACCGGGAGAACGGGCCCAGCGGCTCCCGCGATCATGGGCTTTGTCGGGGCGAACACCGACGCGGCCTATGTCCTGCTCCGCGTCGGCGACCGGGTGGGCGGCCCCGTGGGTGAGGGTTACCGGGAGAGCGCCCGCCAGGTCCTCGATTGTTTTGCCAGGCTCGACCTGGCGCCTCCAGCCGGCGAAGGGTTTGACTTCGTCACAGGCAAGCCTGTCACTTACCGGAAATCCCATGGGGTGCCTGTTGTTTACACCCGGTCGGTTGCAGATGGGTGTGCCGGCACCCTGAAGGCGTGGTCCTACGAGGTGTCGCTCGGCCGGGAGCACCCCGAGTGGCTCGCGTGGGCCTGCCAGGGCGGGGACTGGCTCCTCTCCCAGCAGGACGCCGACGGTTCGATGCCCCGGGCGTGGCGTGCCGGGACCGGGAACGTGTTGGAGCAGTCGAAGACCGCGGCACACCTCGTCGTGGCGTTCCTGGCGCGCCTGGCGGGCGCGACGGGCAAGTCGGAGTACCTCGACGGGGCTCAGCGTGCGGCAGAGTTTTCCTGGTCCTCGGGCGGCTGCTCGGGCCGTTTTGCGGGGGCCACCCTCGACAACCCCGATGTGGTCGACAAAGAGGCAGCGATCTACGCCATGGAGGGCTATCTCGAACTTTACCTGGCGGCCGGCGAAGAACTATGGCTGAAAAGAGCTCTCGACGCAGCGGCACTCACCGAGACGTGGGTCTACATCTGGGACGTCCCGATGCCCGTTGACGCGTTGGCTTCCGATCTCCACTGGAAACCAGGTGTCCCGACGGCCGGGCAACAGCTCATTGCCACGGGCGTTTCCACTTGCGATGGGTTCCTCGCCATCAACGCCGCTACTTTCGCCAAGCTGTACCAGCTCACTTCCGACCGGCACTTCCTCGATGTCGCCCGCTTGGTGACTCACGGGACCAAGGCGATGCTCGCGCTGCCGGGGCGGACCTACGACCTCAAAGGGCCCGGGTGGCAGCAGGAGCACTGGTGCCTGGGCACCCCGCGTGGGTACGGGCTG
>DATJMJ010000230.1:0-19762 GCA_035508795.1 Acidimicrobiales bacterium
GAGCGGGAGGTCGGCTTCATCAGGTGGGCCAGGCGCAACGGCACCACATGGACCGAGATCGCGACGGCGCTAGGGACGACCCGACAGGGTGCGTGGGACCGGTGGCACGAGCTAGACGGGGAGGTGTTTGGCTCCGAATGGACGTCCGACCGGGGCAACATTATGGCAGAGGTACGCCTGGACCGGCCGGAACCAAACGCAGGTCAGAGCCACCCAACCGGGTCAGACATCCAGGCAAAAAAGGTTTGGCGACGAGAGGTAGGGTTGGCCCACCAAGTCGTGGAGCGAAGGAGAGCTAGGATGCCAGGCGAGAGCCCTTTCTTCAACGTCAAAGATGCTCCGTTCAACGCAGTTGGCGATGGCACCGCGGACGATGCCGGTGCGATTCGGAACGCTATCGAGGCTGCCGCACCCCTTACTAAGGACGCGTCAGGTAAAGACGTTTACGTCAACCCTTCAGGAAGCACTGTGTACTTCCCAGCTGGAAACTACCTTGTGAAGTCCAGCCTCACGGTCCCTGACGGTGTGATCTTGCAGGGCGTCGGTTGGAATACGCCAGGGTACAACGACCCGTGCTTGGGGAGTTGGATCTTCGTGGCTTCTGACGCCGACTTCAGTCCTGTAGCCATCTCAGGTAGCAGCGGGTCCGTTCGCGACTTGGCTTTCAATGTCGTGGACCAGGTTGTAATGGGTCCACCCGCGAATTGTAAGCCTATGATTTATGTCACAGGTGCGAATGCCCTGATCGAGAATGTGTTTCTATATAATCCCTATTTCGGTATTTCCGTTTATGAGACAGCACGAACGGTGATCCGTCGAGTGTTCGGCCAACCGCTCCAGTGCGGGATCAGGATCGATTACTCATTTGATACGAACTACATTGATGCTATTCATTTTTGGAGTTACTGGGCCACCAGTAGCAAGAAAAACCCTGTCACGGCGGCATGGACATACCAACGTGAAAATGCGACCGCGATAGCGCTGTTTCGTTGTGACAACCCGCATATCAGCAACGTGTTCGCGAGCAACTACAAGACGGGCCTCAGTTTGGCCGTGTCGCAATGGGGGAATCCGCACAAGGTTCATCTCCTAAATGCCGATTTCGATGACTGCATGACAGGCATCCATATCGCTTGCCCGCTCCCAGACGGTAGCAAGTCCGACCAGGTAGCGATCCAGATGTCGAACGTGACTGTGCAGGCACCCACTGGAGCAAGCGAAGGTAGCTACGGGCTCTGGATCGAGGAAGGACCTACCTCCACAATCGTCCAAGCAAGCAACGTGCGTTTCACAGACTCCGGTGCGAATGCCGTGCTTGTTGAGGCAGAGAACGTAAGTTTTTACGGAGAGAATGTATGTATTGAGAGCTGGGGTGCAAAGAGCGTCGGGTTCCTCATAAAGCCGACAAACTCCGAAGCGTATCTAGGCTTGGGCTGCTCTTATTTTCCTTTGTCCGCACCCCAACCATACTCACCATTCGGGCAGTTCTGGATACCGACAAGGGCGAATCCGACTTAAACGGTCAGTTGCAAGTCTCTTCATGGTCCGTTGCCACCGTTGGCCTGTGACAAGGCATAGGCGTCGCAATCCTGGGCGGTGATGGCCACAACCGTATTCGCCTCGTTGCAGGTATCCCATGCCTGCTGGTACTGCTGGGCGTAGTTGGAACAGTTGACTGTCACTGAGGGCAGAGCCGAATTGGCCGTCTGACACTGGTTATAGCCGGTCTGATAGGCCGAGCTTGTCGACCCACACGAAGCGATAACCACCGGCCAAGCGGCTAGGGCCAACGCTACCGCGATCGTCATGCTGACTTTGGTCTTCCACAGGGAAACCTTTTGACTCATGTATCTCCTTCGGTTAATCGTATTGGTGTTCCCTCTCTCGGGGAATCGAGTTGAGGAGTCTCCGGACTTACTGAAGGCTTTGTGATCACGGAGTACGTTTGTGTTGGGCCAGCCGTGCCTCCACCTTGTCTGTGATTCGCATCAGCAAGCTCGCGGTCTGAACTGCCTCCGCAGCCTCGGTGATGTCGTCGTAGTTCACCTCGCGGTGGCCTGTCGAGTTGCGCAGCACAGCGTAAGCACCCGCGAAAAGTGACCGGGTTCCCTCCTGTTCGCCCTTTACTGCATTGGTATCGGTGAGTGGCCCGTTGGGACCAAAGGCCTTGTTCATAAGATCGACGCCGATCACCTCGTTGCCGAATGCTCCGAGCTGACGGACTCGCACTTCGACAGCTTTCATCGAAGCGAAGACGGCCAACTCGTACTTCCCGATGAGGACCTGAGGCCTTGCCTCCTGTTCGATTCGTGGGTGGAGACTCCCTTGGAGTCGCTCGGCCGCATAGAAAGCGGTTGGGCCTTCGGCAGCGATGCGTCGCCCAGTTCTCGTGACAGAGATGGCCGCATCCGAGGGCTGACCAGGTGTGCGGGCGATGAGGGCCCTAGACCGCAACCACGCCATAGCCTCAGACACGGCCAGAAGGGCCTCCTCCTTGTAAGGCCCTTGGGCCGCGAGCAAGTAGTTGTATTCGTTCCACTCTCGCGTGGCAATTAGGTCATTAAGGATTACCAGCCCGAGCTGGTCAACCGGGAGCCCGACAACCTGCTCGGGGGGCAGTGCTATCACGCCACCATTGTGTCAACCACATCATGTCTCGACTGCGCGTCCTCCAAAAAGAGGCAGGTCGGGAGGACCCCATAGGTTCGGGGTGCTGGGGAACGCAAACCTCGGGAGCCGGGCATATTGGAGAAGGCGCTGCTGTCCGCGCGGACTTCGCTCATGGTCTGCGCCTCGTTTGGCTGTGAAGGTCAGGGCCTCGTGCCATGCTGGAGCGTGCTCACCGTGTACACAGATGGCGCGTGCATCGGTAACCCCGGCCCCGGCGGGTGGGCTTGGCTGGTTCCCGAGGGCCAGTTCGCGTCGGGTGCGGAGCCCGAAACGACCAACAACCGGATGGAGCTGACGGCGGTGCTCGAAGCATTAAGGGCGCTACCCGGGCCCCTAGAGGTTGTGAGCGACTCGCAGTATGTCGTCAACTGCTTCAAGGAGCGTTGGTACGAGAAGTGGGAGGCAAAGGGGTGGCGGACAAAGGGCGGGGAGGACCGTCTAAACCGAGATCTCTGGCAGCCCCTCGTCCAGCTGGTCCGTGAACGGAAGGGACAGGTCACCTTCAAGTGGGTGCGCGGCCACGCAGATGACCCTCAAAACGATCTGGTGGACCGGTTGGCCAACGAGGCCGCTCGGGCACAGGTGGGGCGAGCCGGAAGAGGGGTCCCGGACGACCTAGGTCCACCGGATGAACCAGGCCGGGCTCAACCGAGCCGGACGGGGGCGGTCCTCCAGAAATTGTCTGGTTGGCATTTGGTTGTGATGGGCCATCGGGCCCCTGGGCTTGGCGGCTATGACCCCAGCAACCCGACTGCAAGCAGGGTGCGGAGGAAGATTGTCGAGGTCGTCGAAGGGATATACGCAGTGCACCCTGATGTGGTGGTACTGACAGGGCTCGGCCTGGGTGCCGAGATGCTAGGAGCTGAAGCGGCTCAGGTCGTTGGAGTACCCTATGTCGCTGCCTTGCCGTACCCGAACCCGGACTCGGTGTGGCCTGATCCGACCCGAGAACGGTACCGGGGGTTGATAGCTGGAGCCCAAAGGACGCTGATGTTATCCGAGAGACCCCCGAAGACGAGGCAGCAAGCTGGAATTGCCGTCGGACGAGGCAACAGTGCACTCATAGCCTCCGCCCATGGTGCTGTGGTCGTTTGGGACGGCACTGACACCGGCATTGGCAGGACTGTTGACCGGCTCGAACGCCTGATCCCCGACGACCTGTGGATTGTGGCTCCGAATTAGACGAAGTAGGTGGGGGCCGTCAGGTCGTTGGACGATGTTATCTTCTCGGCTCGCGCGTCGCCTCATCCCGCTTCCCGTCAGGACACAGCCGGGACACGCGTGACACGCGCAGGACACGTTTCGACGGTCAAAATTGGTTACAAGCGGAGAATTACGGTCACGCATTTTAGCACTTCATTGGCCATTTCAGCTTCGCGAGCAGGCGCTTGACATGGGGCGGTCCGAGGGTTCAAATCCCTCCCTCTCCGCAAAATCGAGTTCCCCCCGGGCGGCGGCAGCACGGCAGCCGCGAGGTGCAAGGTGCCAGCCAGGTGGGCGCTGGGTGCGCGCTATTTGCGACTGGCCTCCTCACGGTTGGCCGTTGGCGCGGACCTTCTGGAAGAGGACGACTGTCATCGGGTAGAGAGGGTTCGAGTAGGCGGGGATCTGGAGGGTTTCCTCAGACAACAGGTCGGGGTCGTCGATCACCACCTGGTTTGCGGCGACGCCCTCGGCTTCCACGGGGCCGGCGTAGCGCTCGGGAGTTTCGGGCCCGCCCCAGCTGGTCGGGTTGACCAGGAGCACCTGACCGCCGACGGGCACCGAGTCAAGTAGCGGCGCGAGGTCGGTGGCAGCGTTGACCCTTTGGAGCCGCGTGGGCAGGTTCGACCAGTCGACCACCAGCGGGTCGGCCAGCCGGCCGAACGGGTTGGCGTAGCGGTACCCCTTCCCGAGGTCGAGGGCTACGACGGGCGTGTCCGTGACTTCGGCAGAGATGACGAGAGCCCCGGGTTGCAGCTGTGGCTTGAGCTCGTCGAGCAGGTAGGCCACATCGCTCTTGGACGTCTGGACCGTGAGGCCGCGGTCCACGAGCATCGGCACAGCCGTGGCCGTCAGGGCGAGGACCGCGATGACGAGGGCGCCTAGGCGGCCGCGGGCACGCGACAGGCCCCCGGCGATAGCCAGCGTCGCGGGTACAAGCGCGATCCCGAGGTAACGCGGGTTCCAGGAGTTGACGACCTGCCCGCCCACCCAGGCCATGAGGAGGAGGACGATGGGTACCGCGGTGCAAAGCGCGAGCACAGGTGCCGCCGCGGGGACGCTCCGCCGCCATCGCCACGGGAGCCAGTCCCACCTCGCAGGTACCAGGGCGACGAAGATCGCCAGTACCACACCGGCCCATCCCGCCGAGGCGAAGGAGTTGAACGAGTCGCCAAAAAAGTCGAGGACGGAGGGGTGGGGAGCCCATGGCGCACCTGTATGGACGGCCTGGTAGACGAACTGAGGTACCCAGGGAGCGAAGGCCGCCGCGCATGCCAAGCCAAACAGGAGCGTCGCCTTCAGCCGCGCCCAGTGGCGCGCTCGCGCCGCGGCCACGGCACCGCAGGCCACGATCGCCGCGAGCAAGTAGAGCCCGTAGTACTGGAGGTAAAGGACGCAGGTCATCGCAAAGGCCGCCGCGACCCAGTAGCGGCGGCCCGCCCCGCGGTAGGCGAGGACGAAACAACTGAGAGCGAGGGTGGCCATCAGGACGAGCCACGAGTACATCCGTGTTTCGGTGGCGTAATAGTCGAGGTAGGCACATGTGGCTACGAGAGCAGCAGCAGCCCGCCCGGCCCAGGGCCCGAAGAGCCGGGTGCCCGACCACCAGGTAGCCGGCACCGCCAATATCGCGGGGATGAGGGACAGGGTGTGGGTAGCTACTTCGGACTGGCCGAACAGGCGCATCCAGTAGTGGAGCATCACGTAGTACAGCGGCGGCGAGCCGTCGTTGACCAAATAGTGCGGCAAGGTGTGGATGGCGTGGGAGGCAATGCCGATAGCGATGGCTTCGTCTCCCCAGTAGTTCGTCCAAAGATCGCGCCAGCGCAGACCGACAGCGACACCCATGAGCACGATCACGAGCGCAAGGTCGAGGTACCGCCAAGCGCCGGCTTTTTCGGTTGCTTTTTGCGATTGCCTGTAGGCACGTGCCCAGGCTTCCCGGCCTGCGCTGGCCCACCTGTCGCGCCGCCGCTTGGGCGCCGGACCGGGGAAGGCCTCGGGCTCGTCGAGCAGCGGGACCGCGATGGCGGGCCTCGCGCCCGGAGCCGCGGTCGGGGCATCTACGACGGCCACGGACCGGCTGTCGCCGTCGTCAGGGCCTGGTGCCGGGCCCGTCATCACGCGCCGATGCCTTGGTCGATCTCATTTTGGGAAGTCGTCATCCCCATCTCGGCGATATTGCGCGCAACCTCGCGCCGCCCAAGTGCCGTCGACTGCGCGACGTAGAAGATCACCAAACTGAAAATTGCAACCGCCAGCATGTCCCACCAAAACGGTAGGACGTGGCGCCAGCTTTGCACGTAGGCCGGCCCGATCGCGTCGAGTAGCAGCAGGCCGGCGACCCATGGGACTACCCAGGATGCCGGCGCGAGCTTGAGTGGGGCCCTGTATTGGGGACTTGTCGTCGCCCGTGCGATGGCCATCAGCGTAACCCCGAGCACGATGCCAACGGCGAGGCGCCACACCGTCGGCCAGCCTCCCCAGTAAATGATCAGGTTGGCAAAAACAAAGGCCAACGGTGCGAGGAGCCACGCCGCCGGCACCCTGTACGGCCTGGGCCGGCCGGGGTCCGAATGCCTGAGGGCCGCCACCGACAGGGGCGCGAAGGCGTACATGAACGCGGTCGCGCTGGAAATGAACTCCACCAGTTTTTGCCAGCCGCCGAAAGGCACGAGGATGACGATGCCGAAGCCGGAGGCGAGCAGGACGCTCAGCCAAGGGGCCCCCCGCCGGTCCAGGTAGCCGAGAGCCCTCGGGAGGGTGCCGGAGCGGTTCATCGAATAGGTGATGCGAGATGTCGTGGCGATGTAAAGCAAACCTGTACCTGCTGGCGACACGACGGCGTCGGAGTAAAGCAGGACGGCCAGCCAGCCGAGGCCGAGCGCAGTGGCTATTTGTGCGTAGGGGCCGTAACTGCCGAGCGCCCCGAGAGGGTTGGCCCAGCTCGCTGCCGACGTGAGGTCGCGGGGCGCCAATGCGCCGATCAGCACGATCTCGAGGCAGAGGTAGAGGAGCATCCCGATGAGGACAGCGGCGACGATCGCTCTTGGGAGGTCCCGCTGCGGGTTGCGCGCTTCGCCTCCGAGCTGAGCGGGCTGCTCGAACCCGAACAGAGCGAACACCACGCCGCCGGGCAGTGCCTTGAAGATCCCCTGGGCGCCGAAGGGCGCAAAGCCACCGGCTGTGTGGAAGTTGGAGCTGTGAAAGCTCGTGAGAGCCAGCGCCACGACGGCGACGAGAGGGACGAGCAATTTCCACGGGACGGCGACCCGGTTGAGCCTCGTTACCCAGCGGATCCCGGCGAGGTTGACGACCGTGAAAAAGAGTACGAAGAGCACCGCCACGACGAAGCCTTTGCCTGTCAGAACCCCGGGCTTGTCGTCGAAGACGCCGTGCCATTTGGGCCCCAGGTACTCGACGGCGGCCTCGGTCTCTACCGGCGCCAGGGTCACCGCTTGGAGCCACGACATCCAGCTGGCGACGAAACCGCCGGCAGAGCCGAAGCACAACTGGGAATAGCGGGCGGTGCCTCCCGAAACCGGGTAAGCCGCCGCGAGCTCGGCGTACATGAGCGCCACGAAAACGAGCATGAACGCCGCCAGGACCCACGAAGCGATCGAGGCCGGACCTGCGAAGCGGGCCGCCGCCAGAGTCGCGAGGAACCACCTGCTACCGACGACAGACCCGACTGAGAACGCCGTCAGGCCGAAGAAGCCAACGTTGCGCCGCAACGTCCGTGGCGGGCGGCGGTGCCTCGCAGCCGGCTCGGTCGTAGTGGCCGTCACCATCCGCCTCCTATGGCTCCTATGGCTCCTATGACCGCCCGCCTCCCGCCCGCCGGTGCCGGCGGTCGACGGCGTTCGGGTTGGCACCGGGGCGTCCTATGCACGGCTGGTTGGCGGACCTGCCCGCAGCAACCTAGCTTCTCTGCAATGGACGCCAAGGTCATTTTGTGCGACTTCGCAGAAGTTAGCGGTGGGAAGCTCTTCGTCTCGGGGGCGGGCCTCGCCTTGCTCGCCAGCGGCACTCCTACGCCGCCGTTCAGGGTCAACGTGACTCTCGCGATCCTCGGCCTGATCAGGCCCGAGGACACCGACGTGCAGCACAAGATGACCCTCGAGCTCGTCCACATGGGCCAAAGCGGCGAGACCCGCATCCCGCTCGCCGAAGAGCTGCCCGAAGGCGCCGACCCGGCGGACCGGGGGATGTTCATTGCATATTTCCTGGCGCCCCGTTCTCCCCAGATGCTCCCGACCGACGAGTGGAGCATGCCGATGGCGATACCGATGTTCGGCATCGGGCTCCCTCAGCTCGGCCCGTACTACTTCAGCGTCAGGATCGACGGCAGGGAAATGGACCGAACGTCGTTCCGCCTCGTCCCGCCCCAACCTCCGGCGGCCCCCGTGGCCCCCGGCGGCCAACCTGGTGCCGATCCCGGCCAGGGGGCCCTCCCCCCGCTCCCGGGCCAACTGGAGGGCGAACCTCCGCTCTGACCCGTCCATGACCCGTCGATGACCCGTCCATGACCCGTTCATGATCAGCCCCGACGAGGCTCGCAGCTACGTGCTGTCGCAGTGCCGGCCGCTCGGGACGGTCGAAGTGGCGGTGGCCGACGCGCTCGGGATGGTGCTGGCGGCCCCCGTCCACGCCCGGGAAGCAGTCCCACCCTTCGTCAACTCCTCCATGGACGGCTATGCCCTCCGCTCGCAAGACGTCGCCACCGTCCCGGCTCGCCTCCGCGTGGTTGCCGAGGTGATGGCCGGCGACGACCCCTCGGCAGTGTTCGTCGGCCCAGGGGAAGCGGCCCGTGTGATGACCGGGGGCGTCATCCCCCAAGGTGCCGACGCGGTTTGCATGGTCGAAAGGACGCGGGGTGACGGCGCGGGCTGGGTCGTCATCGAAGACGCCGTCCGAGCTGGCACAAGCGTGCGGCCGGCCGGGGACGACCTTGCCGCGGGGGAGCAGGTTTTCGACGCCGGCGAACAGATCGGCGCGGCGCACCTCGGGGTCTTGGTGAGCGCCGGGGCGGAACGGGTGCTCGCTTACCGCACGCCTCGGGCCGGGGTGATCTCGACGGGCGACGAACTTGTCAGCGGGCCAGGCCCCCTGCCACCGGGCAAGATCCGCGACGGCAACCGCCCGAGCCTGCTCGCCCGCCTGAGGGCCGACGGCTTCGGTGCGGTCGACCTCGGCCAGGCGCCGGACGAGATGGGCGCCCTGGAAGCCATGCTCGAGCGGGCAGCGGCCGATTGCGATGCCGTCCTCACGAGCGGCGGCGTCAGCGTCGGCGACCGGGACCTCGTCAAGATCGTGCTGGAGAAACTCGGCGGCACCACGGCCAGGTGGCTGCAGGTCGCGGTCAAGCCGGCAAAACCATTTGCTTTCGCCGTGCTGCCTTTGGGAAGGGGCGTACCGGTCTTCGGGCTCCCCGGCAACCCGGTCTCAGCGCTCGTGTCGTACGAGCTCTTCGCCAGGCCCGCGCTCCGCCTCATGGCGGGCCACCGCAACCTCGGGCGGCCCGTGCTGGAGGTCACGGCCGCGGAGGACCTGCGCCGGGAGCCCGACGGCAGGCTCCACCTCGTGCGGGCGGTGCTTTCCCCCGGGGAGGGCGGCCATCTCGAAGCCCGCAGTTCTGGCCGGCAGGGCTCGCACCAGCTTTCGGCGCTCGCCCACGCCAACGCGCTCGTGCTCCTGCCGGACGGGACCGGCGTCGCCAGCGGGGCGAAGGTGAAGGCCTGGCTCCTCGACACCGGGCCGTTGGCGCCCGCCGGCGCCGGCGTTATCGCCTAGCTCGCGGTCGGGCCGGCGGGGTTGGGGAGTTCGCCGGCGGAGGGGGAGCGGGTCGGGGGCCTTACTTGGCGTGAGGGTGGAGGGGCGGGCTGTTCGGCCTCGCACCGCGAGACCCGGGCACAAAACCGGCTTTCGCCATCCACATTTCTTCCCAGCTCGAATTGCCCGGCTGGAGCAAAGGCTTGTACTGCTCGGCGAAACGGGAGGTGGTCGCTGCGGCCACTCGTTCGTCCACTCGTTCGTCGCTGTCCTCGAGGTCGTCGGGGCGCTCGGAGTCGTCGGGGCGCGCCGCCCGTCCCGGCACGAGGCGGCCAGCCATTCGGCCGGGTGGCCGGGCGTCCAGCCCGACCGGGGGCCCGGCAGAAGGCTCGGCGACAAGGGCAGCGCGGTCGGCACGGAGGTCGGCGCGAGCCCCCGCCCTCGCGTCAGCGCGCTGCCACTGGATGAAAACCGGGATGAGGCCTGCGAAAGTCGACAGCTCCGTGGCGGCCCACAGCAGTGCGCCTCCCGAATGGGTGCTCGAAAGGGTGTACATGGATGCCACGGGTTGCTTGTCGTTCATGATGGCGATCCCGAGGAAGGCCTCGAAGGGCACGCCGATCGCGAGGTTCGCGATCCGCGCTCCGTACCCCATGCGCCAGTGGACGATCGGGTCGAGGCCGACCATCGGCCACCAGTAAAAGCAGCCCCCCAGAAGGAAAGCGACGTTGACCGTGTCCATGAGCGCCATGTGCTCCATGGCGAAATTGATAAGCGACGTCAGGAAAAAAGCGAACATGATGCCGAAGTACCCGAACCACACGACCACGGGGTGGCTCACGATCGCGAACGGGCGCGAGCGCAAGACCGAGAGCCATCGCGTCTTCACGGTCCTGCTCGAGCTCTGGAGCAGGAGCGTCGAGGGCGCCCCGAGAGCAAGGAGCGGTGGGGCTACCGCCATCAAGAGGAGGTGCTGGGCGATATGGGCCTCGAAGTACGAACCGGTGAAGGTCGACACGGGCGACTGGAGTGCCATGTCGATGGCAACCAAGCCCGCCAGGAACGACAACGTGCGCGGCCTCGGCCAACGCCGGCCTCTCAACGCCAGGGCCCAGTCGGCCCGCAGGTACCAGTAGGCGAGCGCCACGAGCACCACCACGACGGCGAGCGAGAAGGGGCTCCACTGCCAGGCGGTGAGAGCGCTGTGAAGGTCGAAGGGGAGATGGGACATCCCGGGCACGAGCCAATTCTTGCTCGTCCCCCGCGCCTTGCGCACTCGCCTCGGCAATCACCTCGGCAATCACCTCGGCGATCACCTCGGCAATCACCACGACAACCCGGGCGAGAGCTTGACAAGTGAGTGATGACTCACTAACATGACGCTCGTGAGCCCCGAAAGGAAGAACGCAGAGGAGCGCCGGGCAGAGGTGCTGCGCATTGCTGCCGCCGCGTTCGCCGAAGGGGGCTACAACGGGACCTCGACGGAGGATATTGCGAGGCGGGCGGGCATCTCGCAGCCGTACATCTTCAGGCTGTTCAGCTCGAAGCGCGACCTCTTCATAGCCGTCGTCGAAGGGTGCTTCGAGAGGACTGCCCGGACCTTCGAACGTGCCGCGCGGGGCCTGTCGGGAGAGGAAGCCCTGATGGCGATGGGCCTCGCTTACCAGGAACTCGTTCGGGACGAGGTCGTGCTGCTCGTCGAGCTTCATGCCTTTGCGGCGTCGGTCAACGACGCGAGGGTGCGCGAGGTGGCGCAGAAAGGGATGCACAAGATCTGGCGGGTAGCGCAGGAAGCGTCAGGTCTTGAGGCCTCCCAGCTGCGCTCCTGGTTGTCGACGGGCATGATGCTGAACGTCGTCGCAGCCCTTGGGCTCGAGGAGTCGGACGAGCCCTGGGCCCGCGAACTGTGCCCTCCCCATCTCCACAAGGACGACCTGTCTCCCCCTTGGGCCGCGACTTCGCCGGCTCACGACCACGACCACGTGCATGACGACGCCCACGACCGCGCCCAGGCGGTGCCCCGCGTCCAAGCGGTGCCCCGCGTCCAGCGGTAGGTATTTTTTTGCCCCCCGAAGTAAGTGATCCATCACTAAGAAAGGAGCCCGAGATGGCAGACAGGAAACTCGCAACCACAACAACCCGCGCGGCACGAGCCGGCGGCCTCGAGCGCCGCCGGAATGCCGGCTGGACCTTCGCGATCAGCTCGACCGCCGTCTTCATGACGGCCCTGGACAACCTCGTTGTGACCATGGCGCTGCCCACCATCAGGGCTAACCTCCACGCAACCCTTGGTGGCCTCGAATGGACAGTGAGCGCCTACACCTTGACCTTCGCCGCCCTCCTGCTCACCGGTGCCACCCTCGGGGAACGCTTCGGCCGCCGCCGCGTCTTCCTCGCCGGCCTGACGACCTTCACGTTCGGCTCGATGCTTGCGGCGCTGGCGCCGAACATGGCCATCCTCGTCACGGCACGCGCAGCCCAGGGGCTCGGCGCGGCGGTCGTGACCCCGCTCTCGCTCACGCTCCTCGCCGGAGCGGTGCCGCGCGAGCGCCGGGCGCTCGCTCTCGGTCTGTGGGGTGCCATCTCCGGGATGGCGGTCGCGCTAGGGCCCGTGATCGGCGGGGCGATCATCTCTGCTGCCTCGTGGCAGTGGATCTTCTGGCTCAACGTCCCGATCGGCTTGGTGCTCGTCCCCCTCGCTGCTCGCCGCCTCACCGAGAGCACTGGCCCGGTGAAGAGGCTCGACCTGGGCGGCGTCGCGCTCGCCAGCGCTGCCCTTTTCGCGGTGGTCTTCGCGCTCGTGCGGACGACAAGTGTGGGCTGGTCCTCGCCCGAGGTCTTCGTCCCCCTCGTCGCAGGCGCCGGCTTGTTGGCCTTGTTCGCCTCCTACGAGCGGCGGGCGAGCGACCCGATGCTGCCATTGCGCCTTTTCGGGAGCCGCGGCTTCACCGCTTCCAACGTGGCCTCGATGCTGATGTCTTTCGGCATGTTCGGTTCGGTGTTCCTGCTCGCTCAGTTCCTCCAGATCGTCCAGCACTACTCGCCCCTCGCGGCCGGCGTGCGCACGCTCCCGTGGACCGCAATGCCGATGGTGGTGGCTCCCATCGCAGGGCTGGTGACTCAGAAGATCGGTGGCAGGCCCGTCCTCGCAACAGGGCTGGCCCTCCAGGCGGCCGGTCTCGCCTGGCTCGCCGTGGTGATTTCACCTGCGGTCAGCTACGGCACGCTCATCCCGGCCTTCGTGCTCAACGGCGTCGGGATGGGGCTCTTCTTCGCCCCGATGGCGAGCACCGTGCTCGGTACGGTGCGGCCTGAGGAGGAGGGCATCGCTTCGGGCGTGAACAACGCGATCCGCGAGCTCGGAGGGGTGCTCGGCATAGCGGTGCTCGCGTCGGTTTTCTCGAGCGCGGGAGGCTATGCCAGCGGGCGGGCGTTCGTCGACGGGCTGGCGCCGGCGGTCTTTGCAGGCGCGGGCGTCGTCGGAGCCGCAGTTGCCGCGGCGTTGCTCATCCCTGGCCGCGCCCGTCGCGGTCAGCCGGCCGCGGCGAGGGTGGCGGGGACTGCGGCACCGGCGACCGCGGGGACGGCGGGCGGCTCGCCAGCGTTGCAGGGGCTCGTGCGCGAGGCTCTCGAGCCGGTCGCTTGAGACCGCTTCGCGCAGGCTGTCGCTAGCATCAGGGCCGTGGGTGGCGGGGATTGAGCCCCCGCACACCCGACGAGAGGGAGGTAGCGGGCACGTGCGGTCGAGGCGACGCGAAAAATGGGCCGACCCGGCGCACTGGGCAAGCTGGAAGCCCTTCGGGATCGGCGAACAAAAGCCAAATAACTATGCCGCCATCGCCGACGCCATCGCAGAAAACAAGGGCAATCTTGCGTACGCGTGGCGGATCCTCAGGCACGGCGTCTGCGACGGGTGCGCGCTCGGGACGACCGGGATGCGGGACTGGACTCTCGACCAGGTCCACCTCTGCAACGTAAGGCTCCGGCTTTTGCGCCTCAACACCGCTCCTGCGATGGACGGCGCCCTCCTCGGGGACGTAGCACGTTTGCAGGGGAAAAAGAGCACGGAGCTTCACAAATTGGGCCGCCTGCCGTACCCCGTTCTCCGCCGCAAGGGCGATGCCGGCTTTACGCGCATCCACTGGGACGAGGCGCTCGACCTGATCGGGGAGCGCCTCGAGACGGTGAGCCCCGACCGGCTGGCCGTCTACATGACGAGCCGGGGACAGCCGAACGAAAACTACTATGTCGCCCAAAAGGCGGTCCGGGCCCTCGGGACAAATTCGATCGACAGCGCCGCCAGGTTGTGCCACTCGCCGAGCACGCTTGCGCTCAAGTCGGCGCTCGGCGTGGCCGCCACGACGTGTTCCTACACCGATGTGATCGGCTCCGACCTAGTGGTCTTCATCGGCTCGAACGTGGCGCAAAACCAGCCAGTCATGATGAAGTACCTCTACCACGCCCGCAAGGCCGGCGCACGCGTGGCCGTCGTCAACACCTACCGCGAACCGGCTATGGAACGCTACTGGGTACCTTCCAACTTCGAGAGCGCGCTCTTCGGGACGAAGATGAGCGACAGGTTTTTCGGGGTGAGCGTCGGGGGCGACATCGCCTTCCTGAATGGGGCGATGAAGCACATGATCGAGCACGGTTGGGCCGACAAGGGCTTCATCGAGGGGCACACCCTCGGGTACAACGACCTGAAGGCAGGTCTCGCTTCGCAGGCATGGGAGGACCTCGAGGCGTCCTCGGGCACTTCGAGAGACGAGATGCTCGACTTTGCCCGGATGCTCAGGGAGGCCGGCAATGCGGTGCTCGTGTGGAGCATGGGGGTGACCCAGCACTCCTCGGGCGAGGCGACGGTGCGGGCGATCATCGACATCGCGCTGCTCCGCGGCTTCGTCGGCCGCCCAAACTGCGGCTTGATGCCGATAAGGGGCCACTCCGGCGTCCAGGGCGGAGCCGAAATGGGTGCTTACGCGACAACTTTCCCCGGAGGGTTGCACATAGACGCCCGAAATGCCGAGCATTATTCAGGGCTTTGGGGCTTCGAGGTGCCCTCGGCCCCGGGGTACACGGCGCCCGAGATGATAGACGCCGCCCACGAGGGACTCCTCGATGTCCTCGTGTCGTCGGGCGGCAATTTTCTCGAAGTCCTGCCCGACCCGCACTATGTGGCAGAGGCGCTCGCACGCGTGCCGTTGCGGGCCCACCTCGACATCGTCCTGTCGGCACAGATGCTCGTCGAGCCTTCCGACTTGGTCGTCGTGCTCCCGGTCCAAACCCGCTATGAGATGGAAGGCGGGGTGACCGAAACCTCGACTGAAAGGCGCGTGATCTTCAGCCCGGAGATCCCCGGGCCCCGAGTGGACGAGGCGCGTCCGGAATGGGCCGTCTTCTGCGACCTCGTCAAAAGGGCGCGGCCGCAATTGTCCGGAGCCGTGGGTTTCAGCGGCACTGCCGAAATCCGGGAGGAGATTTCGCGCGTCGTCGCCAATTACGCCCCCATCCGGAACCTGAAGGAGGAAGGCGACCAGTTCCAGTACGGAGGGGAGAGGTTGTGCGACGGGTGGAAGTTCCCGACGCCCGACGGCAAGGCGCACTTCAGCCTGGTGCCGCTTCCCGAACGGCTTGCGCCGCCGGGCTCGTTCCTTGTGGCGACGCGTCGCGGGAAGCAGTTCAACAGCATGGTACAAGGGCCGGCGGACAGTCACACGGGTGCCTTCAGGCGCTCCATCTTCATCAACCCCGCAGATGCCGAGATGATCGGGGCTGCCGAGGGGAGCGAGGTCGTAGTGAGGACGGGCTCGGGCGAACTGCGGGGAGAGGCCAAACTGGCACCCGTTAGCCGGGGCACCCTGCAGGTCCACTGGCCCGAGGCAGAGGTCCTCCTCGACCGCACCAAACGGTCGCCCGAGTCGGGGATCCCCGATTACACCGCAATAGCCCGGGTCGAGGTAACAGGGTAACGTGCGGCCCGGCGCGACGTCACGGGTGACCGCCCTCGCTGTCCCGGCGGGCGACGCGCGCCGGGACGGCACGTACGCAGATGACGTCGTCGCCACCGAGGAACCGCTCGAAATCCGCCTTATTGCCCGGGGTTCCCGCGTCCCTGTTGCCGTCACGATGCGGACCCCAGGCAACGATTTCGAACTGGCTGCGGGTTTCCTCTTCAGCGAAGGCGTAGTCAACCGGCGCCTCGAGGTGTCGAGGATCAGCTATTGCGTAGACCGGGAAGTGGACGAGGAACAACGCTTCAACATCGTCAACGTCCACCTTGCCAATGGCGCCGCCGGCGAGGGCACTGTTTTCGACGAGGGCTCCGGTCCCGGGCCGGGCCTTGCCCGCCTGGAAAGGCACTTCGTGATGACGAGCGCTTGCGGCGTCTGCGGCAAGGCTTCTTTGGGAGCACTTAGGGACCGCGGGCTCGAAAAGGTGCCGGAGGGGCCGCCTCTCAGCTCAACAGTCATCGTTTCGCTCCCCGGAAAAATGCGCCATGCACAGACGTTGTTCGCCAAGACGGGTGGTGCCCACGCGGCAGCCCTCTTTGGCCCCGGTGGCGACCTTGTCGCGGTACGCGAGGACGTCGGCCGCCACAATGCGATGGACAAGCTGGTCGGCTGGGCGTTCCTCGAGGGCCGGCTGCCCCTTGCCGGGCACGTGCTCGTTGTCAGCGGGCGGTCGAGCTTCGAGCTTGCCCAGAAGGCAGTTAGTGCCGGGGCGGCTGCTCTATGCTCGGTTTCCGCCCCGAGCAGCCTTGCGGTGGCGCTGGCAGGCGAGTTTGGCTTGACGCTCGCTGCGTTCGTCCGTCCCGATGGTTTCAAGGTTTACAACGGCGCCGAGCGTGTGACGCTGCCTTAGTGCCCGGGCCGTTCGCGTATAGGCTGGGCGGATGAAGGGCCATGAAGACGGCTCGGCGAGCGCGCTAAGGGCTTCTCATGCGACCGGCAACAACCCAGTTGTGGCCGGGGAGCCCGACGGCCTGGTGCTCGTCGTCGATTACGGGGCTCAATATGCCCAGCTGATCGCCCGCCGGGTGCGTGAGGCTCGCGTTTACAGCGAGATCGTGCCCCACACCATGAGCGTTCCCGACATGCTAAAGCGACGGCCGAGCGCCATAATCCTGTCCGGTGGCCCCGAAAGCATTTATGCCGAGGGCGCTCCTCAGGCCGACCCTGCTCTTTTTTCGTCCGGGGTGCCGGTCCTCGGCATCTGTTACGGCATCCAGGCGATGGCCGCTGCTCTGGGAGGGGAGGTCGGGCGGACCGGCAAAGGTGAGTTTGGCCGTACCGAGGTAGAGATCGCCGCGCCCGCTTCGGAGTCACAACTGCTCGGAGGGTTGCCCCAGCACCTGAACGTGTGGATGTCGCACCGCGACGCCGTGGTGCGTGCGCCTGACGGCTTCAGCTGCACTGCATCGTCGAGCGCCGCTCCGGTGGCAGCCTTCGAGGACCCGGCCCGCAAGCTTTACGGCACTCAATGGCACCCCGAGGTCGCCCACAGCCAAAATGGCCAGCAGGTTATAGAAAATTTCCTCTACCGCTGCGCCGGGACCGCTCCCAACTGGACGACCGGGAGCATTATCGACGCCACTGTCAAAGCTGTCTCCCAGCAGGTTGACCGCAACCTCGTGGTCGCCGGGCTGTCGGGCGGGGTCGACTCGGCTGTTGCCGCGGCCCTTGTGCAGCGTGCGGTGGGCGACCAGCTGACTTGTGTTTTTGTCGACCACGGCTTGCTCCGTGAGGGAGAACGCGAGCAAGTAGAGCGCGATTACGTAAAGGCGACGGGGGTCAGGCTCCACACGGTGGATGCGGCCGGGCGATTCTCGAGAGCGCTCTCCCAACTGCCTGACCCAACCGACCCGGAGGCGAAGAGGAAGGCGATCGGTCGCGAGTTCATAAGGGTTTTCGAGCAAGCGGCGAAGGACATCATCCGCGCACGGGGCAAGGCACATGAGGGTGAGGTGCGCTTCCTCGTGCAGGGGACGCTCTACCCCGACGTCGTCGAGTCGGGCGGGGGTGAGGGTGCCGCCAATATCAAGAGCCACCACAATGTCGGCGGCTTGCCGGCCGACCTTCGCTTCGAGCTTGTCGAGCCGCTCAGGCATCTTTTCAAAGACGAAGTGAGGGCGGTGGGAGAACAGCTCGGCCTGCCGGCCGAGATCGTCTGGCGCCACCCGTTCCCGGGGCCGGGGCTCGCCATCCGTGTGGTAGGGGCCGTTACCGACCACCGGCTGGAGATCCTGCGACGGGCGGATGCCATAGTGCGGGAAGAGTTTTCGAACGCTGGCGTGGACGGCGAGATATGGCAGTGCCCAGTCGTGCTGCTCGCGGACGTGCGTTCAGTGGGTGTCCAGGGAGACGGGCGGACCTACGGGCACCCCGTGGTCCTGCGGCCGGTTACGAGCGAGGACGCGATGACCGCCGACTTTGCCCGCCTTCCCTACGACCTGCTTGCACGAGTTTCCACTCGCATCACCAACGAGGTCCCCGAGGTGAACCGTGTTGTGCTCGACATAACCAGCAAGCCTCCCGGGACTATCGAGTGGGAGTGACCCGCGGCTGAGCCGGGCTTCGAGGACCGTCGTGCCGCCGCCCCCGGGCGTCGTGCCGGGGCTGGCGCCCTCACGCATTTAGAGTTCGTTGTTGGTCAGCCTCAACTTTGTGAACGCTGCCTGAAAGGGAGCCGCGACGCCCCACGCGACGACGACCGTGGCTCCGGCAATCAATGCGCCTATCAGCATGGCTGCCCTGTCACCTGCGACCCCCGCCGCTGACGAGCGGCTGTTGACGGCCACGACTACCGAAGGAAGCAAGGCTGCGCCGATCGCAGCCCCGATCTGACGGCTGGTGTTTATCGCCCCGCCGACAAAGCCCTGGTCGGAATCGTCCATCCCGTTGGTGGCGCCGACGGTGCTCGCGAAAGCGGTTCCCGCTGTGCCGAAGCCCACAAGGGTCACCGCCAGCAACGCGGGGCTATAACCGCCGTGGGCAGACAGCTGGGTGAGCAATCCGAACCCGAGGGCGGCAGCGGCCCCGGTAAGGACGGTGAGGCGCCGGGGGCCCAACCTCCGCATCAGGCGGGCGCCGAAGAAGGCGGCAGTGAAGCCGACGGCTCCCTGAGGGGCGATGACCAACCCGCTGACCAGGGGTGAGTCGTGCAGCACCTGTTGCAGGTAGAGCGACAGGACGAGGAGCTCGCCGCCGTTCCACAGCCCGAGCAGGGCCATGACGGTGGTGGCCTTGCGAAGCTCGGGCCTCTTCAGCATCTCGAGCGGCATCAAGGGGTGCGGATGGCGGCGCTCGACGTGGACGAAACCGGCGAGTGCGGCAGCGGCGAGCGCCAGCCCACCAAGCACCCGGGACGACCCGATCCCGGCGAGGCCCGCCTCGGAGACGCTGTAGACGAGGAGCGCCACCGACGCAGTGATGAGGACCGCCCCGCCACCGTCGAGAGACTTGCGGGTGCTTGCGCCAGCGCGGGACTCGGGGAGCAGGCGCGGGGCAAGGAGTACCGCCATCACTCCGACAGGCACGTTTACCAGGAAGACCGCCCTCCAGCTGACGAAGTCCACGAGAGCCCCGCCGAGGACCTGTCCCGCGACGAACCCGAGGGACGCAACAGCTCCGTACGCTCCAAGAGCGCGGGTCCTCGCCTGGCCCTCCGGGAAGGTCGTGGTGATGAGAGATAGCGCTGCGGGAGCAACCATGGCCGCCCCCACCCCCTGCACCAGCCGAGCCGCCACGAGGAGCGCGGCGTCACCCGCAAGGCCGCCCGCGAGCGAGGCCGCCGTGAAGACGAGCAGGCCCGCCACGAACATCCTGCGCCGCCCGAAAATGTCGGCTGCGCGGCCTCCAAGGATCAAAAGGCCGCCGAAAGTGATCGCGTAGCCGGTCACGACCCACTGGACCGACGACCCGCTAAAAGCCAGGTCACGTTGGATGGAAGCCAACGCCACGTTGACGATGCTGAAGTCCAGCACGACCATGAACGCCGCGACGAGGATCAACGAGAGGGCGAACCTGCCCGGGTGCGCCTGGCGTTGGGGCTCGGGGCCCTGGGCCAGCTCGGGCGCCGGCACCGGCCGGGAGCCCGCCGCCAGGACGGCCCCCGGGAG
>DATJMJ010000231.1:0-17115 GCA_035508795.1 Acidimicrobiales bacterium
CTGTGACCAGCACCGTGGGCGTCCCGTTAGCTACTTGGCGTGACACTTCATCCAAGTCGGAGGTAACTTTTGCAGATGGTGCAACGGACCGATAAGAACTTCGTGCCACCTTGGTACCAACACAATGCCTCCTCCTGACCTTCCCGCACCGCCGCTCGCTCCGTCAGCCGGTTCGCCCCCCGGGGGCACAGCGGGCTCGCCCGCCCTCCGCACGGCCGGCTCGCCCGCCGCGCTCGTCTCCCCTCTTCCTCCCCCGCCCTTGGCCCCCCGGCGCCCCGGTGCCCATACGGCCCACGGCGACGTGAGGCCCGACGACTGGCACTGGCTCTCAGACCGGGACGACCCGGAGGTCACCGGGTACCTCCGGGCGGAGAACAGTTACGCCGAACAGGTCCTCGCCCCCACGGCGGGCCTGCAAGAGGAGCTCTTCCAGGAAATAAGGGCGAGGGTCGCGGAGACAGACATCTCGGCGCCCGTGTTCCACGAAGGTTGGTGGTACTGGTCGCGTACTGTCGCCGGCCTCCAGTACCCGGTCCATTGCAGGCGCGCCGACCCCAACCGTTCGATGTCAGCGGCTCAAGTGCTTGCCGCAGCACGTGCGGCCCTGCCGGGAGCCGGTGTCGCGGGGGACGGGACGCCTCCTCCCACACCTCCGCGCACACAGGTCGACCCTGCGGCGCCAAGCCCCGGCCGGGTTTTCCTGGACGAAAACGTGCTCGCGGGTACGAGCGACTACTTCGCCCTGGGGGTCTTCGACATCCGACCCGACCAGGAGGTCCTGGCCTACGCCACCGATCTCGACGGTTCGGAGCGTTATACCCTCCGCTTCCGCGACCTCGGCTCGGGAGACGACCTGGTCGACATCGTCGAAGACGTCCATTACGGGTCCGCGTGGTCCACCGATTGCAAGAGCTTTTACTACACCAGGCCCGACAAGGCCATGCGGCCGTGGCAGGTATGGCGCCACACCCTCGGGACTCCCGCTGCCAAGGACCACCTTGTTTACCAGGAGGACGACGAGCGGTTCTTCGTGTCGGTAGACCTCACGCGGAGCAAGTGCTTCGTCGTCATCACGTCTCAGTCGAAAATGTCGAGCGAGGTGCGCTACCTGCGAGCCGACAAGGAAAGAGCGCACCTCTCTCTCGTACTCGCACGCCGTGAAGGCGTGGAGTACGACGTCGACCATACGCGTAGGGACGAAAGAGACCTCTGGCTCGTCCGCACCAACCGGGGACCCGCTGGCGAGGAGCTCGAGAACTTTGCGGTATTCCAACTGCCAGTTGGTGAAACGGACCCCAGGGCGCTCCGCCAGCTCGTGCCTTACCGCCCCGAGGTCAAGGTCGAAGGCGTAGAAGCCTTTGCCCGCTTTGCCCTCCTCAGCGAGCGGAGCGAAGGTATCGAGCAGCTGAGGGTGGTGGACCTCGGCGACGCGTCGGAGCATCTCGTTCCTCAACCGGAACCGGTTTACACTTTGCACTCTGAAGGTTCGCCAGAGTGGGCCACGGAACTCGTCCGCTTCGGGTACAGCTCTTTGGTCACGCCGCCCTCGAGCATCGACTACAACATGGCGACACGTGAGCGGTCCGTCGTCAAGGAGGCCACCGTCGGCGGCGGGTTCCGTGCGTCCGACTACCGCAGCGAGCGCCTCTGGGCCGAAGCTCCCGATGGTACCAAGGTCCCGATCTCACTTGTCTGCCCCAAGAGCTACGCGATGGACGGGTCGGCCCCGTGCCTGCTTTACGGCTACGGGAGTTACGAGATCACGATCGGCGCAGGGTTTTCGGCAACGCGGCTCAACCTGCTCGAGCGAGGCTTTGTCTTTGCGATAGCCCACGTGAGAGGTGGGGGCGAAATGGGCCGGCCCTGGTACGAACAAGGCCGCCTGTCCCACAAGCGCAACACCTTCACCGACTTCGTCGCATGTGCCGAGCTACTGGTATCCCAGGGTTGGACCTCTCCTGACAGGCTCGTTATCCGGGGCGGCAGCGCGGGAGGGCTATTGATGGGGGCGGTAACCAATATGCGGCCCGAGCTCTGGAGAGCCGTAGTCGCAGAGGTGCCTTTTGTCGATGTCGTAACGACTATGTCGGATGAGAGCCTTCCTTTGACCGTCACCGAGTGGGAGGAGTGGGGCAACCCCCGCGACGACCCCGACGCGTACGACTACATGAAGTCGTACTCGCCCTATGACAACGTGCACGCAGCGGAATATCCGGCCATTTACGCCACAGCCGGGCTCAACGACCCCCGCGTCGGTTACTGGGAGCCCGCTAAATGGGTCGCAAAACTAAGGGCGACGCAGACAGGGGGCAACCCCGTGCTGTTGCGCACGGAAATGGGCGCCGGGCACCAGGGGCCGTCAGGCCGCTACGACGCCTGGCGTGACGAAGCACGCGTGCAGGCCTTCGTGCTGGCATCGGTCGGCATCGAAAGCTGAGCTCGCCGAGGAGCCTGGGCGCTGCCGTGAGCCGGGCCGACGGGACCGGGACCGGGACCGAGCAGGCCGAACGGGCCGAAGGCTCGGCGGGGCCCGTGGTGGCGGCCGGCACCGGGTGGGCCGAATGGGCCGATCGGCGCAACGCCAAAGCACGGGCAAGGGGGCGCTGGCGGGAGCTGAGGGACCTCGACGCCCTCGGCCTTCACGGTCGGCTTGCAGACGGGCGCGAAGTCACGGTCTTCGCCGCCAACGACTACCTCGGCTTGTCCGCCCACACCGCTGTGGTCGAGGCCGCCGAGAAGGCGCTCAAGCGCTGGGGCGCGGGGGCCGGTGCGGCTCGTCTGTTGAGCGGGAGCCGCCCGGTGCACCGCGAGCTCGAGGAGCGCCTGGCCGCATGGAAAGGTACAGAGTCTGCTTTGCTTTTTCCAAGCGGTTACTCGACGAACATCGGCGTCCTGTCGGCGCTGGCGGCGCCGCAGGTGCAGATCTGTTCGGACAGCTTGAACCACGCCTCGATAATCGATGGCTGCCGGCTGGCGTCGGCTAGCGGCGCCAAGGTCGAGGTTTACCCCCACTCGGACGTCCAAAGGGTTGAGGCGCTGCTCGAGGCATGGCGTGGCCGGTCGGTAGTCGTTACCGACTCGGTCTTTTCGATGGACGGCGACGCGGCCCCCGTGGCGGAGCTTGCGGCGTCGTGTGCGCGCCACGGTGCTCTCTTGGTCCTCGACGAGGCCCACGCTGTCCTCGGGCCGCAGTTTGGCCGTCTCCCATGCGAGCTGCTCCGCGTCGGGACCCTCTCGAAAACTCTCGGGAGCCAGGGGGGTTTTGTAGCGGGCACCAGGCCAATGGTCGAGTTGCTCGTCAACCGGTGCCGCCCGTTCATTTTCACTACGGCGCTAGCCCCGTCGTCTGCGGCTGCCGCGCTTGCTGCGCTCGGGATAGTGACCTCCAGCGAGGGAACGGCGCTGCTGGCGCAGCTGGAAAGCAATGTCCGGCGGTTGAGGGCAGAGCTGGAGCCACCGACGCTTGGCGCGCCTGGCGGCGCCTCCGTCTCGCCGATAATCCCCTTTGTCATTGGCAGTGAAAACGAGGCGCTCGAAGCTTCGAGCGCTTTGCTTCAATCGGGGTTATTCGTGCCCGCCGTGAGACCACCGACCGTCCCACCCGGTACCTCCCGCCTGAGAGTTGCACTTTCCGCCGCCCACACGGACGACGAGGTTGACCAACTCTGCCAAGCGCTCGGCGAGCTGGGTCTTATGACCACCTAGCCGGCGAAGTCGGCCGGCGCTCGGCGGGAGGTGGCAAGAAGTGGCGGGAGCGGCGCGAGGTGGGCAGCGGCCGGAGGCGGCTGGAGCGGCGCGAGATGGGCAGCGGGCGGAGGCGGCTGGAGCGGCGTTCGCCCCAACGGTATTTAACGGTATTTAGTTGTCGCTGAGCGATGCCGCCTGCCGCACGTCCACTACCTGTTGCGCTTCGCCTGCACCCGTGGCCGTGGGCTGCGAGGACGCCTCGGCCTCATTGATAACGGCGATTATGTGGTCACCGACCAGCTCGTCGTGCTCGATGAGCGCGTCCCTCAGCGCTTCGACGACGTGCGCCTTGGACTGCACCAGCTCACGTGCGCCGTCACGGGCAGAAGTGAGCAGCCGTTCGACCTCGCGGCGGCTGGCCTCGTCGGAAAGGACCTTCGACACCATGTCGCCCGGCACCTGTGAGGCGCTCAGGGAAATGAGGCTCCCCGCCATCCCGTAGGCCCCGACCATGTAGGCGGCGAGCCGAGTAGCGGAGGAAAGGTCGCCCGAGGGGCCTGTCCCTGCCTCGCCAAAAAATGCCTCCTCGGCCACCATCCCCGCCATCGATATCCGCAGCAGTGCGTCGCATTCACTGCGCGTCTTCGTGAACCGCTCTTCCGTTTCGGAATGGCTCAGCAGCCCGAGCGAGTCGCTCCGCTTGATGATCGACAGGACGTCGAGACGCCGCTCGGGGGCGGCGAAATAGGCGACCGTCGCGTGGCCTGCTTCGTGGGTGGCGCACCTTTGGCGCTCGAGGGTCGTGTAGGTCACAGGCTGAGCGAGGCCCAGCTCCTCGGTCATGCGTGCCTGCTGGACATCCGACCAGTTCATTTCTTTTCGCCCGCCTCGCAGTGCCCAGACGAGCGATTCGTCGAAGAGGTGCTCGATCATGACAGGCGAATAACCGAACGTCGACCCCGCGAGGTCGTCACGCTTCTTCGGGTCGTCCATCTCACGCTCGTGGGCCTTGCGCGCCAAGTAGTAGTCGATTATCTCGGAGCGGCCTTTGCGGCTCGGGACGTCGACGCGGATGACACGGTCAAAGCGGCCTGGCCTGAGGAGTGCCGGGTCGAGGTCGGCGGCGCGGTTGGTGGCGCCGATCACGAGAAAATTAGCAGGCTCGACGAGGCTTTTTTGCAAAGTCCTGTGAGCAGGTAACCAGCGGTTCACTGAGTCGACGAACGCGTTGCGCAGCCGCGTCCCGAGCGGCGGGGCGTCGAAGGACTGGAGCTGGACGAGCAACTCGTTGACCACCCCGGACGTCCAGCTGGCACCTCCCCCGCGAAGGTCCTGGCGGGATGCGCCGATCGCGTCGATCTCTTCGATGAACCCGATCGCACCGCCTTCGGACCGGGCATAACGCTGCAATGCCCTGAAATAAGCCCGGATCTTGCGGTTGGTCTGCCCGTAGTACATCGACTGGAAGGCCGACGACGAGACAAAAAGGAACGGGACTCCCGCTTCGGAAGCCATCGCCTTTGCGAGGTATGTCTTACCCGTCCCGGGCGGGCCCTCGAAGAGCACAGCGCGCCGCGGCGTGCCGCCCATCCCTTCTGAGAACGTCCGGTGGGCGAGGAACAAGTTGAGGGTTTTTACGACCTCTTCGACGACGGCGTCAACACCGACGACGTCGGCCAGTGTGACCCCGATTTCTTCGGGACGGTAGAGGAGGTGGGGAGACCTCCCCGCCATCAGCAACGGCCCGCCGAGGACGACGGCCAGGAGCAGGATCAGCAGGAGCCCCGGCACATAGGCAGCCGGGATCGCCGGGTGAGGCCAGTGGAAGTCGCCCCCAGCGGCGACGAAAGCCGCAAACGCCCGGTCGTACTGGTGCCCCGCAGTCGCCGCGTTGCCCTGGAGGTAACGCACGATGCCCATCCCCGTGCGTCCGATCACAGGGATTGCGACTATTACCAACACCACCATGAACCGGCGGTAGCGGGCCTGGCGAGCTTTCTCACGCGACGACGACACGTCGCCGTCTCGGAGGACTGCTCCCGAGCCCAGAGCTGCCAGTTCCACGGTCTTCCCTCCTGTGGGCCCCCGAGGCCGACTTGTTAGCCGCAAGTTTAAAGGTCCCCTTTGCCCGTCATCCTCCAATATGCCCCATAGAGCACGATCGGCCACTATCGGTGAGGCGTGGCTGTGTTTCCGATCGGGCTCCCTGGCTGACAACTGGGCGCGACTGTATAACCCCGAAATCCCACAAGTTCCCAACAGCGCCGCCGCCTACCAAATCGTCCCGGAGGCACTAGGGTCGCGGGCCACCGTGCCCGAACTCGACCTCCGCAACGACGTCTACCGCCGCCCCCTCCAGACGGCGCTCGAGCGGCTCGGCCTCGGGCCCGGGTGGCGCTGCGCCGACATCGGCGCAGGAGGCGGCGACGTCACAGTCGCGCTCGCCAGGCTCGTGGGAGCCCAAGGGCGCGTATACGCCGTGGACATCGACCCCGCTCGCCGGGACGAGGTCGCCGAGGCGGCCGCCGAGGTACGCGGCGCCCAGGTGGTCGTCATAACCCAAGCGGCCGAAGATCTCGTGCTACCCGAAGAGGTCGACCTGGCGTACTGCCGCTTCCTTCTCATGCATGTGCTCGACCCTCTTGCGGTGCTCCGCCGGATGGCCTCGGTCACCCGGCGGAGCGGCTGGCTCGTCGCCCAGGAGCCGGTGACAACCGCGGGCCGGGTGGCGGGCACAGCAATGTCGATGCCTTCCGCGCGGCACCCCGACGTCGGGGCGCTCCTCCCGGCCCTCGTGAAGGCTGCCGGGCTCCAACTGGTCGACTCCTGGGCGGAGGCCCAAGCCGGTGCCGGCCCCGGCCCCGTGGCCCGGTACCTGGAAGATCTTTCCGGTGCCGATCCCGGCGACGACCCCGTGGTGCTGCCGCCGCTGGTAACCGTGCTTGCGAGGCGCGGCTAGCTTTTCCAGCCAAGCAGCTCGGCGGCAGCAGGGCAGGTCGACTTGGACAGGGCGTCGTCGACCGCTCCCGTGCCGCCTTCCGACACCGCGCGGTCGAATACTCCGCCCGCCAGCACTGCAAGGGCGAGCGAAGCCGGGCTGGCCGATGGGTCTCCTGAGAGCCCCGTCCGAAGCAGCACTTGCTCCCAAAGCGCTGCCGGCAGCACCACCCCCCTCGGCACGACAGCCCAAACGGGCTTGCCGTGCTTCACTGCCTGCGAGACCGCTCCGGCTACACGCCCGCCCAACAGGACGTCACCGGGTCCGGCGGCCAGCGGGCTCACGACCAACAAGCCTGCCCTGCCCGGCTTTCTTTCGACTGCAACGTCTCGCCGGCGCCTCATGGCAAGAGCCGCTTGCCGGGGTACCTCGGGCATGGCGACCGCCCCCGACGGTGGCAGCGCGTCGGCCAACAAGCGCCAAGTTGGATCGTCTGACAACTCGTCGGCCGCCTGCCAGACCGCCTCGGCAGGGTCGGCCGCCGAAAGCACTCGCGCCGACATCCACCACACCGGCCCCGAAGCCGGGAAATACTCGATCAGCCGCCGGCATGCCTGGAGAAGGACCGTGGGGCTCTCGGTTGCCAGCTCGCCGAGCACCGACGCCACTTCCCCCATCGGCGGCTCCTCGCCGGGTTCCCAGGACCGCGCGAGGTACCTCAGGTGCTCGAGGGGGTGCGGGCTCATCACAACCTGACGGTGCTCATGTCGTGTAGTCGGCGTTGATGTGGACGTACTCGCTCGACAGGTCGCAGCCCCAAACGGTCGCCTCCTGGTCGCCGGTCGCGAGCACGATGCCGATCTCTACGACCGGGGCGCGCATGATCTCGGCCAGGCTGGCGAGCTCCGCCTCGCCCAGCTGGCGCGGGTACACCTCGAAGCCGCCGAAACTGACTGTGACCTCGTCGGGCTTGATGTCGGTGTCCTCAGAGCACTTCCCGATCGCCATGACTACCCTGCCCCAGTTGGGGTCCGCCCCATGTACCGCGCACTTGACGAGCGGCGAGTTCACCACTGATTTGGCTACACGCTTTGCCTGCGAACGGTCGCGCGCCCCGGCCACATTGACCTGCAGGAGCTTGGTGGCCCCCTCGCCGTCGGCAGCCAGCTGCATCGTGAGCGACCGGCAAACCGCATGGAGAGCACCTTCGAGCTCGGCCTCGTCGGCTGGCCCGGCTGCGCCGTTGGCCAGGACGATCACCGAGTCCGACGTCGAGGTGTCTGTATCGATCGACAACGAGTTGAAGGTCACGTCCACGGCCCGCCTGAACATCGCCGACAGCGGCCCCTGCCCGACGGCGGCATCGGTGAAGACGAAGGCGAGCATCGTGGCCATGTCGGGCTGGATCATGCCCGAGCCCTTTGCGATACCCAAGACCGTCGCTCTGCCGGCTCGGGCGCTCGCCAGCTTCGGCTCGGTATCGGTAGTCATAATTGCCCTTGCCACCAGCCCGAAATCCGCGCTCGAGGGCATTTGGAGCTGCCCCAGGTGCCCCCGCAGTTTTTCCATCGGGTAGCGCCGGCCGATGACCCCCGTCGACGCGACGAGTACCTCCCCGGCGGTGCACCCGACGGCCTTGGCGGTGAGCGCAGCCAGCTCGGCGGCGTCATCGGCGC
Organism: Acidimicrobiales bacterium; assembly: GCA_035508795.1. GTDB lineage: Bacteria > Actinomycetota > Acidimicrobiia > Acidimicrobiales > Palsa-688 > DATJMJ01. The sequence continues at coordinate 8,302 of DATJMJ010000231.1, forward strand.
CCGCTTGGCCGGTGGCGACGTTGGCATTTTTGGACACTGTGACGACCGCCCTCGCCGTGCCGTCCCTCAGGTGCTCCCGGCACAGCAGCACGCTCGGCCCCGCAAAGAGCGACCGGGTGAAGACCCCGTCGGCTGCACATGGCAACAGGCTCGCCACGATAGACAGGTCGAGGCTCGAGTCCTTGACCCCGGCATTGCCGGCATAAGTGACAAACTGCTCTGGCACGCTTACCGAGCTGCCAGTCGCTACGCCAGGATGGTCGAGCGCCGTCATCCCCGTCCGGCCCCCTCGCCGCCGCCGGGCGCGCTCTGTGTACGCCGGCACGGCACCTGCGAGCACGGCACCTGCGAGCACGGCACCTGCGAGCATGGCGCATGCGACCCCGGCTCGGCGGGAAGAAGTTGAGTCGATGATCCCAATGGCACGAGCGCAACGTACCCCACACGAGGGCGGCCCGGCTGCATGAACGCGATCGAACGGGTCTCGCGGCGCGTCGACGGCTTCCAGCAGGGGCACAAGGGGCTCTCCGTCGTGTACGCCGTGATGAAGAAATACGGCGACGACAACGCCGGGGTCCTGGTGAGCAGCCTGACGCTGTCGGCCTTCGGGACCGTTTTCCCGCTCCTGCTCTTACTCGTGACGATCCTCGGCCTCGTGTTGTCGGGCGACAAGGGCCTCTACAACGACGTGCTCCACTCGGCGCTCAACAAGTTCCCCATCATCGGCAACAACCTCGCAGGCAACATCCACGCCCTGCACAGGAACAGCGCTCTCGGCCTTGTCGTAGGCATTGGCGGCTTGACCTGGGGTTCTCTCGGCTTGGCGCAAAACGGCATCTTCACCATGGAGCAGGTCTGGAACCTGCCCGGGACAGAGCGCCCCAACTACATAAAGAGGCTCGGGCGCAGTTTCGGGTTCCTCGCCCTCCTCGGCGTCGGCTTGATAGTGACCACCTTCCTGGCGGCCGCCGAGCCGACCGAGAAGGGGGGTTCGCTCCCGCTGGCGGTGGCCGGCGGCGCCGTGTCGGCAATCGTCAACTTCGGGGAGTACCTCTTCGCCTTCCGGATGCTGACCCCCAGCAAGGTGCCGCTCAAGGCTCTCTGGCCGGGCGCCGCCCTTGCCGGGGCGGGGTGGACCTTGTTGCAGGCGTTCGGCGGCTTCGTCGTCGGGCACTACCTGCGGAACGACAGCGCTGTCTACGGGCTCTTCGGTTTGGTGCTCGGGCTGCTGGCCTGGGTCTTCCTCATCGTCGAGCTGACCGTCTACTCAGCCGAGCTCAACGTCGTCCTCGCACGGCACCTGTGGCCTCGCTCGATCGTGCAGCCTCCCCTGACCGATGCCGACAGGCGGTCGATGGCCGCTCAGGCCGAGCAAAACCGGAGGCGGCCCGAGCAATTGGTCCATGTCACCTTCGAGGAGGAAGTCAAGGCTTGAAGACCATCAGGTAGAGGGCCGCCAGCAAGCAAACGTTGAAGGCCCCCATCCCGGCGCCGACGCGGCGTTGGAGACGCTCGAGGCGGTCGAAGTGGGGAGGTCGAGCCGGTGGTGCCACCCCCGGGAGCTGCGCGAGGTCGATCAGCTCGGCGCGGTAACGACGTTCGGCGGGACGTACCACTGCATGGAGCAGCCCCACCATCACAACGAAAATGACGAGGGCGGCGTACACCCACGGTTTGTCGAAATAACTGTTGCTACCGGCCGCTGCGATTGCTGCGACCCCGAATACCCCGGTCCCGTACACCAGCACTTCGGCCACCTGGGAGATCTGCCCGTACACGGCGATGGCCCCGGCGGCGACAGCGTCTCCCCGTTGGCGGGCCAGGTAAAGGGCGAACGCCCGGTACGAGACGGCGCCAAATCCGCCGACCGCACAGATGATGTGGAGGAGGACCAACAGGTGGTACCCCCAGCCGCTCGGAGGTACCGCCACGCGTGCTACCAGTTGCATCCCTACTTTTCCCAACTGGGCGCAGGGCTCATTTGACGATGCCACCCCGCGTCATGGCCTCGACGTCGAGCGCCCGGTCGACTTCTTCCTCACTCAGGAGCCCGTTTTCGAGCACAACGGCGCGAAGGTCCTTTTCCTCCGCGAGAGCTTGCTTGACGACCTTCGCCGCCTGTTCGTAGCCGATGTAGGGGTTGAGGGCTGTGGCGACCGCGGGAGACGAGAGCGCGTAGTAGCGGCAACGCGCCTCGTCGGCCTCCAAGCCGGCGATGCAGCGGTCGGCGAAAAGCCGTGAAACATTGGCGAGGATTCGGACCGACTGGAGAAGGTTGGACGCGATCACGGGCAACATGACATTGAGCTCAAAATTGCCCGCGGCGCCTGCGAAGGTGATGGATGCGTCGTTGCCGACGACCTGGGCGACAACCTGTGAAACCGCTTCTGGGAGCACAGGGTTGACCTTTCCCGGCATTATCGAGCTCCCCGGCTGGAGATCCGGTACCCGCACCTCGGCGAGGCCGGCACGCGGCCCGCTGCCCATCCAACGAACGTCGGTGGCGCACTTGTACAGAGAAACCGCAACTGTGCGGACCGCCCCGGACGCCTCGACCAGGGCGTCGCGAGCGCCTTGGGCTTCGAAGTGGTCACGGGCCTCGCGCAAGGGCAGGTCGAGCTCGTCCGCGATTCGGGAAATGACGGCGGCCGCGAAGCCCGGCGGCGCGTTGAGCCCCGTACCGACAGCCGTACCGCCGAGAGGCAGTTCCCCGACACGGGGAAGGACGGACTCGAGCCGTTCTATGCCGTGCTCGACCGCAGTCGCATAGCCGCCCATTTCCTGGCCGAGCGTTACCGGCGTCGCATCCATCAGATGGGTGCGCCCCGCTTTTACCACGTGGGCGAAACTGGCCGACTTGTCCCGGAGGACCTGGGCGAGGTGGACAAGAGCAGGTACCAGTTGTTTGGCGATGCCCTCGGCCGCGGCGATGTGGATCGCCGATGGGAAGACGTCGTTTGAGGACTGCGAGGCGTTGACCTCGTCGTTGGGGTGCACCCGCCTGCCGAGCCGCTCGCCGGCCAGGGTCGCCAGCACTTCGTTCATGTTCATGTTGGAGGAGGTGCCCGACCCGGTTTGGTAGACGTCGACTGGGAACTCAGCTTCCCATTTGCCCTGGGCCACCTCGGAAGCGGCGCTGGCAATAGCCTCGGCGACATCGGGCTTGACCACTCCGAGGCGGGCGTTTTCGAGCGCTGCGGCCTTCTTCACGAGCGCGAGGGCACGCACGAGGGAAGCCTCGATGCGCTCGCCCGAAACCGGGAAGTTGTCGACCGCACGTTGGGTCTGCGCCTGCCACTTTGCCTCGGCGGCCACCTTGACCTCACCCATCGAGTCGTGCTCGGTCCGGAACCGGCCGGCTGCGCTCTGGCCGCCGGGGTGCTCCGACTTGCCCGGGCCGGAACTGGTGTTGCTTGTCGTCATACCGTTCAAACTAGTGAGCCGGTGGCGGGCGGAGCCTCAACGCACAAGCAGCTCGCAGGCCCGGTCGATTTCTGCGGACTTGGCGTTGATGAGCGCCTCGGCCGCCTTTTGCAGAGCGGCGAGGTTTTCTTCCGAAGCGTCGTCGAGGCGGTGGCTGCACCCGTGCAGGTCGAGCTCGGCGTCGAAGCGGAAATATCGGTTGTCCCCGAGCAGCCCTCGCAGGTGATAGTGGGCTGCCTGGCTGGCGCTGGCAAAAACCAGGTTGAGGATGGGGCGCGCCCAGTGCGCCAGCCCCCAGGAGCTGACTTCCTCAAACCGCAGCGACCGGGTCGAGGCACCTGTCCCGAGAGAGACCATCACTACGTCCCGGCCGGTATGGCTCTGTTGAGCGCGCATGAAGGCGCAAACCGCCGGGTTGTTAGCGAAAATGCCGCCATCGATGACCAGGTGCTCGTTTATCACGACCGGCGGCCCGATCCGCTCCGGTTCGAAATAGGTCGGAGCCGCCGTCGCCCCGCGCACGACGAGCCGCATCGGGAGGTCGAGCGAAGAGTCCTTGCGAGCGAGGGCCGTGTCAAACAAGAGCACGTCGCCGCTTATCAGGTCGTACGCAGGCACTATCACGTCGACAAGGGCATCCGACAACCGGCAGTCGCCGAAATAGTGCTCGAGCACTTTCTCGAGCGGCTCCTCGTCATATTTCTCCCTGAGGATGCTCCCGATACCCGCGAGAGGTTGCCAGCCGGGGTGGCTGAAAACCTCCGGAAGGCGTGCCCTGTAGATAGCGACACCATCCTCGGCGCGCCACCTCGGGCCCCCGGGCTTGTCGCCCGGGACGGTCAGGCCCAGGGCGAGCACAGCCCCGGTCGACGCCCCGGCGACGAGGTCGAAAAGCTGGGCGACGGGCCGTCCCGTGCGAGCTTCCAGTTGGGCCAGGACCATGGCAGGCAGCAGGCCCCGTACGCCTCCACCGTCGATCGAAAGGACCCTGACGGCCTCGGGGCGAGGCTCGTCGCCGTGGGCCAGCCGTAGCAACGAACCCCGCGCTTGGCGCGGGCCGGCGTTCAATTTCACGGGCGGCCATCCGACGAATTACCCACGCTCACCCACGCGTGGCCCGCGTTTTCCTTGCCATCGCCTCTCCTCAGGGTCCCTGACGAAGCCAAGTTATCGCCGCCGCGGAGCACGGGGTTGGGACTGCTGTGACCAGAGTTGTTAGAGTTGCCCCTGTTATTAGGGGCAGGGTAGCCAAGTGCGTCGTGCCGCGCCCTCCTGCGCAGGCCACTGGGTCCAGAGCCCGGCTCCGCATCTTGCGACCGGGGCTCGTAATTCCCCCGCGCCGCGCCGGCCTGGTCACGGCTCTAACCGGGGCTGTCACGATGATGCTTGCCCTCGTGCCCGCCGGGGCAGCCTCGGCCGGCTCTACTGCTGGGACAGGACCTGCACCGGTAAGAGGCGCGCCTTCGCTGAGGCATGCCATCGAGGCGCGCTCTGCCGCTGAGGCAAGCGCGGCCACTTACCGGTCGCGCGCCGCCCAGCTTGTCGCCCAACTTCAAGCCGACGGGCTGGCCTTGGCGAAATTGTCCGAGCGCGCAGACGAAGAAGGTGTCCTATTGGGGCAATTGGGCCGCGAGCTGAGCCAGACGCGCCGCGCCGCCACCTTGGCCGAAGACCAGGCCGGAGCGGCTCAGCAGCTTCTGGTCACCGCAGCCGTTACGGCCTACACGGACGGCGGCGCCCTCCTGCCATCGCCACCTTCGTTGGGGACGACGCCTCCCTACATGTTCGCCGGCTACGCAGAGGCATTCGGCACCTACGAGGAGTCGGCGCTCCACCAGTACCAGGCGGCGACACTGCGGGACCGGTTGACCGAACGGGTATTGGCCAGCCAAAGGGCTCGAGCCGTCGCCGCATCGGAACAGCTGGCGGCGGACGGCAAGGCTGCCTCGGCAGCGCAGGAAGCTGTTAGGCAAGCTCTCGCCGCCATGAAGGGAAAGCTCGCGACGGCCGTCGCCGAGGTCCAGCGTCAGGACATGGCAGTCCAGGTCGCCGAGGAAAAAGCGATCCTTGCAACGACCGGGCAGCTCGTAGCGGAGGGCCCCCGCCGTGCGTTGTCCACCGACAGCCGTCGATTGCCGGCCCTCGTCGGCCAGGCCCAGCAGGGCACGACTGCGGCCGCCTCCCCGGCGACCGCCTCCCCGGCTTCCTCACCACCAACTACCCCGGCTCCCACTAACGACCGCTCCGGCGGGCAGCCAAACGCCACGAGCGGCACAACCAACGTCATGGCGCCGCCGGTGGCGGCCCTTGTGAGGGTGCCCTCCCTGTCGACCAGCACGACAGAACGCCCGTCCTCTCCAGCCCCAGAGGCAGCGCCGTCGCCTACCACGACGCCGACCAGCACCACCACGACGACGGTCCCGACCACCAGGACCACCAGGCCGACCACGACCGCGGCTCCCACTACGACCACGACATCTACGACCACGACCACTTCGGCGACCACGACCACTGCACCCACTACCACGACCACTTCACCCACTACCACGACCACTTCGGCCACAACTGCCACAACTGCCACCACGGCCACAACGGCAGCGACCGCTGGTGCCGGGGCGGTGAGCGTCCCGCCCTCCCCGCCTGGCACGACGTCCGCCGCCTCCCCGGGCAACGTGCCTGCCCAGGGCTGGCAGACCGCCGTCGCCTTCGCCGAGTCCCAGATCGGCAAGCCCTACCAATGGGCCGGCGCAGGCCCCGGCAGCTACGACTGCTCGGGCCTCGTGATGGCCTCGTGGGCAAAGGCGGGCGTTTCCCTGCCGCATTCCGCCCAATACCAGTACGACATCACCACCAGGGTCACTATTTCCGAGCTCCTCCCGGGTGACCTTGTCTTCTACGGGACTCCCACCGACGTCTACCACGTGGGCGTTTACATCGGCGGCGGCAACATGGTCGACGCGCCCGAGACAGGCCAGGACGTAATGACGCAGAGCATTTACGAGCTCAACCTGCTCGAGGGCGGCCGGGTGCGCTAGGAGAGGCCCGTCGCCGTCATCAGTACCGCCACGACCACGGCGGCCGCAGCAGCCGGTAGACCGACCCGGGCACCGAAGCGCGTGAAGTCCCGGGGCCTGGCTGGCACCCCTAGGCGGCTCAATGTGGAGAGCCAGAGGAGGCTGGCCAACGAGCCGGTCGCGAGAAGGACGGGCCCCATGTTGACGCCGAGCAAGACTGCCCACATCTGTCCCGATGCCCTGTGGCCGAGGTACGGAAGAGCCACGAGCAGCGTAGGCAGGTTGTTGAACACGTTGGCCCCCAGTGCTGCGGTACCCGTCTCCCCCACGAGGCTCAAGACGCTGTTGCCCCTCAACAGCGAAGCCAGCGGGAGATGGGCAGCGGCGGCCGTCGCCAGCACCCCGAGACTGAGCACCGTGACAGCTGTGCCCAACGGCACAGATCGCCAAGGCACGATGCCGGGCGGCGCGCCTGGCCTCCGGCCCGCGGTCAGGAGCAGGTAGCAGGCAAGGAAAGCGTCCCCGCAAAGGGCCACGAGCCAGGGCCCGAGCCCTGCAAGCGGGACGACGGTAAACCCGATGGCGACCGTAGCGACGACTGCGCCCCCTGTCCAGAGGTCCCGGCGAGGCACGGTCCTCCGCTCGGGTACAGCTTTGCTCTGCATATTGCGGTGCGGCACGACGACCATCGCCCGGTAGCACAGCCACCCGGTTGCCGTCGCCACAACCGAGGGGAGCGCCAGGTGAGAGATGAACGACCAGGTGGTGGGGCGGCTCCACGAAAAGACGATCAGGTTTGTCAGGTTGGAGACCGGGAGCGCAGACGAAGCGAGGCAGGCGAGCAGCACGGGCTGGACCGCAAGGCTGAGGGCGTCACGGCCCTGGCGCCTGGCAACCTGGACGTACAGCGGAGTCAGCAGGACGACTGCGGTGTCGAGGTTTAGCAGCGTCGTGACCAGGGCGGCGAGCGCCCAAAGGCGACCGGGGCTCGCTCCGTTGCCAGCCACTCGAGACGCCATCGCCGAAAAGAAGCCGAGCCGGTCGAGCATCACGGCCAGCGGCACGGCGCTGAGGAGGAACCCGACAGCGGCCCACAATGGGCGCAGCGAGGTCAGGACGTGCCCGGGCCCTATCGCCCCGAAAGCGACGTCCAGGAGGGCTGCACCGGCAGGCACCGAACCCGCCGGGAGGCGCGAGGGCGGCCAGACCGCACCCGCCACGCCGGCGAGCAGCAGCAAGACCGACAACCCAGTCATATCGGACGGGCTCTACCCAATCGGCCGTACCGCTCGTCAACAGGGCCCCGGCGCGGGCTAAGTGGCCTGGTGTTCTCGCACCGCCCTTTGGTAGTCGCCCCCCTGGGCAGCCTTCACGGCTTCGGTGTGAGCCAGCAGGAAGATCCCGACGACGATCGCCGAGAACGAGACGACTTCGAGAGTCGTGGCAAGACCACCGGCCCGGAGAGCTTCGCCGAACGCCACGGCGCCCACGAGGACGCTGATGATCGGGTCGGTCGCCGACAAAGTGGGTAGCGAGGCGTCCAGCGGGCCGGCCTGGAAAGCGCTCTGCGCCAGGATCATCCCGCACAGCCCCCCGCCTGCCAGCACGTAAGGTTGCCAGCTCTCGAACAAGTTGGCCACGCCGAGGGAGAGCAGGTGGGCACAGCTCTTGGTGAGCGCCGCGCAAATCCCGTAGACGGTGCCGCCGGCACTCCCGAAGGCCATCGCCTTCCATCGTGGCGTGCTGCGGCGGCCGACCAGGACGAGCAGTGCCGTCACTGCCGCCGTGGCACACAACAGCAGTGTCCAGGTGAGCACCGAGACGCCGGGGCTGCCTGCCGTCGGGCTGCTCACGGCGAGGAAAACTGCCAGCCCTGCGGTCGTCAGGACCGCGCCGAGCCAATCCCATCCCCGCATCCGGTACGGGGTCACCCGCCACTTCAGGGGCAGCGCGAACAGGAGGCCGACAACGAGGAGGGGCTGCACCAGGACGAGCGAACCCCGTGTGAGGGCGACCCATTGCGCGACATATCCTGCGATGTCGAAGCCGAGGCCGGCAACCCACAATGGCCTCTTGGCCAAGCGGGCCAAGAGGGTAGGCCTAAGCGCCCCATCGTCAGGCTGGCGCTCGGCCTCCCAGTGCTGGAGGACCGAGGCGACGGCATAAAGGAAGGCAGCCGCCAATGCGGCAGCGATCGCCACGCAGACAAGCTACCAGTGCCCAAAAGGCCGGGCTCACGGCCCGCCGGGAGGCGGTTCCGTAGACTGTGCCACTGCCCGGCTGACACTTATCAGGGCGCGTGGTGAAATCGGTAGACACAGCGGGCTTAAACCCTGCCGCCTCAGAGCATGAGGGTTCGACCCCCTCCGCGCCCACA
>DATJMJ010000232.1:0-2723 GCA_035508795.1 Acidimicrobiales bacterium
GCTGACCCGCTCCCACCACAAGAACCTCACGCCTCACATATCGATAACGATGTACATATCGCTCATTTTAACGGTAGCTGCCTTGCTCGAGATCTTTACCAACCCGAACACATTGTTCAACGATGGCGGGACATTGGCCGCTTTCGGGTTCCTGCTGGCGTACTTTCTCATCTCGGCTGCCGCTCCAGCGTTCCTTGCCAAGATCGGCGAGCTCAAAGGGCGCCATATTGCCGTTGCCGCCGCAGCTTTTGTCTGCCTGCTCGTGCCGACGATCGGCAGCTTCTACCCCGTGCCGGCGTGGCCGGTCAACCTCTTTCCCTATATTTTCCTCGCCTACATGATGTTGGGCGGGGTATGGCTTTATGCGGCGAACATCCGCCGCCCGGGCGTCCTCGCCGAAATTGCCAACGACCTCGCAAAGGCACCCGTGGCGGGGGCGGGTAGTTCTGTCCGGGAGGTCGCGGGCGCGATCGACCTGACCGACCGCGATGTCACCCGGGACCAAGGGGCGCTGGAAGAGGGGCTCGCGGCGGAGCCGGCCTGAGCGGGTCTTGCTCACAAGGGCGACCGGTCCCGGTAAACGGGCACCGGACGGTCGGCCGCCTCCAAAATCCCAAGCCCGGTTCGCGACGCGACCGCGGGCCGGGCTGGGGCCTTGGGCGCACCGGCGAGCCTGTCGCCCGCTGTTTGAGTGCCGTTAGCTGTTTGAGGTGGACAAGGTGACTATGAAGTTGACCGTGGTGGCGAGCACGACGGCACCAAAGAGGTAAGACACCAGTGCGTGGCGTAGTGCCGTGTACCGGATGGCCGTTGTCCGCAGGTCCGTGTCCGAGACTTGGAAAGTCATGCCGATGGTGAAGGCCAAGTAGGCGAAGTCGACGTACCGTGGCGGCTCGTCCTGGTTGAAGTCGACGCCGCCCCCCGCTGAGTAATACACGCGGGCGTAGCGGAGGGTGAACAGGGTGTGGACGAGGCCCCACCCGAGGACGACGCTGGCAACCGCCAGGCCGGCCAAAGCACCTCGCTCGGAGCCGTGCGCCCCGCTGGCGGCGACGAGGACGACCCCTACCGCGACCAAGCTCGCCATGCTGGCGAGGAGGGTGAGCGCTTCAGTTGTGACCGGGTTGGGGTCGTTGCGGCTCGCGTGGCTCTTGGTCTGTGCCGGGCCCATAGGTATCACGGCCGCCCAGACCCAGGCCACGAAGACCGCCGCAGCCGTGTCCCAGCCGATGAGGGCGGCGTAGTCCCAGGCCCCGAGCAACCCGCTCGCCACCCCGGCCACAAGGCCGACCAGGACCATGACGAGGAGCCGGGTCCGCGAGTGAGCGGCCCCTAGAAAGCGGCCGACGGGGGACCCGCGCCCAGAACTCGCAGCCATGGGTTGGTCGAGCATAACGCCACGCCTCCAACCGTCGTGCCCTTGACGCAAACATGCTGTTCGGAGGCCTTCCCAGCCATTTCGCTCGTGCTCGCGAGACCCCTGTGGGGCCCGGCAAGCCGGTAACGTTGAAGCACATCGGGCGGCGTGTCGCGGCGCCCCGAAAGGGCCTGCTCGAATTCGACCCCCGCCACCTGAAAAGCTGGTAGGAGAGAGGAGACGACTTCATCCCCATGGGTACGCGTTTGCAACAGCCTCAGGAGTGCCGGCACGGGCAGAAGGGCGCAGGTCCCGACGCGCCTCTCCGGCCAAGCAAGCGCGTCGACGAACCGCCCGAGGTACGCGTAGTGGACGGCTCGCCCGCCGTGTCAGAACCCGCTGCCCCGGGCGGCCAGCACACCATGGTGAGGGAGCACATGCGCCCGTCCGGCGTCGCCGTGCTCAGCGCCCCTCCGGCGGGTTCGGGGCGAAAGAGGAGCCCCATTTTCCTCGAAATCGGGCTGATCGTCTTCCTGGTCTGGATTTACAACTGGATCCAGGACTTCGCCCCGCTGCGGTTCCACCGGGCCATCGACAATGCCCATCGCCTGCTTTCTTTCGAAACTTCAATAGGGCTCGACCCCGAACGGGCCCTCGACCACTGGCTGGCCCATCAAAGTCTCCTGGCCTACGTCACTTCCAACTTCTACGCGGTGGCCATCTTCGGTGTCACCTTCGGGTTCGCCGCCTATACGTGGTGGCGCCGCCCGGATATTTACCGGCCTGTCCGTAACGAGATCGTGCTGGCCAACCTCATCGCCTTTGCCGTGTTCTGGGCCTTCCCGGTCGCTCCTCCACGAATGCTGCCGGGCTTCGTCGATGTTGTGGCCACGTCGGACGGCCTCGGCTGGCACAACACGCTTGTGCGCCATGCCGACCAATTGGCTGCGATGCCTTCGATGCACGTGGGCTATGCGGCCTGGTGCTGCTTCGTCGCCTGGAGGCTGGCCCGTAGCCGGAGAGGCAAGACTGTGGCGATCACTTTCGGCTCCGCCTACCTGCTGGTGACGGCGGCTGCAGTCCTCGCCACGGGGAACCACTACCTCCTCGACGTACCGGCCGGAGTAGTTTCGGTGGTGCTGTCCGTCGTAGCGGTTGAGGTCGTCCCCCACCTCGCCCGCGGCATCCTCGCTAAGAAAAGGGCCGGCAATGCGGCTTTGGTAAGACCGTCCTCGCTCTTTCCCTCCAACCCTGCCGCGCTGAAGGGGAGCGGGCGTGCGGAAGGGCATCTTGGCCCGGCGACGATGACCGTTGCGTCCGGTCCCTACGAGTTCTCACAGCCGGACCGGCAAAGCCTGTCCGGTCC
>DATJMJ010000233.1:0-5924 GCA_035508795.1 Acidimicrobiales bacterium
CTGGCCGTCCCTCTTGGAAAGCGACGAAACCTCGCCGCAAAGCTCTGCATAAGGGTCGATGAAATCGAAAATGTCCCGGCACGCTTGAAAAAGGTCTATTTTGTGTGTCGTTACGAGCCCCCCGGCCTCGGCGGGGCTGTCACGGATGTGCTCGACCACTTCCCGGTAGCGCTGCGGCTCGGCGTGCAGCGGGAAGTCGTACCCGACGATATCGGCGCCGGCAAGGCCCAAATGCCGCGCCCAGGCAGGGAACACCCTCATAATGGCCGATTTTTGGGTCGTAACGCCGATGAAGCTGAAGTGCCTCGTCGTCGGTTGCCCATCGCTCTCAGCGCCACCCGCTGTCATGCGGCCTCCACGGGAGCGGCTACGGCGTGGCGAGGCGACCGGCCGGACAGCACCGCCAGGAGGTCCTCGAGCGCAGCGCGTCCCATCGCAGCAGTCGCTTCGTCTGTGTGCGGGGCTATGTGGGGCAGCACGATGACATCGGCCCGGCCGAGCAAAGGGTTGCCGGAGGCAGGCGGTTCATCGGTGAGCACGTCGAGAGCGGCTGCCCTGAGCGGGCCGTCGTCGAGTGCCCAGAGCAGTGCCTCCTCGTCCACCAAAGCGCCGCGGGCCGTGTTGATGAGCACGGATCCCTCCTTCATGCGTTCGAACACCTTGCGCCCCACCATCCCCCGTGTCGCCTCCGTGAGCGGTGCGTGGAGCGACACCAGGTCGGAGCGCGCCGCCAGCTCCTCGAAGCTGACGAGGCCCGCCAGTCGTGCCTGGGTGATATTCGGGTCGTAGGCCAACGTCTTTATGCCGAGGGCGTTCGCCTTGGCAGCCACAAGGGACCCGACCCTGCCGAGGCCGACCAAACCAAGCCATTTGCCGGACAGCTCGAAACCTCTGAGCGAAGGCCACTCGCCGCCAAGGACGCGCGCGTGCCCTTCGAAGATGGGGCGGGCGAGCACAAAAGCCAAGGCAATTGTGAGCTCGGCCACCGCGTTGGCATTGGCACCGGGGGTCACAGTCACCGTTATCCCGCAGCGCCGGGCCGCCTCGAGGTCGACGCGGTCCGTGCCCACCCCGTAGCGGGCGACCACCCGCAGCCTTCCCGCCGCGGACAACACCTCAGCCGAGACTTCGTCGAGCCCGGCAAGCAACCCGTCGGCGTCACGGACGAGCACCGAAAGCTCGGCCGCCCCGAGCGGGCCGGGGTGGTAGCGGACCTCGCCCACTTGGCGCTCGAGGTCGTCGCGCAAGGACGGGTCGCTGCTCCCAAAGGATCTCGGCGTCACGACTACGACGCACTCCCGGAGCGGACGCTCCGCCGCCCGGGCGCCGGACGGGGCGCTCACGGCTGCACCACCACCTTCATCACGTCGCCCGTCGCCGCCAGTTCGAAGGCCTCGACGGCCGAAGTGAGCGGGCGCCGAGCCCCTATCAGCGAAGCCGCGTCTACTTGCCCGCTCACGATCAGCTCGAGCGCGGCACGGCACGAGCCGTTAGTGCTGGCCGTCGTCCCCGTTACCAAAAGCTCTTTGTAGTGGATGAGGTTCGTGTCGAGCTCGACCCCTTTGCCGCCCCGGGGGAGCCCGGCAAAGAAGTTTACGCGGCCTCCCGGAGCGGCCAGCTCGAGCGCCTGGCGCTGGGCCGCGGGAGCCGGCGCTGCGACTATGACGGCGTCTGCGCCCGAAGTTGCCCCGGCCGCGGTGAGGGCATCGCGGAGGTCCTCCTCGCCGCCGGGCGCCGACGACGCACCCCACACGATGGCGAGCTCCCGCCGGGCAGCGTTCGGCTCGTAGACGATTACGGCCGACGCACCTGCCAATTTGGCGAGCGCCACGTGCAGCAGGCCTATCGGCCCTGCCCCGTAGACGACCACGACGTCGCCCTGGTTTATCCGGCAGGCTTGCGACCCCCGCCACGCACACGCGAGCGGCTCCGCGAGAGCCAGTGCGCTGGCTTCTACGTCGCCGTCGACGGTCAGCAGGTTGCCCTGGCCCACAAGCTCACGATTGAGCAGCAGGTATTGGGCAAACCCGCCGTCTTCTGTTATGCCGGTCGCCCGCGGCCGCTCGCACAGGTTGACCATGCCCAATTTGCACTGGCGGCAGGCCCCGCAGCCGTAGTTGGGAGCTACGAAAACTCGCTCCCCCACCCGGGGAGCTCCGCCCGCCTTCGAAGCGACCACAGTACCTACAACTTCGTGCCCGGGGACACGGCCCGCCCCGTCGGCGAAAGCAGCGTGGCCCCCCGACGCGATACGCAGGTCTGTCCCGCAGATGGAGCACGCGTCCACCCGCAGGAGCACCTCGCCATCGGCCAGTTCGGGCACGGGCCGTTCCTCCAGGGCGAGCGCAGGCCGGCCCGGCGGACCGGGGCGGTAGGCGACCACCAGCCCGTTCAAAGGTCCTCACCCGGGATGCGGACCGGCCGCTCTTCCTGCCACGAACGGTTGGCGGCGAGCACCGCAGCAACTGCCGCCCGGCCGTCAGCAGCGCCGACGGCCGCCTTGCCGCCGTTGGTAATGACCTCGGCGAAGTGCCTCAGTTCCTCGCGGTATGCGGGCTCGAAGCGTTCGGGCCACGATGAGTAGGTAGCGATCTCGCCGCTGCCGCGCGAGCGCGCTTGCAGCAGTGCCAGGGAACGGTTGTCACCTATCAGGATCATCCCCTCCGTCCCGAGGATCTCCGCCCTTGCGTCGTAACCGTAATCCGCCGGGCAGGCCCCGTCGACCATGCCTAAGGCGCCGCTCGCCATGCGGAGGGAAACGATGGCGTTGTCGTAGAAGCCCGCAGCCGTGACGCCCCGTTCGGCGCCTTTGAAGTTGGCCGTCTCGACGTAAACGCGCTCGATCTCCGAGCCGGCGAGCCAGCGGACGGAGTCGAAATCGTGGCTGTTCACCTCGGCCAGGAGACCGTTCGAGCGCTGGATGTCGTGCGCCCAAGCGGGCGGAAGGCCGGGGCCGCGGGTGAGCGATTTCACCAGCATCGGCCTCCCGATTTCTCCCGCGTCGACCCGCCGCTTGGCTTCGACGAACTCGGGCTGGAAGCGTCGCACGAAACCTATTTGCAACACGACCCCGGCCTTTTCGCACGCGGCGGCCATTCGGTCGCACTCCTCGAGCGTGAGGGCCATCGGCTTTTCGCAGAAGATGTGCTTGCAGGCGCCGGCTGCAGCGAGCGACAGGTCGCAGTGGGTCGAGGTGGGCGTCGTGATGACGACGGCGTCGAAGCTTGCCCGGCCCTCCGCCTCCTCAAAGGTCTCAAAACCGGGGACGCCGAGCTCCGCGCTCGATTTTTCCCTTGTCACAGGGTCGGCGTCGACGATGCAGGCAAGCTCGGTCGCGCCGACCCAGCGCTGAGCGTTGACTGCGTGCAGCAGCCCGGCACGGCCGGCGCCGATCACTGCGAGCTTGACGGGTGCGGTGGTCACCAAGGGACCTCCTTCGGTTGGGGGGCAAAGGTGCCAGGAGTGACAAGCATTTCGACGGCGGCTTCATAACTGGGCCGCAAAAGGTCGTACACCCGGCGGAGCTCGGGGTCGGGCTCTGCACGCGAGCTTTCGGCGGTCGCCGACAGCGCAGCCGCGGCTGGGTCGGGAATTACGCCCACGGCCGAGCCGGCGACGATGGCGGCCCCCCAGCAACTGAAGTTCTCCCGTCCCAGGCCGACGTAGGGCAAGCCGAGCGCTGAGGCCTTTATCTGGTCCCACAACTTGTTGTCGCTGCCGCCGCCGATGACCCGCACTTCGGAGGGCACCAGTTCCGGGAAAAGCTCCAAAGCCCGCTCGAGGTAGCCGGCGTATTCGAACGCGATTGCCTCCAGCACGGACCGGACGAGGTCGCCCCGGTTGTGGGAGAGGTTGATGCCGACCCAGCCGCCACGTGCGCCCGGTGCCGAAGGCAGGATGCGGCCGCCCAGGTGCGGGACAAAAATTGCCCGCCCGGCCGGCGCGTCCTGTGCTTCGCCGACCAGCTCTTGGAGCGGGACAGGCCCAAGCGATCGCCCCAACCAGCTCAAAAGGTCGCCGCCGGCGAGATAGGACAAGGATATCCACTGCCCCGGGAGCGCACCTTTCATGGTGACGAGACGCCCTGTCATGTCCGGCCTGAAGCTGTCGGCCGAAATTGCCAACACCGACGCCGTCCCTGCCGTGTCGAGCAACTGGCCCGGCCGCACGATGCCCGCCCCGAGCACTCCGGCAGCGGTATCCCCCAACCCGGCCACGAGCGGTACCCCGGCGGTCAGCCCGCACGCCGATGCGGCCTCCTTGGCGAGCGCGCCGACGATGTCGGTTGGCGCGACGATGCGAGGAAGCTGTGACGGCGCGATACCTACGCCTTCTACGAGTTGTGAGGACCAGCAGCCGGCTTGCGCATCTGCCAGGCCGCTGAAGTGGAGGTGCGTCCAGTCGATGTAGAGCTCTTCGGCGCTCAGCTCGCAAAGCCTGCCGGTGACGAACGCGCTCGGCACTACCCACTTGGCAACCTCTGCGTTGGCACGGGGCCTTTCCCTGCGCCACCAGAGCATCTTGGGTGCGTGCGCGACCATCGGCGGGCAACCCGTGAGGGCGGTGACCGTCGTGCCGAGCGCTTTTTCGATTTCGTCGAGCTGGGGACGGCAGCGCGAGTCGAGCCACGAATCGTAGGGCGTGACGGCCTCCCCACCGGGCCCCACGCCGAGGATCCCTGCCATCTGGCCGGCGACCCCGACCGCAGCGACATCACTCGGCTCACAACCGCAGCTCGACATGCACGCGCTGATGGTCGCGACCGCCGCTGCGTAGAAATCTTCTGGGGCCTGGTCGACTTCCTCGGCGGAGCGCCGGCGGACCGCAACCTCGCGGGCAGCCTCGGCCCGGCATCCGCCGTCTGTGCCAAAAAGGGCCGCCTTGACGCTTTGGGTCCCGAGGTCGACCCCCAACAGCAAGTTCGTGGTCACGGCGCAGCGCCTCGGCCGACCGGCACCTGCCCAAAACTTGCGGCACTGCCCAAGGGGCTCGTGAGCTCGACCTCGAAGGCAGTGTGGTCCCCACGGTGAGACGCTACGAAATAGTCGAGCGGCCTCGCTCCCGTCGTGTAACCGATGTTGCGGAGCGTGAGCAGGGGCGCCCCCCTCCTCAAGCCGAGCGCCCTTGCCTCTCTTGTACCCGCGACAGTTGCTTCGACGCGGCGTACGCACGAGACGATCGGCAGCTCGTACTCCTCGCGGAGGATCCTGTAGAGCGACGCCGGGCCGCTCAGATCGCGGTGCACCAGGCGCGGGACCAGCACGGCCGGGAGGTAGGTTTCGACCAGCACATGCGGCTCGCCGTCGAGCGACCGCAACCGTTCCAGCTTGACCACGGCCTCACCCTGCGCGAGGTTGAGGCTGCTGGCGACGAGCTCGTCCGCCGGGACCTCACGAAGTTGCAGCACCTGGCTGTCAACCGTCTGGCCCCGCAGAGCGGCATCGTCTGCGAGGCCCCGCAGCCCACCGATCAGGCCCACGGCCGTTTTCGGCGCCGCCACGAAGGTGCCACGGCCCCGTTGCCGGTCGACCAGCCTCTCGCGGTGCAGCTCCGTCAAAGCCTGCCGCACGACGCCTCGGCTCACCCCGAGGCGCTCGCCGATCTCGAGCTCGTCCGGCAATTGCACCCCGGGGGCGAGCTCTCCCGAGAGGATCTGGTTCGACAGCCACCGTTTCAGCTGGTCGTAAAGAGGCGCCCGCCCCGAACGGTCGAGCTTCCGGCGAAGCGCCTCCAATTGTATAGACATTCATACATGATGCTGGCACACGAACAGTGGCCGTGCAAGTGAGCCGGGCACAGTGCCTTGAGCAGCTCGGCCCGGCCGAGGCTGCCTGGGAGCCACGCGCCGGGCGGCCGGGCCGGGCCGGGCCCGTTGGGTCAGGCCCCTTCAGGGGTCGAGGGCGAGCCGCATGCCGAAACCGATG
>DATJMJ010000234.1:0-5221 GCA_035508795.1 Acidimicrobiales bacterium
GAGCCCTTTTGTCGGGCCGGAGGATCCGTGGGGCGACGATGATCACCGCGGCCGCCACGGGAAGGTTGACCCAGAAGATCCAACGCCATGAGGCAACGTCCACGATCACTCCGGACAGCACGGCGCCGACAACCCCGGCCAGACCGGCCAGTCCTCCCCATATGCCCAGTGCCTTGGCCCGTTCCTTGGGATCGGTGAAAAGGATGGCGATGATCGAGAGCGCGGCCGGCCCGGCCAGCGCCTCGCCGGTACCTTGCAAGGCACGGGCCGCGATCAGCGTTCCCTGGTCCTGCGCCAAGCCGCTGGCAAGCGAGCCCAGCGCGAAGGCGACGGCTCCGGCCAGGAAGATGCGACGCCTGCCGAAGAGGTCGGCCAGCCTTCCTCCGAGCAGGAGGAAGCCTCCGGCAACTAACAAGTAGGCGTCGACGACCCACGCAAGGTTGGCCTGGCTGAAGCCCAGATCACGCTTGATAGACGGCAGTGCGATGTTGACGACCGTGGCGTCGAGCACCAGCATGAACTGCAAGGCGGCGAGCACGACCAAGGCTTTCCACCTTCGGTCCTCGTCTCCCGCCGCCGGTCCCGCCAGTTCAGGCACGCTGACTTCGGTCGTCATCTTTGCGTACCCGGTTGGCTGCGCCGTGTGAAGATCGGGGTCGTCGAGTAGCTGGGCCGGCATCATCGCGCACCTCCTTGGGGAAGTTGCCGCCAGGCAGGCTCCTGGCGGGACCGTGTGCCCTTTTCCACTACGACGACGCAGCCCCTCGGAATGTGAGACGCGCCGCCTCACATTCCGGCGCGATATTTCGTCGTACCGGGTAGCACACCGTGACCAAGGGAGACTCTGGGACAATGACCAGCCAATCCGAGCCAGAACACGTCACGACCGACCCGAGCCTGGGCGTGATGATGGGCGAGCGGCGTCAGCTGATCAACCTGGCCTACCGGCTGCTCGGCTCCCTCGCCGAGGCGGAGGATGTCGTCCAAGAGACCTACGTCCGCTGGTACGCCATGTCCCCCCAGGAGCAGGACGCCATTTCCTCGCCCGGCGCCTGGTTGAACACGGTCGCCAGCCGCATTTGCCTCGACCTGCTCACATCGGCACGGGCCCGGCGAGAGACCTACGTGGGCCAATGGATCCCCGAACCGCTTCCCGAGCCGGCGGAGTGGCCCGGCGGCCAGCAGAGCGGCGGCCCGGCCGACCCGGCGGACCGCATCACGCTGGACGAGTCGATCAGCATGGCCTTCCTGGTCGTGCTCGAGGCAATGACCCCCGCTGAACGGGTGGCGTTCATCCTGCACGACGTGTTCGCTTACCCCTTCGCCAACGTCGCAGGCATCACTGGACGTACTCCGGCGGCCTGCCGCCAGCTCGCTTCGTCAGCCCGGCGCCGGGTACGCGCCGCCCACTCCCCGCCCGTCCCGTCAGCCGAGCAGGCCGGACTGGTCAGAGACTTCAAAAGGGCATGGCAAGCGCTGGACGTCGGTGCCCTGGTCGGCCTCCTTGATCCCGACGCCATCCTGACCGCCGACGGCGGAGGCCTCGTCAAGACGGCGTACGCCCCCATCCAGGGCGGCGAGCAGATCGCGCGTTTCGCGGTCGGTCTCGCCCGCAGGGCGCCTGGAAACGCGACCATCTTGGAGCGCACCGTCAACGGTCAGCCCGGCCTGGTGGCTCAGCAAGACGGCGTAACCGTGACGGTGTTCGCCTTCGAGATTGCAGCTGGCCGGATCAAGCACATCTGGGCCGTACGCAACCCCGACAAACTCCAGCCATGGAGGAGCGGCACCGGCGACGGGCTCGGCAGGGACCAGGACCAAGTCCGGCCACGCCCGTGACAAAGAGCACGCGCAAGACAACGCGCACCTGGCCCGGCGAGGATGCTGGTCACCGGGTCTTCCGGGTTGCCGGTCGTGACCTGCACGTCGTGGAAGATGGCAAGCCGAGCGCGCCCGCCTTGGTGCTGCTAAGCAACGCGGCGGTCCCGCTGGCCCTATGGGGCCCGGTAGTCCCGTTCCTCATCGACGCCTTCCATGTGATCCGTATCGACGGGCTCGGCCGGGGGAAGTCGGCAAGTCAAGCTGGCAGCGGCGACATACCAACCCAGGCTCGGCGGGTAGGCGCCGCTCTGGACGAACTTGGCGTCACCCGGGTGACGGCGATCGGGCATTCCTCGGGTTGCACAGTGGCCACCGCCCTGGCCGAGCAGCGGCCCGACTCGGTGGCAGCCCTAGCGCTCATCGACATGGGCCCCGACCCCGACGCCAAGATCCCTGAAAGCCGGATCTTCCGTCTCATAATGGCCCCATTTATAGGGTCGCTGCTATGGCACCTAAAAACTGAGGCCACCGTCCGCAAGTCCGCGCGCAGTGGCTTCACCCGCCCCGTCGAGATCCCCGACGCCTTCATCAAGCACGTGCTGGGAATGACGCACCGATCTTTTGTGGAAGCAATGCGTGCGCCGCTCGACTACCTCGGGCAGCGGAGCCTTCCCGATCGGCTGACCGAGTTGGGCCTACCGGTGCTGGTGGTATTCGGCACCGACGACCAGCGTTGGCGCTCTTCGTCGGCTGCCGCCTACAGGGCCGTACCTGGAGCCCGGGTCGAGCTGTTGGCCGGCGTCGGGCATACCCCGATGATGGAAGACCCGCAAACGACCAGCCGACTGCTGTCGGACTTTGCTGCGGGGGCGAGGTGAGCTGACTCGGGGGCGTCGTGTCTCCTTCTGCACCGAAGGCACTCCATCGAATTCAACCTCCGGGCACATGCCGAGCCAGACCTCATGGCCCGACAACGTGTCCCTCGGACGCTACGTCTTCCAGGAGCTGGCGGACAACCGCAGCCGGCTCACCGCGACCTCGCTCGTCGACAGCTTCGACGCCCGCGACGCGTTCGTCGCCAGCGGCATGGAAGTAGGCATCCAGGAGGGATTCCGCAAACTGGACACGCTCCTCGCCCGTTGATGGCAACAGCTGCGATCACGAGTCGTGCTGTACCGTCTCACCACCGGCGCCACCGGCTCAGAACGCATCTACGACGGCTACCCCGAAGTCATGCTCGACATGACCGCCAGCAGAACTATGTTGCCTAACGGGCAACAACATAAAGGACATCGGGAGGGCGAAGAGCCGTGACGGGACATCTCCAGCTCAACATCGACTGGCAACGTTCGGCCGGAAAGGCTAGCCCGATGCTCTTTAGCTATTTCGTGGAGCAGTTCCACCGGCAGGTCTACGGAGGCATCTACCAGCCCGGCTCCCATTTGGCCGACACGGAAGGGCTTCGCCAAGACGTCCTCCAGGCGGTGCGGCGGCTGAGGCCGGGAGCCATCCGCTGGCCGGGCGGCTGCTTCGTGTCAAGCTATCACTGGAGGGATGGGACCGGCCCCGACCGTCACGCGAGCTACGACAAGGCATGGCGAGCCGAAGAGCCCAACACTTTTGGGACCGATGAGTTCATTGCCTTTTGCCGAGCTGTCAGTGCAGAGCCGTACATCTGCACCAACGCCGGCACGGGCACCCAGGAGGAAATGAGCGACTGGGTTGAGTACTGCAACATGCGTGATGGGACTCGCAACGCCCGACTGCGCGCCGCAAACGGGCACGTAGAGCCGTTCGGTGTCCGTTTCTGGAGCATCGGCAACGAGAACTACGGGGATTGGGAGATCGGCGCCCACGATGCGAGCGAGTGGGGCAGGTTCGTGCGAGAGGCGGCCAAGATGATGCGGCGGGTTGACCACCGGGTCACGTTGGCTGCCGCGGCCGCCAGCGAGCTCGATTGGGACCTCGGCCTGCTCCGGTCGGCGGGGGACCAGTTGGACCTTTTGGCGGTCCACGCCTACGCCGCCGGCGGCGATGCCACCTACGAACAAATGATGGCCCGGCACGGCCACGCCGAGCACATAATCACGCGGGCCGAGCACCTGCTCGAACTGACGGGGCTCTCCGACCGCGTCCGCATCGCGTTCGACGAGTGGAACCCTCGCTATTGGCATCACCCGGGCCACGCGGGCCGAGAGCTGCCTGACCTGTCCGAATGGGCTAAGAACGATGACAATTCCACCTACACCATGGCCGACGCCGTACTGCATGCTTGTTTCCTCAACGCCGCTCTACGCCATTGCCGCAACGTGGCCATGACTAATTTCTCGCCCCTGGTGAACACGCGTGGGCCAATTTACGCTTACGACGCAGGCATCGTGCTCAGGCCCACTTTTTATGTGTGCGAGATGTACGCATCGTCGATGTTGCCTGAGGTCCTCGACGCCAACGTCTTGGTCGAAGGCTTCGACGCCCGAGGCGAGGACGGTCGCAGTGCCTACGTGCCGGAGGGGGATGCAGCCGTCACGATAGACCGGGACACCGGCAAAGTCGCCATAGCAATAACCAACCTTCACCCCGACGAGCCGCTCAGTTGTGGGATATGGCTCCCGGGGCGGCGTCTTTCGTCCACCGCGCGGCTGACCACCCTGACAGGCAGTGATATTGACGACTTCAATGACGTGGCCAAACCGGACGCAGTCGTACCGAGCCGCACAGAGCTCAACACAGACGCCGAGCGCCTAGCCCTCGAATTGCCATCCCACTCCGTCAACGTAATTGAACTAGAGAGCGCCTGAGCCAGCAATACACAACGCTTTTCCCATATCCACCCGTTCCCGGAGCTGTCAGGCGGTGCGGAGCTGCAGGCCCACTTGAGGCCTCCGCGACACCAACCCCGCTGGTCAGCTAGGTGTGATGTCTCCGAATCGCCGGGCCGCTTCAAGCAGCCCGTCGTGGTCGATGCGACACGCCGGGCAGGTCCGCAGATGGATCGCGGTGCCGGGATATGTCGCCGCGGGATCCTCGCCTGCGAGCTCAAGGTCGATGTAGGCGTCGAAGATCTCGATGCCTGCGTCGCATCCAGGGTCTCCGTCTTCGGATCGCAGCAAACCTTGGAGGTGCTTGTCTTCAGTCACGACTAATGTCCTCCGGGAAGACGGGGTGACCGTCGGCGGCCATGCTCCTCCGCAGACTACGGCGCGCGTCGAACAGGTTTTTGTAGATCGCGTTTCGGGTGGAACCGAGCTTGAACGCCAGAACGTCCATCGGGACGTCGTTGAGGGCGACTGCCACGAACACCTCGTGCTGGCGGGGTGGGAGCCGATCGACCGCGGTGGCGAGCAGGGACAGCTGCTCGCGTCGCTCCGTGCGTTGTGCGGGATCTGTTGTCGGCGAGTCT
>DATJMJ010000235.1:0-5604 GCA_035508795.1 Acidimicrobiales bacterium
GCGGCCTCGTGCGGTGCCGGGTGTGAAGTGTGCAGTTGTGCGTCTGACATGGTTGTGCACCCAACTCTCAGGCCATGGCGGCGGCCGGTGCCCACCTGAAGCGCCACAGCGCGACGACAAGCCCAGCGATCACCCAGACGGCCAGCACACCGAGATCGCCCCAGGCGACCGAATTCGCTTGGCCGGTTGGGCCGAAGCCGTGGTGGGGGCTGCCAGGTGCTCGACCGGGAAGAACTGGGCGATGCGTTGTAGCCAGCTGGGGATCTCGACCCCAGGCACGAAGACGCCCGAGATGAAATAAAGCGGCAGTACGGTCGCTTGGACGATGGGTTGGGCGGCGTCGGAAGAGCTGATCAGGGTGGAGACGGCGTAACCGAAGACGCAGAAGGTTGCCGAACCGACAATCGCGGTAAGCGCCAAGGCAGGCAGCGCCTGCAGGGGCACGCCGACGTTGTACGCGAGGCGGCCGATCACGAGGACGATAGTGATGACCATCAACGAGATGGAAACGGCGGTCAAGGCCCTACCCGCGATGAGCACAGCTGCAGGCACAGGTGTCGCCCGGCGTCGTTTGAGTACTCCAGCCTCGCGCTGTGCGGTGACCGATATGACCAGGTTGACAAACGAGGCTGAGATCACGGCCATGGCCGCGATGCCGGGCACGAAATAAGTCGACTCCTTCGTGTGGTCGGGCCCTACTGTCCCACTGCCGAAGAGGCTCACAAAGATGACCAAGAACATAACTGGTAGGGCCAGAGTGAAGAACCTGGCCTGGCCGTTGCGGAAGAAGCTCACCACGTCGTAGCGGGTCTGGTGAAGGACGAGCGAAAAGTCGCTCTTGGCCTTGGGCTCAGGTCCTGCGGTCCTGGGCGCTCTCGGCGGCTCCCCGCCCCTCTTGGGACGCGAGCGCCGGTAGGCCCAGCGGATAAGGAAGATCATTGTTCGTCCTTTCAGTGGTTTGGGTGAGCCCGGACGCTTTGCTCACGGGCACGTAAGCGGCGTACTAGCCAGCGAATGAGGAAGATCATTGGTTGTCCTTTCGGTGGTCGGTGAGGGATAGGTAGACCTCTTTGAGAGAAGGCCGGCGGACTTCGAGGTGTGGGAGGTCGACGCCGGTGGTGACCGCCCAGTCGCTAAGAAAATGGACGTGGGCGAGCGGGGAGTGGCTGTGGAGCACGACGCTGCGCCCCGGCCCCCTGGTGGCGAGCAACTGGAGGGCAGACGGCAGGTCGCTCACACCTAGGCCACTTGGGAGGCTGGATGTTACAGTTGCGCCCAAGCCGTCTCGCCCGCCGAGTTTTCCTGGTGTGCCCTCGGCGACGATCCTGCCCTCGGCGATGACAGCGATCCGGTCGGCCAGGTGCTCTGCGTCGTCCATGTAGTGGGTCGTGAGGAAAACGGTCTTGCCGAGCCGGCGCAGCCCGTCGATGACCTCCCAGGCGTCACGGCGCGCCGATGGGTCGAGCCCGGTAGTCGGCTCGTCCAAGAAAATGAGCTCGGGGTCCCCAATGAGGGCAAGGGCGACATCGAGGCGGCGGCGTTGGCCACCCGAGAGATGTTCGGCCCTCGCGCTGGCTTTTTCCTCTAGCCCGACGAGCTCGAGCGTCTCGTCGATGTCCCGCGGGGCGCTGTAGTAGCCGGCGTACAGTTCGAGGCACTCGCGCATTGTGAGGCCAGGTTCAGGTTGTGATTCCTGCAGCACGGCACCGACGCGGTTCCGCCAAGCACCGTCGGCGTCGGCCGGGTCGGTGCCCAGTACCAAGACCTTGCCGGCACTGGGCTGGCGGAAGCCTTCGAGGATCTCTGCCGTCGTCGTCTTGCCAGCACCATTAGGCCCCAAGAAAGCGAAGATCTCGCCACTCCTAACTTCCAGGTCGATGCCGTCAACGGCCTTGTACGGCCCATCGGACTTGACAAGGCCGGTGACACTGATCGCTGGGGCAGGCGTTTGGGCCGGCACCGCCGCCAGCTCGGCCGCTGGGCCTTCTATTTCGGTCGTGTGCATTTTCCTCCGTGCTCGTTGCTGCGGTCGAAATTCTTCTGCTATTGAAAACCCTAAGCGGGACTTGCAAAAACGTCATCGGCGCCGGGGTTGAACTTGTACGGGCCGGACCGCTGTCCCAGAGTTGACGGGACCTCCACCCAGGGGTGGACATAAGCCGGCGAGGTTTCAACTCTGGGGCTGATGACCGCCCTGGCCAGACGGGCCTAGCGTGGAGGACGTGACCCCTGGACGGGCACCAACCCATGCCTCGCTCGAGCGTGCGCGCCGGCGCCAAGCGCTTACCATGCGGTCCTTGCGGGTCGTCGGCCTGGCCCTACTAGCACTGGTGGAGGTGACCGGGGCGCTCACGGCGCCCCGCCCTGGCTTGAGCGGGCACCGCTTGGGTGTCTTGCTTGGCCTAGTGGGCGTCGCCCTTGGCCTGCTGGGCACCCAAAGTGACATCCAACGGGCAAGGGCAGCAGAAGTAGTACCACACGCGTGTAAGTAAAGGCAACGGGCCGAAGAACGAACCGGCAACCGCCGATGGTAAGTGAGTGCCTGCCGGTCCGATCGCTGCACTCGCAGCCGGGGCGACTCGAACTCTCAGTTGCTGAAGGTTCACGCCTCGTCGAACCACCCGTCTGGCATCTCCACCCGGAAAGCCGGGTCGGCCTTTGAGGCTTGGTCGAGCGCTACCTGGTAGGCGGCTTTCCGGGACCGGGCAACCTCCCGGGGCTTGCGCCCCCCGCCAAGGGCGTGCTGGCGCGCCAAGCTGAACGTCGACCGAAAATGGCCCTGGGCGAGCGGTGCGCCCACCAACCTGAGCTGCTTGAGCTCGGCGCTGGCGATCTCTTGAGGGGACCGGAGGTCCGCCGAGGCGGCCCAGGATGCCACTGCGGCTCTTGACCACAGCTTGGTCCGGCATCGAGTGTTTGGGAAGGTAGCCCCTACATCTTTTGTGGGCCCAGGTGGGCTCGCATGTGGGAAATCCCCAGTCGGATCCTGACTCGTCAGTGTCCCAACTGACCTTTCCGTCGTGCGATCGAGCGGCTGCCGTCCAGGAAAGCCATAGTCGCTGGGCCATTTTGAGGCAGACACTCAGTGTCCTACGCTTGCGGTCGGGCTTCGGTGACGAGCTGCGCCAGCGCATTTGCGGCAGCGTTCGCCCGGCTCGACGGCGTGGCCATCACGACCTGCCACGTGATACGTGGCGAGAGCGCCCGCTGAAGGAGCTCGGGACCGCCTGAATGCAGCAGCGATGGCGGCAACAGGGCAATGCCGAGGCCCGCCCGCACGAGCTCGACGCAGGTGGTCAGGTCGGCGACCTCGATGGTCACACGCCGATCGAGGCCAGCGGCGAGGAACGCCCGGTCCACGACGGTGCGCACCCCCCAGCCGGGCGGGAAGTCCACGAAGGTGGCATCGACCAGGGCGTCTAGAGTTACGGGCCTGCGACCAGCCGGCGCATGTCCGGGAGCGGCCACGAGGACAAGGTCCTCTGAGCCCAGGGGCACAGCGTTCACCCCCGACGGCCGGTCGACAAGGGCGATGAAGGCGATGTCGAGGCGCCCCTGGCGGAGCTCCTCGAGGAGGGCGGCCGAACCGCCGACGGCGGGCCGCGCCTGGATCTCGACGGCGGGATGCTGGCGATGGAAACGTCCGAGCAGCCCGGGGAGGTCTGCGAAGGCGACGGACTGCATTATGCCCACGCGCAGCGTCCCCCGTAGGACGCCTCTGACCGCCGCAGCAATGCCACGGGTCTCCTCCGCCGCCGCGAGCGTCCGGCGCGCCGCCGGCATAAGGGCCTCACCGGCACCGGTCAAGGTGACCCGGTGGGTCGTGCGGTCGAAAAGGCGGATCCCGAGCTCACGCTCGAGCGCCTGGACCGACACCGACAGGGCCGACTGCACGTAGTTGAGGCGGCGGGCCGCCTTGGTGAAGCTGCCGTCCTCGGCGACTGCGACGAAATGGTCGAGCTGGCGGAGCTCCACATCTCCAGCCTAGTCATGAGCCCGACGAATGACAGTTTTATTGGACATTCACGAAACAAGGCACAGGGCGACGCCAGGCTGTTTTTACGGCAGATAGTTAGCCGAACAAAGGAGCGCCATCATGAGCGATATCCGACCAACAAACCTCCACGAGACCCTTTCCGCTCGGCCCGTACCGAGCACTACCTCAGGACCGTCGGTTGCTACAAGTCCAGGCGGCGCGGGCTCTGTGCCGCCTCCCCCGCCAGCCGCTTCGCCGGGACCGTCGGCCTCGCCCCCCATGGCCACGCGAGCTTGCCGGCTTCGGGTACGGCGGTTGCTGGCGAACACGAGAAGGGGACGGGCCGCGGCCGCTGCGCTGATGTCTGCCGTGATGGCCCTTTCCGTCAGTGTCGCCACGTCCCCCTCGGCCACGGCAAGCCAAGTCGTGGTCCCCAGCGCCTCCGCCGCCAGCGGGGCATCCAATGCTCGGTCTGCACCGGCGCAAGGTGGAGCATTAGGCACGGTCGACAGTGTGTCCAAGTCGAGCTTCACGATGACGACGTCGGCGGGCCAAAAGGTGACCGTCGACGAGAAGTCCTCCACGACTTACGAGAAGGGGACGAGCTCGACCTCAGCAAAGGCCGTTACTAAAGGCCAAAGCGTCCTCGCACTGGGTACGGTCAACTCGACGACCATCACGGCCTCGGAGCTCGTCATCGGCTACAAGTCGGCCGCGAGTGCGAAAGCGACGACGAGCGTGGTCCCTCTCAAGAAGGGTGAAACGACCGCGTCAACGCAGGTCGGCCAGATCCCAGCGAACTGGAGTGCCGGGCAGGGCACGATCGTCAGCGGGGCAACCGCTAACAAGGCGACAGAAGCTGCGCTGGCCGCCTACCCCGGGGCCATCATCGACCGGGTGGCGAAGCTGAGCAACGGCGAGTACAACGTCCACTACATCGGCGTCAACTGGCCACACCACGTCTTCGAGAGTGCTGGCTTCAAAGTGGTCGGCGCGCTATGAACCTGCCTGTGACGAAGGTTTCGCCGAGGTTCTGCATGAACCAGGCACGACGCAGGATGCCATTCGCATAACCGGCGCTACCAGGTAGAGATCGATCCCCTGACGGGCAGTTGGGGCCTGGACAGTCAAAGACAGCGCGAGACCGCTGGTTGATTGCCCTCGGATCCGGGTGGCACCTCGTTGGGCGTTCTCCCAAACGCCCTGGCAATTTCCCACTCTGCAATGTGGCCCAGCTGCCCGAAGCGTTCGAGCGACGCGGGGAGCACGAGCTGAAGGGGGCCCCAGGGCGCTGGCAGCTCTTTGCCGTGACGAATTGATTGCCGCGCCTGGGATTTCGCACCGCTCTGCCGACGTTGTTGGACAACCTCGCCGTCGTGCCAGTAAGTCGTCTGGTACCGACCGGACGGATGCCGGCACGCCGGTCACGAGCGCCCCGCTGCGGTGCTCGTAACGGCGCCCACCGAACCCGAGGACCGGGACAAAGGAATTGGGCATGACGCTGCAATGGCTGGTGCCGCCGCTCGGTTTGTGTTCACGGGGCGTCGCGCTGACCCTCTCGACATCCAGCGCGGCAAGTACCAGGCCCTCTCGCCCATCAGGGTGATGAGCGAGGGCAGCAGCACCAC
>DATJMJ010000236.1:0-30822 GCA_035508795.1 Acidimicrobiales bacterium
CGTCGGGCACGGCAACGGGCCGCAGGTTGGTTTCATCCTGCGCCGTTCCGAGCTCGCAGCCCACGAGCTGCACGAGGTCCCCCTCGACGTCTGTGGTGCCGACACACAGGGCGCCATCGGTTACGCGCTCGTGCAAAACCTCCAAAACGAGCTCCACCTTCGTGGGATCGACAGGCCTGTGGTAGCGGTGGTGACCCAGACCGAAGTGGCAGCGGACGACCCCGCTTTTTCCAAACCGACCAAACCGATCGGCTCGTTCATGGACGAGGCCGATGCAGTCCGGCGGCGGGACCAGGAAGGCTGGGAGGTCGTAAAAGATGCCAACCGGGGCTGGCGCCGCGTGGTCGCGTCGCCAAAACCCTTGCGCATAGTCGAGCTCGAACCCATCAAGAGATTGATCGAAGCCGGCGTCATCGTCGTCGGCGTCGGCGGCGGAGGGGTACCCGTGGTCAAAGACGGCACCGGAGCCCTGCATGGCGTCGAGGCCGTCATCGACAAGGATCTCGGGTGCTCGCTCTTGGCCCGCGAGGTCGGTGCTGACATGTTCCTCATAACCACCGCCGTCGAGAAAGTGGCGCTCAACTTCGGTACCCCCGACGAGCGCCAGCTCGACCGTTTGACCGTTGCCGAGGCTAAGCAGTACCTCGCCGAGGGCACCCACTTCGCCAAGGGCAGCATGGCGCCCAAGGTGCAGGCCGTCATCGAGTTCCTCGAGGCTGGCCCGGGCGCCGGCAGCAGGAGCACCGGGGGCACCGGCAACGGGGGCACCGGCAACGGCAAGGAGGCCCTCATCAGCGACCCTGTCAACATCGAGCGGGCACTGGCGGGCGAAACCGGGACGCTCTTTACGATTTCCTAGGTAACGGCCGGGCGACGGGGCCACCGAGCGAGGCCCTGGGGGCCCGGCCGTACCCTGGCGCTCGCACTCGTGCTCACGCGCGAGCCGCCGCTCGGGCGCCGGGCCGGGTCAGGTCACCTGGCCGAGCGGCGGGAGGGCAGCGGGAGCCTCCGAAAGCGCTGATTACTGCTCAACGCACCGCTTCGGCGTCGCTACGCGGCTAAGCGAGCATGCGGCGTTCCGTCCAAGCGCCGTCAGAGGCGCGCGGCGAGGTGCACCGCGTCGATGATCTTCTGGTAGCCCGTGCAGCGGCAGAGGTTGCCGGCCAAGGCCTCACGTATGTCGTCGTCACCCGGGTCGGGGATCCGCCGGAGCAGGTCGTGCGTAGCCATCACGAGCCCGGGAGTACAAAAGCCGCACTGGACAGCACCCGCTTCGATGAAGGCGCGCTGTACCGGGTGAAGCTCGCCGCCCACCCCGCGAGCGTTGCCCACGCCACCGTCTCCGCCCGTCCCCTGCCCGCTCCCCGACCCATCGATGGTCACGCTGCTCCCTACCAGGCCCTCGACCGTGGTCACCTTGCGGCCGTCGGACTGGGCGGCGAGCACGAGGCAGGAGCACACGAGCACGCCGTCGAGGTAAACCGAGCACGAGCCGCATTCGCCCTGCTCGCAGGCGTTCTTGGTGCCCATCATGCCCAGGTGGTCCCGAAGGAGGCGAAGGAGGCTCTCGGACGGTTCAACGTCGTTTGCACTGAGCGGCTGCCCGTTGACCGTGCATGCGACCCTCATGTCTGCCTCCTCGTAACGAGCACCCTCATGGCCGTGCGTCCCGGTAGTCCTGCCAGCACCAGGCGAGAGCCCTCCGCCCAAGGACCCCGAGAGCGTGCCGCCGGTACGACGCACTCGCCCGCACGTCGTCAATAGGCCGCGCCGCCGCGGCCACCAGTTCCCCGAAGTGCTTGAGGACGCTCTCCGCCAGGGGCTGCCGTGACTCCCATCCCCCGGATTCCTCCAGATGACCTTGGAGGAACTGTTCGGCCGCGGTCGCGCGCAGCGGCACGGGCCCGGCGGACCCTATCCCCGTCCCGACCCGCCCCTCGGCGGGGTGCAAGGCAAGGGCGAACGAACAGCAGGCAATAACCATGGCATTGCGTGTCCCCACCTTGGAAAACGCCTGGGGCCCGGTGGCAGCCGGCACCCAGACCGCGGCTATCAGTTCGTCCGGTTCGAGCACGCTTCGCTTAGGGCCGACGAAGAAGTCCCCTATGGGGACGGTCCTGCTGGCCCGCACCGAGGCAATTTCGACTTCGGCACCCACGGCCAGGAGGGGCGGGTGGCAGTCGCCGGCCGGTGAGGCGGTGCCGAGGTTGCCCCCGATGGTGCCGCGGTTGCGGATCGGCGGGGAGCCGACCGTGCGGGCCGCCACTGCCAGGGCGGGGAGGTCCCCGACAAGATAGTCGGTCAGCTCGTGGAAAGTGACGCCCGAGCCGACTCTGACATGACCGTCTTCCCTCCCCCAACCACGGAGTTCGCTGACCCGGTTGAGGTCCAGGAGAGCTTCCGGATGGAGGTGGTCGAAGTTGAGCCCGACGAGCACATCGGTACCACCGGCGACGGCAACCGCCTCGGGGTGCTCGGCTCGCGCCTCGAGCGCCTCGGGCCAGCTGACGGGCTGGATGAACCTCATCACAACCACATGCTGCCACAGCAGGCAACTCGAGCCGGAGGCCGGGCCATGGCGACAAGAGGGCAGCAGCAGGGCGCCGTTATTGCTCCTCAGGTTGGGCCAGCGGTTGGGGCACGGGCACAGGCCCGGCGAGGGGCCGGGGCCCGACCGACGCCCGGGCGCCATTACTGCTGGCCGAGCCGGTCGCGCCGGGGCCCGGGCCCCCGCCCGCCGCAATACCCGCCATCATCAGCCCGATCGCTTCGCGTGTGGTGCTGCGTGGGGACGCTTCTCCGATAATGGCGCCTTCGTACATGACCAGGATCCTGTCCGAGACCGACATCACCTCGTCTAGGTCCTCGGAAATGATGAGTACCGCGATCCCGCTGCTCGCCTGTTCGAACAGCTGCTCGTGGATGTAGCGGGCCGCCGCGATGTCGACGCCGCGAGTCGGCTGGGCCACGAGGAGGACCTTCGGGGCGCCCGACAGCTCGCGGGCAAGTATCAGTTTTTGGATGTTGCCGCCCGACAGGTTGCGGGCAGGGGTGTCGATCCCGGGTGTGCGGACGTCGAAGGTGGAGACGAGCTTCTTCGAGTGGGCCCGCACCGAGCGGCGCCGGAGGAAGCCGAAATTGACGAACGCCGGCTTGGCGGAGTCGCACAGCATCAGGTTTTCGGAAACGCTGAAGTCGCCTATCACCCCGTCGCGCATGCGCTCCTCGGGCACATAACCGAGGCCGGCGCGGCGGGCGGACGAGGGCTTTTTGCCGGCGATTTCGTCACCCTCGACCTTGACCGACCCGCGTAGCGGGGACCGCAGGCAGGCGATCGCCTCTCCGAGCTCGCGTTGGCCGTTGCCCGATACGCCTGCAACGCCGACGATCTCGCCTGCGCGGACCTCGAACGACATACCGCGCACGGCCTCTGTCCCCCGGTCCCCTCGCACCACGAGGTCGCGGACCTGGAGCCTCACTTCCCCGGAAGTGGACGCCGGCGGGGCTTGCTCACCCGAGATGTGACGGCCGACCATCATCTCCGCCAGCTGGTCGTGGGTTATTTCGGACGGCCTGACGGTCCCAACCCTCCGGCCTGCCCTGAGGACCGTGATACGGTCCGAGAGAGCGAAGACCTCCCGGATCTTGTGCGAAATAAAGATAAGGCCGTGCCCGTCGGCGGCCATCTGCCGGAGGACCCGGAAGAGGTCGTCTACCTCGCGCGGCGTCAGGACCGCGGTCGGCTCGTCGAGGACGAGCAAACGCGATTGCCTGTACAGGGCCTTCATGATCTCGACACGCTGGCGCTCCCCCACGGACAACTGCCACACGTAGGCGGACGGGTTTACCTCGAGGCCGTACTCGGAGGAAAGCTCGTCGATACGGGCAGAGACCCCGCGCATGTCCTTGAGCGGCCCCCGCGTCGAGCGCAGCCCGAGCGAGACGTTTTCCGCCACGGTTAGGGTCGGGACCAACATGAAGTGCTGATGGATCATCCCGATCCCGAGACCGATGGCGGCGGCGGGCGAGCTGATCTCGACCGGCTCGCCCTCCAGGTACACCTGCCCTGCGTCCGGCTGGTAAAAGCCGTACAGGACCCGCATGAGCGTGCTTTTGCCGGCACCGTTCTCCCCGAAGAGGGTGTGCACTTCGCCGGCCTTGACGTCGAAGTCGATGTTGTCGTTGGCGAGCACCCCGGGAAACCGCTTGGTCACCCCGCGCATCTCCAGGAGCGCCGGTGCGCCCACTGTCTCAGAGGTGCTCGCCATTGCCTTTCTCCTTAGCGCATTTTCCGGCGGCCGTCAGCGCGGGACCGAGAGCTTGCCGCTCGCGATCTCCGAGATGAGCTTTTCGGCCTCGGCCTTCACGTTCGCAGGGAGCGGGTACTTCGGGTTGAAGACGATCTTCTCACCCGTGTTGCCGAGCGTGATCGTGAAGGTGCCACCCCCGAGCTTGCCTGTCCGGATGCCTGCGAAGATCTGCTTCAGTACCGGGTCCCAATTGTAGACCTGGGAAGCCACTACCTCCGTTGGCGCCAGGGAGGTTTGCGTCCACTGCGTCCCAAACCAGGCGACGTGGTCCGATTTGGCAACACCGATCGCGCCGACGACGGATTGCGAGCTGCCCGTGAGGACATCTGCCCCGTCGGCCACATAGGCCTTGGCAGCGCTCGACATGAGGGTGACGTCGCTGAACGACCCGGTGAACGACTCGTGCACAGTTGCCGACGGGTCCTCGGCGAGCACGCCCGCCTTGAAGCCGTCGCAGTAGAGCTGCGCATCACCGACGTCGATCGGGCCGATGATGCCGATCACGTGGCTCTTGCTGAGCATGCCTGCCATGTAGCCCTGGACGTAGCCGCCCTCGTTGGAATCGGCTTGGTAGGCCCATATGTTCGGTTGGTTGAACGTCGAGCCAGCGGTGCCCCACGCAAAGGATACCTTGGGGAACTTGGGCGCGAGCTGCTGGAGGATGCTCCCGTACTGGGAACCGTGCGCTATCACGAGGTTGTAGCCTTTGGCGGCATACTGCCTGATCAAGTTTGCGGCGTCCGATACGACGAACTCGTTGTCCGAAATTGATATTTGTAGGTTGTAGGACTTCTGGAGCGACTGCAGTGCAGCCACCATCGACTGGGTGAAAGCAAGGTCATTGACTGCGCTCGGCGCCACCACTGCGACCTTCAGGGCCGGCATCGAGCTTGCCCCTCCGGCCGGTGCAGTGCTAACGATTGTGGTTGTCGTAAGCGCAGGTACTACTAGAAGTGCTGCGATGCAGCGTGCAAAACGGGATTTAGTCCTCATTCATTCTCCTTGTGCCCAATGAGCGAGGCTGGGCCGCGCTCTTATTTTTCTTTTTGGGTCTGTTTGCGCCGGCGGGGGTGGCATGTCACGCCCCTCTCACGTACGGTTTCGCGAGCGCAGAAGGCTGCCTGAAGCGGCCAGCAAGCACCACCAGGGCCAGTATGGTGACGACCGCGGGCGCCGTTGCCGCCAAGTCCGCCGCCGAAGTCGGGATTATCCCGAGCGATTTCCACTGGAGCACCACGGCCGTGACAAGGCCGTAGAGGAGCGAGCCTGTCATAACCCCGGCGGGCCGCCATGCCCCGAAGTAGACAAGGGCGACGGCGATGAAACCGGCGCTCTGGGTAAGGTCTTCCTGGAATATCCCGTCGAGCAGCAGGAGCGAGGCACCCGCCAGGCCGGCCATCATGCAGCCGAAGAGCACCGCCGAGTACCTGACACGCGCGACGCTGATGCCGAGGCTGTCGACTGCGGCAGGGTTCTCCCCGGCGGCAAGTACTTTCGTCCCGTAATTGGTGTGGTAGAGGAAGAAGACGATCGCCGGCACCAAGAGGAAAGTGATGTAGACGAGCAGGCTCTGCTCGAAAAACATCTTGCCGACTGCAGGGATCTTGTCCAGCAGGGGGATGTTCACGTTTGGCAGCGGGTTGACCGGGAGCGGCGTCCCGACAAATCTCACGAAAAGGAGGTCGGAGAGCCCGAGGCCGAAAATGTAGACGCCTATGCCACTGATCCCCTGCTGGGCCTTGAGCGTGACGCTCATGAATGCCGTCGCCAGGCCCAGTACGGCGCCGATGGCGACCCCGACGACAATGCCGAGCAGGTCGCTCCCTGTCTCGAGGGCGACGTAATAGCAACCGAAGGCACCGAGGAGCATGATCCCGTCGACCCCGAGGTTGAGCACACCGCTGCGCTGGCCGACGGTTTCTCCGAGCGCAGCCAGCAAGAACGGCGTCGTGTACTGGATCGCCGAGGCAATGGTCGCTGTGAGGACCGCGTAGGTGAAAAACTGGTTCATGTCCGTGCCCTCGCCAACTTGACGAGGAGTGAGCGCGTGGCGCCGGGAGGCGGTCCGCTGGCCTGCGCGAGCAGCTTGGCCTCTTCTTTTATGCGGGCGCTGACCCGCAGGTAGTCGATGGAAACCACAAAAATAACGACGAGCCCCTCGATCGTGGTGACAAGGTCCGTCGGGACGCCTATCGCTGCCTGCATAGCCGTGCCTCCGATGAGGAGCCCGCCGAAGAGATAGGCGGAAAGGACGCTCCAGAGCGGGTTGAGGCCGCCGAACAGGCCGACGACAATGCCATTGAACCCGTCGTTGCCCGTGAAGCCCGTCAGGCTCCCATCTGTCACCATGCGGTGCGAAATGCTCCCGAACACGAGCACGGCCCCGCCGATCCCGCAGCACGCTCCCGAGAGCAGCATGGCGTAAACGATCGTGCGCCGGACCGGCATCCCCGCATACGCAGCCGCGTCACGCGAAAGGCCCACAGCGCGCAGCCTGAAACCGAAGCCCGTGTGCCACAACAACAAATAGACGACTGCAGCGACCGCTACGGCGATGACGACGCCCAAATTGAGCTGGGTACCTCCCACAATGGTGGGGAGCCAGGCATTTTGCGACAGGAGCTTCGTCTGGGGTATCAGGCCCGTGATGGCGAAGGATTGCGACTTGTTGATCATCGGGCCCGACAGGAGGTAATTCATCACCTGCACCGCGACAAGGTTCAGCATTATCGTGCTCAGGATTTCGTTGACGTTGAAATACGCCTTGAAAAAGCCTGCTATCCCCGCCCAGACCGCGCCCCCGACAGCCGCTGCGGCTATGACGAGAGGCAAGAGCAGGACCGCCGGGAGGCCCGGGACTGCAAGAGCCGTCGCGGTAGAGGCTAAAGCCCCCATCACGATCTGGCCCTCGCCGCCGATGTTCCACACACTTGCCCGGACCGATACGCATATCCCCGCCGCAACGAGCAAAAGTGGGACCGCCTTTTGGGCCGTGCTGGCAAGCGCGTAGCTCCCGCCGAAGGCACCCGAAAGCAGGTCGCTGTAGCCGGTTATCGGGTTCGCGCCGAACGCAAGTATCAGGAGCGCCCCTATAACAAGAGCAGCCAGAGCCGAGAGCGGTATAGCGAACCAGCTGAGGAGCAAGCCCCTCCAACTCACCGTCCTGGCGGCCCGCCTGGGGGCCTCGAGCGCAGCACCTGTCGTCGTCATTTTTTGGGGCGATCGAGTCCTTTGAGTGCGACCTGAACCCATACGTTACTGAGGGGGCCGCGAGACCCATAGGGGCGAACGTCCCTGCTAAGGGACTGTCTTTCGACACCTTGCGCGCCATTGTCGAAGCCTTGCGCGCCACCGTCGCACTCGCCGCCACCTCCCGTCCGGCCGCGGGCTGCGAACCGCCCCGTTCGCCGTGACCCGCCGGGGCTTGCCGCCGCCGAGCCGCCGTTCAAGCAACCTTCGCCGCAACGGCGAACTTCGGCCCGGCTCTCGCCGGGGCAGGGGCGCCCCGGACTTACATCAGTTTTTGCTGGCCTGAACCCATCACGAAGTAGTAAGGCACGGCGTCCTGGCCGGGTACATCGGGCACAGCGGGCCGTGGCCCGCCGTCGGCCGGGGGAGAGATCCCCGTTATTTCATCGGGGGAAACGGGCGCACGGTTCAGCTCGCGGCCCGTAGCGTCGCGCAGCGCAGCCACTATCGCCGCTGTAGACACGACCGTCGCCGACTCGCCGATGCCTTTGAGCCCGTAGGGCACATCAGGTTCTGGGTCCTCGACGACCGCCGTCGGGACGGGAGGCATGTCGAGGATGGTCGGGAGGAGGTAGTCCGTGAAAGAGGGGTTGGCGATCTCACCTTGCCTGAGTTGGACCTCCTCCATCACGGCGAGACCGAGGCCCTGTGCGGTCCCGCCTTCCACCTGCCCACTGAGCCCGAGGGGGTTGAGCACCTTCCCGACGTCGAGAGAGGCTGCAATCTGGAGCACCCGGACCAGCCCGAGATCCTCGTCCACCTCCACCACCGCCCGCTCGGCGGCGAAGGCGAACGACACGTGGATATCCCCCTGGCCGTTCTCGTCGAAGCGCTGGGTGCGGCGGTGGTGATAGACCTCCTCGCACGACACAGGTTGGCCGAGGAGGTCTTCGATCTCGACCAGCGGCGACCCGTCCCGGGTGACCCACCCGTCGGCGAGCGCAAGCGCAGGGCCGTCGTCGGCCAGGCCGAGGCGCGCCTGGGCACGTTGGAAAAGTTCCTTGCGGACCGAGGCGCACGCCATTTGTACCGCCCCTCCGGCCATCATCGACTGGCGCGAGGCCGACGTCGAGCCCGCGTTGCCGATCAGGGTGTCCGTTGGGTGCATGATGGCGTTCTCCACCTGGAGCTCGGTCCTGGCCACCTGGCCGAGGAACGTGTACAGGCCTTGGCCCATTTCCACCGCAGCGGTGTAAATTTCCGCCACCGGGCCGCCGGGTGAGGTGCTGAGCGTGACTCTGGCAGTTGCCGCGTCGTCGAAACCCTCGCTGAAGGCAACGTTTTTGTAACCGACGGCAATACCGACACCACGCTTGACCCCTTCGCCGCGAGTCACGTTGCCGGTGCCGCCGGGGTAGTGGAGGATGTTCCTGGCCGCGACGGGCTCGATCTCCGGCAAGGGGATTTCGTCGAGCTTCTCGATGACTTTCTTCACGGGGGCGCTCCCGTTCAGCACCTGGCCTGTGGGCAGGACGGAGCCTCTCGACACTGCGTTGCGGAGCCTGATCTCGACCGGGGTCATCCCGAGCAGGCGGGCGAGTTTGTCCATCTGAGCCTCGTGGGCGAAACAAACCTGGGGGGCACCGAAACCCCGCATCGCCCCGCAGGGAGGGTTGTTGGTATATACGACCGTCCCCTCCACCCTGACGTTTGGGACTTCGTAAGGACCTGCTGCAAAAGTCACTGCATTGGCGACAACGGCCGGCGACGAAGAAGCGTAAGCGCCTCCGTCGAAGAGCAACCTGGCGTCAACGGTTACGAGCGTCCCGTCCCGTTTGGCGCCGTGGCGGGCCCAGATGCGCGACGGGTGGCGGTGGACGTGGCCATGGAACGACTCCTCGCGCCCGTAGGAAATCTTGACCGGCTTGCCCGTATGCAAAGCGAGCAGGCAGGCGTGGATTTGCATGTGGATGTCCTCGCGCGACCCGAAGGCGCCGCCGACACCGGCAAGGTGCAGCCTGACCTTCTCCTGCGGCAGGTCAAGGCAAGGCGCGATCTGCTCGCGGTCGACGTGCATCCACTGGGTGGCGATGTAGAGGTCTACGCCGCCGTCTTCTGCCGGGACTGCGAGCCCGGCTTCGGGGCCGAGCGCTGCCTGGTCCTGCATCGCCGTCTCGTAGTAGCCCTCGACCCAGACGTCCGCCTCCGCACCCTCGGGGTCGCCGTGGGCCAGGTGGACGTGGCGCAGCACGTTGCCGAACTCGTGCAGTTTTGGGGCATCGGGGGCCATCGCATGCACCATGTCGAAAACTCCCGGCAACGGCTCGAGCTCGAAATCGATCCTGCCGACGGCCTCTTTGGCCGCCGCCGGAGACTGTGCCGCCACGATCGCAAGGGGCTCCCCCGAATAACGCACTTTGTCCTCGGCGAGGACGGGTTGATCGTCGAAGTTCAACCCGAAACGGTTTTTCCCGGGGACGTCCCCAGCGACGAGAACGGCCGCCACGCCCGGGGCCGCCAACGCCCGGGAGATGTCGAGCCTCCGGACGCGAGCAGATGCGAGACGCGAGCGCAGTGTCGCGCCATAAAGCATCCCTTCGCGCCTGAGGTCGCTCGCGTAGGTGAAAGCCCCGGTGACTTTGGGCTCGCCGTCCTGGCGGAGCGCAGACTCGCCGACCCTTCCTCTCGTGCCGACAGAAACGGGCGTGCCGGTGCTCAACTTCGTGTTCCCCCGGCGCCAAGGTCGGTGACCAGAGCCAGCCCCGCTGGCCGTAGGAGGGCTTTGGCGCTCAACTCAGTTTTGCCTAGTTCACACCAGTGGGTTCAGCCAAAGCCTCTTCGCGCACCGAGGACGCCGAGAGGAGGTAGTAGGCCACTGCCCCGACGATGAGGCCGAAGGCCCAGCTGAAATCGGCGCCGTGGGTGCGGTTCGAGAGGAACCCCGTATAAGCGGGGAAGTAGAACGCAGCATCGATCCACATCATCCCTGCGAACATGCCAAGCCCCAACGATATGAGCGCCTTCCAGTTGACTCCCCCGTCGCGCCAGTAAACGCCGCCTCGCTTGGCAGCAAGGGCGCTCACGTCGTAACGCCCCCGGCGGAGCAGGTAGTCGACCATGAGGATCCCGAACCAGGGGCCGAGCCACACGACGATGTAGTCGAGGAAGCCCGACAGGTCGTTGTAGAACGAGCCCTTGTAGACCGCGTAGGCAGTCACCCCGCCGCAGACGATGGTGTCGACGACGATGCACCCCCACCGCTTGAGCGGTACCCCGAGCGCCTGGAGGGTCACGCCCGAGGAGTACATGTCGATCGTGTTGATGCAGAACAGCTGCGGGAGAGCGAGGATCATGAAGGGCCAGAAAAACCAGCTTGCGAAAGCTGCCGGCACACCGGCTGCACTCGTCGAGGACGGGCTAACGAGGTATGCCGCCGCCCCGAGGAGCTCGAGGAGGATGGAGGGGATGGCAGCACCAAGTGTCGCGGCCCAAAAAGTCTGCGCCCTGGGAGTATTGCGGGGCAGGTAACGGGAGTAGTCGGCGGCATTTTCCGTCCAGCCGAGGCCCCCGGTCGAGACGATCAGCACGACCCCGGTAGTCCAGAGCCACCAGTTGTCGGTGAAGTTCTTGGCCAGGTGCAGGTGGCTCGTATGAGCATGGGGGATGACCAGGATGGCCATGATCGCGAAGACCACGATGAACACGATCGACAGGTAGCGCAGGACCTTGGTGATCGTCGCATGCCCGAGGAACGGCATGACAAACTGCACCGCCACCGCCAGGACGATGACCACAGCCTTGCCTGCATCGTTGATGTGCACTCCCTCGTGGGAAAACATCGTCACCACGATGAGCACTACGAGCCACATGCCCTCGATCTCGAAGCCCACCTGGGTGACCCAGTTGAAAAGGGAAGGCGCCCTGTTGCCGTTGCGGCCAAAGGGCGCCCTGCTCACCATGAACGCCGTCGTCCCCGTTTCCGGGCCCGGCAGGCTTGCCCAGCCAAGGAAGGCGTAGACGAGGTTGCCGACGAGTATCGCCGCGACAGCTTGGACGAACGAGAGCCCGAAGTAGAGCATCAGAGCCCCGTACACGACGAACTCGACGTTCCAGATCGCGCCCGCCCACATCCAGAAAAGGCCTGCGGGCGTCATGGGCCTGTCGCTTTCGGGGACCAGTTCGATCCCCCGCTGTTCGAGCGTGAAGGCGGAGTAACTTTCCGACGTCATCGGGGCGTCGAGCGCGAGCGGTTCGCCGCCTTGGCTCACGGCTTGCCCGGCCGCCAAACTGGGGCCCTTAGCCATGTCCCCTCCCTTGTCAAAGCCCGCTCGTGCGAGCGGGGCGCCATACCTATGGGAACCCTGCCGGAACTAAAGGGCCCGTCTCTAGGGTCTTTGTGCCCTTTGAATAACCGGCTTGCTCCCCGTCTCGTTTGTTGAGGGGACGATACTACGAACGAGCGGCTGGGGCCCACTGCCGGGCGGGTACGGGGAGGCGTACTGGCTATCACACCCGGACCGCTCAGGCCCGCACCGCGCTCAGACCGCCCCCACATGGGTGAGCGAAAACGTCCTGACGTCGACCAGGCCGCGGTCGGTGATCCGGAGCTCGGGGATGACGGAAAGACCGAGGAAGCTCAGCTGCATGAAGGGGGCGTCAAGGGTTACGCCGAGGACCTTCGATACGGCGGCAGCCAGACGCTCCACTTCCCCTGCGACCTCGGCGGCACCCCGGGTGCTCATGAGCCCGCCAACAGGCAAAGGCACCTCGCCTACGACCCGGCCGTCGAGCACGGCCACCTGCCCGCCCCCCATCTCGGCGAGCCGGGCGACGGCCGCAGCCATCTCGTCCGGCCCCGAGGTGCCCCGGCAACCTATAACCATGCAGTTATGGGCGTCGTGAGCCACCGTCGAGGCCATCGCGCCCCGGACCAGGCCAAAACCCGTCACGTACCCGAGGCCGACCCGGCCGGTCCTCCGGTGGCGCTCGACGACCCCGATGCGCGCCACGTCCGCGCCGGCCAGCGTCACATCCATCACAACGTCCTTGGTCGACAACGACCTCGCTTCCACTGCGATCACCCTCGCCCGCCCGCCGTCCGGCGGCATCAGGTCGAAGCAAGCGGGTGACGGCAGTTCGTCCAGGTGGACCGATTGCAGCATCCATTCCGGGGCCTTCTGGCTCGGGACCGCTCCGGGCACTACCCGCCCGTCGACCGCCACGAGCCGGCCCGCCTGCCAGACGCGGGCGGGCTCGAAGGTCGCAATATCGTCGAAGCACAAGATGTCGGCTTGGTAACCCGGGGCTAGCCACCCGAGATGGTCGAAGTGGTGGTAGTCGGCGGGGTTGCTTGTCGCCAGCACGAGAGCGTCCTCAAGGACCACGCCGGCTGCTACGGCCAGGCGCACGCAGTCGTTGAGGTGGCCCTCCCGGATAAGTGTGTCCGGCTCGCGGTCGTCCGTGCACAGTGCGACCCGGTCGGTGCCGTGGCGAGTAACCGTACCGATGAGGGCGGCGAGGTTGCGGGAGGCCGACCCTTCGCGCACGAAGAGCCACATGCCCTTGCGGCGCTTCTCCTCCGCCTCGTCGAGGTCCGTGCACTCGTGGTCCGACTCCACGCCGGCGGCGAGATAGGCATCGAGTTGCCTGCCCAGTATGCCCGGGGCATGCCCGTCGACACGGCGCCATCCGGCCGCCGCGATCTTGGCGAGCATCTCGGGGTCGCCGTTTATGACGGCGGGGAAGTTCATCACCTCGGCAAGCCCGATCGCGCCATGTTCGTCCAGCAACTGAGCGACCTCGGCGTGGCCCAGCTCTGCCCCCGGGCTTTCGAACGGGGACGCCGGGACGCAGCTCGAAGCACAGACGCCGAAGGTAAAGGGCAGGCGGCTGGCAGCCTCAACCAGCGCGACCACGCCCGGGACCCCGAAGACGTTGGCGAGCTCGTGCGGGTCTGCCGCCACGGCCGTCGTCCCGTGGGGCAGCACAGTCCGGACGAACTCGTCCACCCACAATTTGGTCGACTCGAGGTGCATGTGCGGGTCGATGAAGCCGGCCGTCAGGGAGGCGCCGTCGACCTCAGCCACCTCGTGGGCTTCGCGCGGCCCCCAACCTGCCACCACCCCGTCGGCAATGGCCAGGTCGGTGCGCACCCACTCGCGGGTCCCGGGGACGAAGACCCTCCCGCCCTTTAGCAACAGGTCGGCGGGCTGGTCGCCCCGCGCCACCGCAAGCGCCCTCTGCGAACCACGTCTCGGCGGCATGTGCGGAGTTTACGCGGCTCGGCGCTCGGCCAAGGCTCCTAACGGGGACGTTTAGGCAGCCCGAAGGCGCCGCAGGCTCTCAGCAGAGTCACCCGAGCGCGCCCGCGGCACTGGGTAGAGTGGGCTTTCATGGACCTTACAGCCTATGAAGGTCGCCTGGAACGACCTACCCGCAGCAAACTGCCGGAATTCCAACGAAATGGGCGACTCAAGCATGTGATATTCGCAGAACAGTTCGACCGGTCCATGCTGGAAAACATAAACAATCTTTCCAACATTGTCCGCGAACTGACGAGGGACCGTAAAAATCAGCTTTTCCTCCACAACCTCCTTCCCGAAAAGCGCGCAATGCTTTATTTCACGCAGGCGTCGACCCGGACGTTTCTTTCGTTCCAGGCGGCCTGCCAGCTGCTCGGGATGTCCATCGCAGAAATAAGGGACCCCTCGGTGTCCTCGGAGTACAAGGGCGAGTCCCCGTTCGACTCGATGAGGATGTTCAGCTCGTACTTCGACGTAGTCATAATGCGGACCCCGACAGCCGGGTTCGCTGAGGCGTGCGCGTACTTGATGAACGACCTCGACCAGTTCAACGAGCGAAATGTCCCGGTCGTCAACGGGGGTTCGGGTTCCGACGAGCACCCGACGCAAGCATTGCTCGACATCCACACGATACAGCGTTGCTTCGAGTTCGCCTCCGAGCGCGACTCTTCACGCTGGACGCTGTTCGACGAGTACCGCAAGATGTACCCGGACCTGACAAGGGGGATCGACTCAAAAGTCTTTGGCTTTTGCGGCGACATCCGCCGTGGCCGCACCGTGCGGTCCCTCGCCACTTTGCTGGCCCTTTTCTCCGACGTCACTTTGCACTTCGTCTCGCCCCCGGACCTTGGCCTCCCGCCAAACCTGCGCGACTCGTTGTTGGCAAAAGGCGTCAAGGTGTTCGAGCACGACACGTTGGGTGAGATCATCGAGGAAGTCGACCTTCTTTACATGACCCGGATCCAGTGGGAACACGACGCGGATGCCAAGGCAGGCCGGCCGGCGGCAGTCAATGCCGATTTCGTCCTCACACCCGATTTGGCAAACCGGATGAAGAGCTATGCGCCCATCCTCCACCCGTTCCCGCGCAATGCCGAGATCCCGCCCGAAGTGGACCACAACCCGCGGGCGATGTATTTCCGCCAGGCGCGCAACGGGATGTGGGTCCGGGCCGCTCTTCTCGCCCACCTGTTCGACGTGGACGGGTCGATCCTGGCGCACCACCGCGAGGCATTCTCGACCTACCACGACTACAACGTCGG
This sequence comes from Acidimicrobiales bacterium, assembly GCA_035508795.1. Classification (GTDB taxonomy): domain Bacteria; phylum Actinomycetota; class Acidimicrobiia; order Acidimicrobiales; family Palsa-688; genus DATJMJ01. The sequence goes on from DATJMJ010000236.1 coordinate 15,064, forward strand.
CACCGCCTAGGTTTTCGGCCGTTTAGCGCTCGCCGGCGCTCCTGTTGCTGCCGAAGCTCTCGGCCGGTAACGGGCGCCGGCGCCGCTCCCCAACCCGGTCCGTCAGCCGGCTCGAGTGGTTTCGCGTCAGGTAGCTGCCCTGGGGAGCCCGGCATAGGCCTTTGCGATCTCGGCGCCCAGCCGGACGTTGCCTCTGACGGCGGCAATATTGGCTTCGATGGACGCGCCGTGGGTGGACTCGGCCAGAGACGCCAGCAAATAAGGCGTCAGGCGTTGGCCCTTCACTCCTTCGGCGTCGGCATTTCTCATCGCCTCGGCAAGGGCGCGGTCGTGCATCGCGGGGTCTAGCTGGTCAGCCTCAGGGACCGGGTTGGCGACGAGGAGCGCCGAGGCTATGCCCATTTCCTCCTGGCGCTGCATGATTCCTGCGACCTCGCCCGGCGTGCGGACCGTCCAGTCGACTGGGTAACCCGAGCTGCTCAGGTAAAACCCCGGGAAGCTCTCGGTGCCGTAGCCGACGACCGTCACGCTGAGCGTCTCGAGCCGTTCGAGAGTGGCAGGCACGTCGAGTACCGACTTCACGCCCGCCGAGACAACCGTGATCCGCGTTTCGCTGAGGACGGACAGGTCGGCCGACTCGTCGAACGACTCGCTGAAGCCACGGTGGATACCGCCAAGTCCACCGGTAGCAAACACCCTGATGCCCGCTGCGGCAGCGAGCCAGGCGGTCGCCGACACCGTCGTCGCCCCGCTTTCCCCTAACGCCATCGCGACCGGGAGGTCCCGCCGCCCGAGCTTGCGCATGGCGCTCCCGTCCGCAACCCGCGCCAGCTCGTCCGGCCCAAGTCCGATGCGCGCCACGCCGTCCAGTACCGCAACTGTCGCCGGGCACGCACCGGCCTCCCGGACGAGCGCCTCCAGATCTTTGGCGACCTCGAGGTTGAGGGGGCTCGGTAGGCCATGGGAGATGATCGTCGACTCGAGCGCGACCACGGGCCCATGCGCACGCAATGCTTCCCCGACCTCGACGCTGAGCGTTGACGATGCGGGCTCGGGCACAGGCGAGACCTTACAGCGCTCGCGCCGCGGCCTCGCGCTGGCCTCGCCGCTGGCCCCCGGCCGGTTCCATCCGCGCCTCCCAAACGGGCCCGCGCGCACCGAACTCACGAGAGCATTTTCAAAATCGCAACTCTTACGACATTGAGACGCGATTTCGCGCTCAAACCTCACGAGAGTGCTGCCCTCGTAAAAACTCTCACGAGATCTGTGCGCGGCCCGCTAGCCGTGCGCCATGCCAAGCCCGCCAGGCCCCCGCCAGGCCCCCCCCCCCGTGCCCCCACCCGGGTAACGCCCGGGCCCAGGCGCCCGGCCGCCGGGCCGCTACCCTCCCAGCAGCCCCGAGACCCCCTGCCGCAGCTCGGACATCAACACCCCCGCCTCCTTGCGGACCTGACCGAGCTCTGCCGGCGAGCAGGGTGCCGTGGTCACCTCCAGGTAGGCCTTCAGCTTGGGCTCCGTACCGCTCGGGCGGAGCACCACGCGGGCCGAGCCTTCGAGCTGGAGCACGAGCAGGTCCGACGGCGGCAGCCCTGCCGCAGCATCGCCTTTCGACAGGTCGCGAACCGATGAGACAGCCAAACCTGCCAATCGCTCCGGCGTCGCCGCCCGCCACCTGGCCATCAGTTGTGCCAGCCGGACGGGCGCGTCGCTCCCCTCCAGCCGCAATGACACTTGCGCCGTGGCGTGGACGCCGAGGAGCGCTTCGAGCGCGTCGAGCCCGTCGAGCAGAGAGCGGCCCTCCGCCCGGGCCCGGGCTGCCATATCCGCTACCACCAGTGCCGCCGAAAGGCCGTCTTTGTCGGCGACCGCATCGCTCACGGCGTACCCGAGCGCCTCCTCGTAACCGAAAAGGAGCCGGTGGCCCGGGCGCTGCCGGGCGGCCCGGGCGATCCACTTGAAGCCGGTCAACGTCTCGGCATAGGCGACGCCCACCCGGGCGGCTAGTGCCGACAGCATTGTGGAGGAGACGACCGTCGTGGCGACCAGGCGGTCTTCGCCGGTTGTACCCGAGATGAGATGGTCGGCCAATAGGACGCCCAGTTGGTCGCCCGACAGCAGCTGGAACCCATCCCCTTCGCGACCGGGGACGGCAACGGCCAAGCGGTCTGCGTCGGGGTCGTTGGCGATCATCAGGTCCGCTCTGAGGCGAGCGGCCTCGGCACGTGCCAGGTCGAGCACTCCGGGTTCCTCGGGGTTGGGGAACGGAGCCGTCGGGAAGTCGGGGTCAGGCTCGGCCTGGGCTGGTACGAGAGCCGGCGGGTCGAAGCCCGCTTCCTCGAGCAGGCCTGGCAAGACGGCGCCACCGACGCCGTGGACTGGGGTGTAGACAATGCGCAGCCTGCGGGGACCGCTTGTGCCCACGAGCGCGACGATGGCGCGCCGGTAGGCCGAGAGGACCTCCGCTTCGTCGACCTCACTCAAGAGACGGTCCGGTGCAGCAGCCAGCTCGGCATCCCCGGGGACGGGGCTCGACGATGCGGCGGCGGCGATCGCCTCGTCGTAGGGCGGTGCCAGCTGGGCGCCATCGCTCAGGTAGACCTTGTAGCCATTGTCGGGCGCCGGGTTGTGGCTGGCCGTGATCATCACGCCGGCGGCGGCGCCGAGGTGGCGGACGGCAAATGCAGTGATAGGGGTCGGGAGGGCGTGGCGAAAATGCATCGCCCGCAAACCGCCGGCCGCCACGACTTTCGCCGCGTCGCCGGCGAAGACCGCCGACCCGTGCCGGGCGTCATGGCCAATAACGACTCCGGCCGCACCATCCTCGCCCGCCCGGCCACCGTCACGACCCTCGCCACCGTCACGACCCTCGCCACCGTCACGACCCCCGCCGCCACGATTTTCGCCGCCGTCACGCCAACCCTTGCCGCTGCCGCCACCGTCCCGGGTCTGCAAAAGGAACCTGGCGAGCCCGGCCGTAGTACGGCGCACGACCGCCCGGTTCATACGCGCCGGGCCCGCGCCGAGCGGACCTCGCAGCCCGGCTGTCCCGAACTGGAGCGGGTGGTCGAAGCGGTCCCGGAGAGCAGCTTCGTCCATGTCCCGGAGCAACCCAGCAAGTTCGGCACGCGCCTCGGGGTCGGGGTCCTCCGCCATCCAGGCCTCCACTCGCCGGAGGAGCTCTTCAGGTAGCCGGCCCGCCGCAGGCACTGCTTGGGCCAGAACTGCTTGAGGCGGGACCGCCCGGGGCGGCACCGGCACTGGCTGGGGAGGCCCGGCTTGGGGCGGCACCGCTTGGGGCGGTTCGGGCGGGCTCATGGCAAAGCGGGGACCAGGTCGGACAGGAGCCTGCCGAGGCGGGGCATCGCCTCGGCGGCGGCAGCCAGGACTTCGCTATGGGAGAGCGGCTCGGGCGATATCCCGGCGGCGAGGTTTGTCACGAGCGAGAGCCCGAGGACAGATGCCCCAAGGTGGCGGGCGGCGATCGCCTCGAGCGCCGTCGACATGCCAACCAGGTTGGCACCGGCAAGGCGGAGCATCGCGATCTCAGCCGGCGTCTCGTAGTGGGGGCCCCGGAGAGCGGCATAGACCCCTTCGGCCAACGACGGGTCGAGCGAGCGGGCGACCTCGCGGAGCGAGGGCGTGTAGAGGTGGGTCAGGTCGACGAACTGAGGCCCGTAGGGAGCGGGTGGGGCGTTGCCGGTCAGGGGCGACGCGCCTGTCAGGTTGATGTGGTCACGCACCAGCACGGGCTGCCCCGGCCGGAACCCCGGGTCGAGCCCTCCGGCTGCATTGGTCAGCACGACGGTGCGAGCGCCCGCGATGACAGCTGTCCGCACGGCGTGGACCACCTCGGCAGGTGAACGGCCCTCGTAGAGGTGGGAACGCCCCAGCATGACAACCACCGGTCTGTGCCCTGCCCGTACCAGGCGGAGCGCTCCTGAATGGCCGGCAACCGTGGGGGCGACGAACCCCGGCAACTCCGCCATTTGAACCTCGGCTTCGGGTTGACCGAACGCGTCGGCAGCAGGAAGCCACCCAGAACCGAGCACGAGGGCAACTTCGGGCGCAGTGCCGGTCCGCCGGAGCAGTTGGGCGGCGGCGGCCTCGGCAAGGCGAAACGGGTCAGTCGCCGCCTCGGGGGCGGGCAAGGCGGCCCCGCTACCCCGCCAGAGCGGGCAACAGGTCTTGCGCGTAAGCGCGCAGCGTCGCCTCTTTCTGGTCGTGCATCAGGTAGATGGCGAACTGGTCGGTCCCGAGGGCTTTCAGTTCCTCCAACCGCTCGCGGTGCGAGGAGACCGGGCCCAGTACGCAGAAGCGGTCGACGATCTCGTCCGGCACAAAATCGGTGCTCGGGTTGCCAGCCTTGCCATGGTGGGCGTAGTCGTACCCCTCCCGGCCGGCTATGTACGAGGTCAGGGCCTCCGGTACGGCCCCCGAAGCCGTCCCGTAGCGCGAGACGATGTCGGCCACGTGGTTGCCCACCATCCCCCCGAACCAGCGCAGCTGGTCCCGCTGGTGCCCAAGGTCGTCGCCGACGTAAGCCGGCGCAGCGACGCACACCTTGAACGCCGCCGGGTCCCGCCCAACCGCCGCGGCTGCAGTACGGGCGACCCCCACGGCCCACCCGACGATGAACGGGTCGGCGATCTGGAGGATCACCCCGTCGGCGCACTGCCCGGCGAGCTCGAGTGCGCGTGGCCCGTAGGCGGCCATCAGCACCTCCAATTGGCCGTCGCGGGCCCAGGGGAGCTTGACGCTCATGTCGCCGACCTGGGCCTGGCGGCCTTCGGCGAGATCCTTGATCGCCATGATGGCCTTGCCGAGCGTGGCAAGGCTTGCCGGCGGCCGGCCGAGGACGCGCACGACAGAGTCGCCTCGCCCGATCCCGCAGACCGTCCGGTTACCGAACATCTCGTTCAGGGTTGCGAACGTCGAGGCGGTAACCGCCCAGCCGCGAGACAGCGGGTTCGTGACCATCGGCCCCACGACTACCGAACTGGTCTTGGCGAGCACCTGGGAGTAGATGACGAACGGCTCCTCCCAAAGCACCGGGGAGTCAAAAGTCCAGATGTACTTGAAGCCGAGCGACTCCGAAAGCTGGGCAAGCTCGACGACCCTGCTCGCCGGTGGGTCGGTCTGGAGGACGACGCCGAAGTCCATGTGCTCTCCTCGCTCTTTAGGCTCTCAGACCAGGTACTCGTTGTGGCCGCGAGGCAGGTACCTGCCCCAGCCCTTCTCGCCCACGTACTTGCCATCCTCGATGATGACCCGTCCCCGGCTGAGGACGGTTGCCACACGGCCCGTGATGGTTTTGCCTTCGTACGCCGAATAATCGACGTTCATGTGGTGCGTCTTGGCGGACAGGGTCTGTTTTGCGCTCGGGTCGTAAAGGACGATGTCGGCGTCGGAACCCGGCGCCAGGACACCCTTTTTGGGGTAGAGGCCGAACATCCTGGCCGGCGTCGTGGCGTTTACCTCCACCCAGCGCGAAAGGCTTATCTCCCCGCCTGCCACGCCTTGGTAGATGAGGTCGACCCGGTTTTCGACACCGGGGATGCCGTTGGGGATCTTGGAGAAGTCGCCCAACCCGAGCTCCTTTTGCTCTTTGAAGCAGAAGGGGCAATGGTCGGTCGAAACAACCGAGAGGTCGTCGGTACGGAGCCCGCGCCAGAGATTGGCCTGGTGCTCCCTGGCGCGAAGCGGCGTCGAGCAAACGTACTTCGCCCCCTCGAAACCTTCGCGCGCCATGTCGTCCGACGAGAGGAACAAGTATTGGGGACAGGTCTCGGCAAAGACGTTTTGGCCCTTGTCGCGGGCCCCGGAAACGGCTTCGAGGGCTCCGGTCGTGGAAAGGTGCACGATGTAAAGAGGGGCACCGCCGGCGACCTTGGCGAGCGCGATGGCCCGGCTGGTTGCCTCCGTCTCGAGCTCGTCGGGCCGGGTCTTGCCGTGGGCCCGCGGCGACGTCTCCCCGCGCGAGAGTGCCTGTTGGACCAGTACGTCGATGGCGATCCCGTTTTCGGCGTGCATCATCACCGTCGCTCCCGACGTGCGCGCTTGCTGCATCGCCAGGAGGATCTCGCCGTCGGTCGAGTAAAAGACGCCCGGATAGGCCATGAACAATTTGAAGCTCGTGACGCCCTCGCCGACCAGGACGTCGATCTCCTTGCAGGTCTGGTCGTTGACGTCGGAGACGATCATGTGGAACCCGTAGTCGACGGCGCAGTTCCCCTCAGCTTTGGCGTGCCAGGCGTCGAGCCCCTCACGGAGCGAACGGCCCTTGCGCTGTATGGCGAAATCGACGATCGTCGTCGTACCGCCCCAAGCCGCCGCACGCGACCCGGTTTCGAAAGTGTCCGAGCAAACAGTCCCGCCAAATGGGATTTCCATGTGGGTATGGGCGTCGACGCCGCCGGGGATGACAAGGAGCCCGCGAGCATCGATGTGCCGTGCTCCCTCGCCAAAAGTGGTTACGACGCTCGACGCGGGCGCCGCCAGGGCCACGATCTTTTCATCTTCCACCAGGACATCTGCCAGCTGGGCTCCCGTCGCGCTGACGACGGTCCCGCCCGATATCACTGTCCTCACGTCCGCTCTCCTTTCGTCAATCGCTCAACTATGCGTCGCTCGCCGGGCGGCCGCCGCCTGAGGACCGGCGCCGCCTGAGGACCGCCTTCCGCCGGCACCCGGCCGTCACAACCGGCGAGTTTCAGGGCTCGACGAGAGGCGCGTAGGCCACCGGGTTGCGGTCACGGTAAAAAGCCCAGGTTTGGCGGACTTGTTGCAGTAGGTCCATGTCGAGGTCGCGTACGACAACGGCGTCCTTGTCGTCGGGCGCGGGCTCACCGACCAACTGGCCACGCGGGTCGACGAAATAGGATCCTCCGTAAAAATCGTCGTCCCCCAACGGTTCTACGCCCACCCGGTTGATCGCGCCAACGAAGTACTCGTTGGCCACGGCTGCGGCCGGTTGTTCGAGGCGCCACAGGTACTGCGAAAGGCTGCGGCTCGTGGCGGACGGGTTGAAGACGATCCGAGCACCTGCCAAGCCGAGAGCCCTCCACCCTTCGGGGAAATGGCGGTCGTAGCAGATGTAAACGCCGACCGGGCCCACCGCCGTCTGGAAGATGGGGTAACCGAGGTTGCCCGGGCGAAAGTAGTACTTCTCGAAAAAGCCTTTCACCTGAGGTATGTGGGTTTTGCGGTACTTGCCGAGGTAAGTGCCGTCGGCGTCCACGACGAAGGCCGTGTTGTAATAGACGCCAGGCTGTTCCTCCTCGAACACCGGGACGACGAGGACCATGTGGAGCTCACGGGCCAACGACGTCATCAGCTCGGTGGTCGGGCCCCCCGGGACCTTTTCGGTGTAGGAAAAATACTCGGGCTCCTGGACCTGGCAGAAATAGGGGCCGTAGAACAGCTCCTGAAAGCAGAGCACCTGCGCCCCCTGCGCTGCGGCTTCCCGGGCCAGCTCGACATTGGCCTCTACCATCGCAGCCTTGTCCCCCGCCCAGTGGCTCTGCACGAGCGCTGCCCTGACGACGTCAGGCATTGAAACCTCCTTTTTTTTCAGTCCCCGGCGTTCCCGGTGTTCGCGGCGTGCCCCTCACCCAACGACTGCGCCGCGGCCCCGAGCGCATCGCCCAATAGAGTTACGGCTTCTTCGGCCTCGTGATGGCTCACGCAAAGCGGGGGCGCTATGCGGAGCACGTTGCCGTAGAGGCCGCCTTTGCCGATCAGGAGCCCCCGGGCGCGTGCTTCCTCGAGGACGACGTTGGTGGCTTCGACCCATGGCGACCCGCTCCCGGGGTGCACGAGCTCGACCCCGATCATCAGGCCCTTGCCGCGAACGTCGCTGACGAAACTGAAGCGTTGCTGGAGCCCTCGCAGACCAGACAGCAACTTGTCCCCGACTGACTTGGCATTGGCCTGCAGGTCGTGGGAGAGCAGGTAGTCGAGGTTGGCGAGGGCGGCGGCGGTAGCGAGCGGGTTACCGCCGAACGTCGAGATCGACTTGACGTGGACCGAGTCGAGAAGATCGGGGCGGCCGGCTACCCCCGCGATCGCCATCCCGTTGCCCAGGCCCTTGGCGAACGTGATCAGGTCCGGTGTTATGCCGTGCGCCTGGAACCCCCAGAAGTGCTCGCCTGTGCGCCCCCATCCGGTCTGCACCTCGTCGGAGATGAACAGGATGCCGTACTCGTCGAGCACCTCTTTGAGCGCACCGAAAAACCCGTCGGGCGGGACCACGAAACCGCCGACTCCCTGGACGGGTTCTGCGATCATGCAAGCCACGTCGCCCGCGGTCGTGGTCTCGATGACCTGGCGCAGGTCGGCGGCGCTGGCGGCGTTGAACGCCTCGTCCCCCAGGTGGGCGAACGGCCCGCGCCGGCGGTCGCCGTTGTGGAGGTAACTCACCTGTAGCGGGCTCAAGCTCGAAGCCGACCACGAACGGTTGCCGGTCACCGACATGGCAGTGAACGACCGGCCGTGATAGCTGTTGCGCAAGGCGAGCACCTGGTTGGAGCGGCGAGCCGTGCAGCAGAAGAGGAGGGCTGCTTCGTTGGCTTCGGTCCCGGAGCTGACGAAGAAAACCTTCGCATCGGCGATGGTGCTGAGCGATGCGATCTTTTCGGCCAGCTCGACCATCGGGCGTATCAGGTAAAGGGTCGACGTGTGCCAGATGCGGCCGGCCTGTTGACGGAGGGCGTCCACCACCTCGGGCACGGAGTGGCCTGTCATCGTGGTGAGGATGCCCCCGAAAAAGTCGAGGTAATCCCTGCCTTCTGCGTCCGTGACGACACAGCCCTTGCCACTTACGAGCTCGATCGGCTCCTCGTAGTAGGGAGCGACCCAAGCTGGCACCACCCGCCGGTGGCGCTCGAAGAGATCGGCGTTGCTCACGGCGCGACTCTACTAGCCGGGCCAGCTCTAGCCGACCCGCTCGACGATGAGCGGGCCGGTCGGGCGCACCTCGCCGGCGCCGGCGACGATGGTGAAAGCGCCATGGAGGGCGTCGGTAGCGTGAGCGAGGCGAGAGGGGTCGTCGGTGCGCAGTTCCAGCACGGGCTCGCCTATTTTCACATCTTCCCCGGGCTTGACAAGGCAGATCACGCCGGCAGTGGCGCTTACAGGATCCTCCTTGCGCGAGCGGCCCGCACCGAGGCGCCAGGCGGCAACGCCGACGGCCCTCGCGTCCAGGTGGCTCAAGGTCCCGCTGCTGGCGGCGAGCACAGGCTCGGCAACCCGGGCGACGGGAAGAGGGGCGGCCGGGTCCCCGCCCTGCGCGCGCACCATCGCCTCCCAGGCAGCGAGGGCCGAACCATCCCCGAGAGCGCGCCGCGGGTCGCCGGCGAGGCCGGCAAGCTCGAGCATCACTTCGGCCAACGCCACCGTGACCTCTACGAGGTCGGCAGGGCCGCCGCCCTTCAGCACATCGACGGCCTCGGAGACCTCCACGGCATTGCCGACTGCCCTGCCGAGCGGGACGTCCATCGCCGTGAGGAGGGCGGAAACCTTCATCCCCGCCGCCACGCCCAGGTCCACCATCGCCCTTGCCAGCTCCGACGCCCGGGAGCGCTCTTGCATGAAGGCCCCCGACCCGACCTTGACGTCGAGCACGAGGGCCGAGGTGCCTTCGGCGATCTTCTTGGACATGATCGACGACGCGATGAGGCCGATCGATTCGACCGTTGCCGTGATGTCGCGGAGCGCGTAGAGCTTTCTGTCGGCCGGGGCGAGCGACTCGCCGGCGGCGCAGATCACGCAGCCGACGGTCTCGAGCTGGGCGCGCACTTCGCCGGGGCTCAGCTGCGAACGCCACCCCGGGATCGCCTCGAGCTTGTCGAGAGTCCCTCCCGTGTGGCCGAGCCCGCGCCCCGACAGTTGGGGGACGGCCGCTCCCATCGCTGCGAGCAGGGGGGCGAGGACGAGCGAGACTTTGTCCCCGACGCCTCCCGTCGAGTGCTTGTCCACGGTCGGCCTCGAAAGGCCGGACAGGTCGATGACTTCTCCCGATGCGACCATTGCCCTTGTGAAATGGGTGACTTCGGCCGGGCTGAGACCCCGGAGGTAGGCGGCCATGAGCCAGGCGGCTACCTGTTCGTCCGGGATGGCACCGGCGACGTAGCTGTCGACGAACCACTCGACCTGGTCCTGCGTGAGCTCCCCGCCGTCCCGCTTGGTGCGGACAAGGTCGACGGCGTCGAAACGGGCCGTCACTTCTCGCTCGGGCCCCGCCCGGGCCGGGGCGCGCGAGGGGCCGGCGGCGAGCTGGTCACCCGCCCGGGTTTTCGGCCCGCGCCAGGTCGCTGCTGTCGAAAGCACCCGGCAAGAGATCCCCGAGCCGCCGCGGTTCGCCCCCGTCGCCTCCGTCCACCAGCAGCTCCGGGCCCCCGTGCTCCATCAGCAGCTGACGACAGCGGCCGCAGGGCGACATCGGCCGCCCGTCGCCACCAACCACGCTCACGGCGACGAGCCGCCCGGGCCCTGCGTTCACGAGGCCCGAGACGAGGGTGCACTCGGCACAGAGAGTGAGGCCGTAGGAAGCGTTTTCGACGTTGCAACCTGTCACGACCCGGCCGTCGTCGCACAGCCCGGCGGCGCCGACACGGAGCCCCGAATAAGGGACGTAGGCGCGGGCCGCTGCTGCGGCGGCGGACTGGCGAAGCGCGGCCCAGTCCGCTGAAGGCCGGCGCCCTGCTGCGGCCACTTAGCCCTCTCCTTGGCGCACGTGCTGGACACTACACTCATCGCGGTGGCGCCCCCTGTGCACGTGGTGGTCGTGGGGGACGTCATGGTGGACGTGGTGGTACGCCCGCTGGGCCCGTTCAACCGGGGGAGCGACACACCGAGCGAGATCGTTGTCACGCCGGGCGGGTCGGGTGCCAACCAAGCCGTTGCCCTCGCCGCTGCAGGCGCTCGCGTGTCGCTCGTCGGGGTCGTCGGGTACGACGATTTCGGTCAGGCGGCTGCGAGCGCCTTGGCTGCCGCAGGCATCGAGGCTCGCCTCGCTGTCTCGAGCGATGCACGCACCGGCATGGTCGTGTCCTTGGTCGGAGGCTCGGGACAACGGTCGATGCTCACCGACAGGGGTGCAAACATTACCTTGGGCGAGTCGTCTTTCAGCGGGGACCTCTTCGCTGCCGGGCGCCACTTGCACCTTTCGGGCTACGAGTTGCTCGACGACGCCACCCGGCCGGCGGGGTTGACTGCGCTTGCACTGGCAGCTGGTTGCGGCATGACCCGCTCGGTCGACCCCTGCTCGGCTGGGCCGCTCGCCCGAGTAGGCGCACCAGCCTTTCTTGCTTGGACCCACGGGGTGGACTTGTGCTGCGCGAACTTCGACGAGGGGCGGGCTCTCAGCGGGGCGGAGGATCCCGAGGAGATCATCGGCTACCTGCGGCACTACTACAAAGAGGTAGCGCTGACCTTGGGGGCCGATGGCGCATTGTTCTCCGGCGACGGGTACGAGCTCATCTACGCGCCGGCCGAGCCGGTAGAGGTCACGGACACGACAGGCGCCGGGGATGCCTTCACCGGGACCTTCCTCGCGATGCGACTGGGCGGTGTGCCGCCGGATGAGGCGTTGCGCGCTGGCCTGGCCGCCTCTGCCCGCGTCGTCACTACTCCCGGCGCCCGACCCTGGGCCTAGCGGGAGCGCGGCCGACGTCACGGTTAGGCCGCCGTCTGTTAACGTTGCCTCGCCCCCACCAGCCGACTCGAATAAGGAGGGTCACCCGGCATGAACGCACCACGCATGATGCGTACTTCGGCCGCAAGCCTCGGGGCGGCAGTTACCGCCGCTCTCGCGATTGCCACCTGGGGTTCGCCCAGCTCGTCCGCCACCCCCGTTAGGGCACCGCTGGCCATCAAGGCCCCGGACGCCTCGAGTTTCCTAGCCTGCGAGGTCACAGACACGGGCGGTATCAACGACCGGTCGTTCAACGCTTCCGCATACGCCGGTTTGAAGGCTGCCGTGGCTGTGGACCACAACATCGTCCCCAAGTTCCTCTCGTCGTCTTCGACCAGCGACTACACGCCGAACATCGACGACTTCCTGAGCGAGCACTGCGGCATCATCATCACGGTCGGTTACGACATGGCCCAGGCCACCGAGACCGCTGCAAAAGCCAACCCGAAAGAGGACTTTGCGATCGTCGACTGCCCGGGCGGGACTGCCGCCGGTTGCCCAGGCTTCAGCACCTCTGAGACGACCCTGCCCAACATCGACAACCTCGCCTACGAGACCAACCAGGACGCTTTCCTCGGCGGCTACCTCGCCGCCGCGGTGGCCAAGTCCAACTCGATAGCGCCAGGCGGTGCAGTGGGCGAGTTCGGCGGCCAAAACATCCCAACCGTCACCATCTACATGGACGGCTGGGTTGCAGGTGTCCGTTACTACGACCAGGTCAACCACAAGTCGGTAAAGGTGTTCGGTTGGTACCCGACCTCCAAGGGCCGGACCGCCGAAAACTACACGGGCAACGGGTTGTTCACAAACAACTTCACTGACGACGGCCTCGGCAAGACCGACACCCAGACCCTCATCGGCGAGGGCGCAAGCGTGATCTTCTCCGTTGCCGGCGGCGTCGGCCTCGGCGCCGTGGCTGCCATCCAGTCGGCTGACTCGACGACTCCCGGCTCGGTCGAGATGGAGTGGGTCGACACCGATGGCTGCGTCTCGGACCCGAGCGGCTGCAAGTACTTCATCACGAGCGTCGAAAAGGGCATCGCACCGTCCGTCGAGACGGCCGTGCTGGCCGCGGCCCGCAACACCTTCAAGGGCGGTTTCTACACGGGCACCCTCGGCAACAACGGCGTCGCTCTGGCCCCGTACCACGACTTCGCAGGCAAGATCCCGGCGAGCGTGACGTCCCGGCTCGCCACCATCAAGGCAGGCATCGAGAGCGGCAAGATCTCCGTGAACCCTTGCAGCTACCCGGCTGCGGCGGCCACGCCCTCCACGTCTGCCTCCTCCGTCTGCTCGGGGTAACGGGCAACCGCAACTGACACAGAGCCGGTAGCGGGCGGGCCAGTCGACTGGGCGCGGCCGGCCCGCTACAGCTCTGGTGACTTGAGGGGACCGGGTGGGCCAACAACCTGCCCGGTCTTTCATGTGGAGCCAGGGGGCGCGCGATGAAGCTCGAACTCATCGACATTACAAAGCGCTTCGGCCAGCTCGTCGCGAACGACGAGGTGAGCCTGAGTGTCGAAGAGGGAGAGATCCACGGTCTCCTCGGCGAGAACGGCGCCGGCAAGACGACCCTGATGAACGTGCTGTTCGGCATGGTCCGGCCTGACAGCGGCGAGATCCGCATCGGAGGCAAACCGGTCCGGATCTCGGATCCGGGTGACGCCGTGCGCGCCGGGATCGGGATGGTCCACCAGCATTTCATGCTCGTGCCTGTCTTCACCGTGGCCGAAAACGTCGTGCTCGGGTACGAGCCAACAAAGGCCAGGGTGTTTTACGATCGCCGCAAGGCCGCCGCGAACATACGCCGGCTGTCGGCCGAGTACGGGCTCGAGGTGGACCCTGACGCCGTCGTCGAGGACCTCCCGGTCGGTGTCCAGCAACGAGTCGAGATACTAAAGGCCCTGGAACGCGACGCTCACGTGCTCATCCTCGACGAACCGACGGCGGTACTGACGCCCCAGGAAACCGAGGCTCTCTTCCGGATCATGCGCTCGCTTGCGGCCACCGGGCGGTCGATCCTCTTCATCAGCCACAAGCTGAAAGAAGTGCGCGAGATCGCCGACCGGGTAACTGTTATGCGCCTTGGCAAGGTCGTGGGCACGACCACGCCCGCCGAGTCCAACGAGCAGGCGCTTGCCTCGATGATGGTCGGCCGGTCGGTCGAGCTGACCGTAGCCAAGGGCCCCGCTACGCCGGGCGACGTCGTGCTCGAGCTCAACAGCCTGACCGTCGCCGACGACCGCGATCTGATCGCCGTCGACGGCGTCGACCTCGAGGTGCGCGCAGGGGAGATCGTGGCCTTGGCAGGAGTGCAAGGCAACGGCCAGACCGAGCTCGTCGAGGCCATCACCGGCCTGCGCCGGGCCGAGCACGGGAGCATCTCGGTCGCAGGCAAGGACCTGACCCACGCCACACCGCGTCAGCGTCTCCATGCGGGCGTGGCGCACGTACCCGAGGACAGGCACAAGGATGCTCTCGTACTCCCGATGCGGCTGGCCGACAACCTCGTGCTCGACGTGTACGGAGACCCTCCCTACGCCGGCCGGGCGTCGCGAGACCTCGGGGCCGTAAGCGAAAATGCTTCCCGCCGCGTGAAGGAGTTCGACATCCGCGCGGGCTCGGTCGAGGACCCCGTCTCTTCCCTTTCGGGCGGCAACCAGCAAAAGGTCGTACTGGCGCGCGAGCTCAGCAGGCCTATCAAGCTGCTCGTGGCTTCGCAGCCGACGCGTGGCCTCGACGTGGGGTCGATCGAGTACGTCCACCAACGCATCGTTGCCGAACGCGACCAGGGCACCGCTGTGCTCATCGTGTCGTCCGAGCTCGACGAGGTGCTCGCCCTCGGCGACCGCATCGCCGTCATGTACAGGGGCAGGGTGGTGGGCATCGTGGGCCCGGGTGCCGGCCGGGAGCGGATCGGCCTGATGATGGCCGGCATCTCCGCTGGCGGGGACGGCGACGGCGGCACGGACGGTGAAGCGGACGGACGCGCCCCGGCAGCTGCAGATGGACCAGGGCCCGGCGCCGCCGCAGGAGCAGGAAGCCTCGGCTCATGAGCAGCGGGACGGGCCCCGCCGGGCTCGACCAGGCCGCTGCACCCGCCAAGCTCGGGCAAGCGGGCGAACCGGCCGGTGGGGCGCGCTATTCGGGAACCGTCGACCTGCTACGGCGCCTCGGCGAAGCCAATGCGCTCGTGGTGACCGCTTGTGCGATCGTGGCTGCGCTCGTGTTCGGGGCACTGCTGATCCTCGTCACCTCGCCACCAGTGCTGCAGGCGTGGGGCCACATCGGCAGCAAACCGGGCCATGCCTTCGGCGAAAGCTGGTCGACCGTCGCGGCTGCTTATTCGGCCTTGCTCGAAGGGTCGATCTTCAACCCTCACGCTCACGGCCTGACACAGGCTTTCAACCCGATCTCCGAGACGCTCGTCGCCGCCACCCCGCTAATGCTGGCTGGTCTCGGCGTCGGGCTTGGGTTCTCTACGGGCCTGTTCAACATCGGCGGGCAGGGTCAGCTGATCGCCGGGGCTGTGGCCGCTCTGTGGGTCGGCACCGAGATCAAGGCACCCATCGGTATACACATCGTGCTCGTGATCATCGCCGGCGCCTTCGGCGGGGCGGTAGTGGGGTTTATCGCCGGCATCCTCAAAGCGACCACTGGAGCTCACGAAGTCATCACGACGATCATGCTCAACTACGTCTTCCTCGACCTGCTCGAGTGGCTGCTCACCATCTCCCCCTTCCAGCAACCGGGCCAGTCGAACGCCATCTCCAAGACGATGCCCCCCACCGCCCGGATGCCGCACCTCTTCGGGAGCACGCTGCGGGTGAACGTTTCATTGCTCGTGGCTCTTGCCATGGCGGTCGTCGTCTGGTGGCTGATGCGAAGGAGCCGGCTCGGGTTTTCGTTCAAGGTGATCGGCCTCAACCCAGACGCAGGCAAGACGGCGGGCATGGACGCGCGGCTCATCACCGTTCTGGTGCTGACGATCTCCGGAGCGCTCGTCGGCATGGCCGGGATGGCGACGCTTTCCGGCACCGATTTCTTCCTCTCCACGAACTACGGCG
>DATJMJ010000237.1:0-5699 GCA_035508795.1 Acidimicrobiales bacterium
CCTAGTAGGTCAGTCGGTTCCCGTTCTGCCCAGCCATGAACCGTCAGCGAGTGTTTCGCAACATAGCGAGCATCGGGTCATTGTGACCGGGACTTCGCAAACGGGACGTGGAGCTGGGAAAATGGGCTCATGGAGGTGGCCCGGGAGATCGCGCCGTACTTCGCCGGGGAGAGGCTCGTCATCCTCCCACGACGGCGGGCGGCCAGGCTCGCGGTCTTGGACCTGCTGGCCAGCCGTTTTGAGCCTGGCCTCCGCTACCCAGAAAGCGCAGTCAACGACCTGCTCGGCCGCTTCAACTCGGACTTCTGCACGCTTAGGCGCTACCTCGTGGACGAGGGGTTCATGGAGCGTGAGCACGGGGTGTATTGGCGCTCTGGCGGCACCTTCGAGACCGGCTAGGCCCTCGCTCTAGCCTTCTGTCCCACCTCTTCAAGCGGGTGCGAACGCGCTTTGTGGTCGTGGCACCGCGTGACCGGCCGGCCGGCTTCTGGTCTGGCTCCACCGGTGGCCATGACCCCGGGACCTCCTGTTTACTGTCTGTGTGGCAGCACTACCGGCCCCCCCACGGGGGGGCCGGACGCTAAGGAAGGGATAAGGCAAACAATGGCGAGCGGGTTGACAACCACCACCCAGGTCGACGAGGCGGCGTCGAAGTACATCGCGGATACCTACCCGACGCTCCGGTGCGGTGAATTGTCGACCCTCAAGCTGGATGAGACCTGGCTCGTGCAGGCGAACCTATCGGGCGGGGGCCCTGACGCTCCCGAGCGGCTGGTGCTCCTCGTCAACCGGTTCGGCTGGGTCGAAGAAGTCGGCGGCCAATCGACCAGGCAGAACGCCCAGCGCGTCTTGGTGGCCATGGAGGCCAAGGCTCTCGCAGCTTCCTAACGGGCGGGGGGCGCACGAGCAGGGCGTGTCGCCCCTCCGCTTTACGAACGCACCGCGATAGTCAGGTCCTTGGTGGTGCTGCCGGACGTACTGGTGGCAGAGATCGTCAACGGGTAGGTGCCCTGCGAACCCGGTTCGGGTGTGCCCGAGATGACGAGCGAGCCGTCAGTGCCGTCGCTGGCGTTGAGCCCGGCGGGCAAGGTCCCAACGGTGACCGACAGCGCCGGCGTCGGGAAGCCCACGCTCGTTATCACGATCGTGGCGGGAGCCCCGAGCGGGATCCGCTGGGCCGAGGGCCCGGACAGCTGCGGGGACAGATCGACCGTGAGGACAAACGGTTGGGTAAGGGTGCCGGCACGGTTGACCGCCGTGATGTTGAAGTAGTAGACGCCAGCTGTCCCTGGTTGGGGCGTGCCCTGGACCAAAGCGGTCCCACCTGGGCCGGGCGTGAACCTGACTCCTCCGGGTAGGGGCCCCGACTCGGACAACTCAATTGGCGCCTGGCCTAACGTCGTCACGGTGAAGGAGAGGAGCGTCCCCACATCCCCTGTCGCCGACCCGGCGCTGGTAATGAGAGGCGACCCCGGCGCCCCGGAGTAGCTGAAGGTTGCGCCGCTGGTCCCGGTCACTCCGGTGAAGTAGCTCTCGGCTGTCACGACCGTCACGGGGACAGCGGTCGCGGGCGTGCCCGGTGGAGAGGTCGCGTCGACGAGGTTGGTCGTGCCGCAATCGAGCAGGGCCGGCTCATTGGCGAAGCTCTCGGCGACAACCTTGCCGAAGCTGACGCTCACAGCACAACCCAGGTTTTGGCCACTGATGACTACGGCGGTCCCACCCAAGGGAGATCCCGTGGAAGGGGCGACCGATGTCACTACGGGGTTACCGGGTGGGTAGACGATGAGCTGGTCGTCCGGCGGGTTGGGGTCGCAGCCCGTGTTGCTGCACAAATAAACGTCTACGGTGTCGGGGTTCATCGAGACGGACTCGGCCGTAACCTCGCTGTCGCTCACAACGTCGTAGCTGTACTGCGTCGCGAGGTCCGTCTCTGTCGTGGTCTCTTCGAAGTACAAAGGCGCGACGGCTTCGGAGAAGCCGGCCCCCTCGAGCGTGAGAGGGGCCCCTCCGGTGTCGACCGCACCCGAGAGACCGTCCAGGGTGAGGGAGTTGGCGCTGTTTACGACGCTCGTCGTCACCGGGACGCCTGCGTACTCAACCGTCCCGTCCTCAGTCGAGTTACCGCTGATCGAAGCAAACCCGATCGTCACCCCCTCGGGTCCGGTTGTGGGGCTGGCGTTCGGCGCGATGAGCGGAGGGGCCTCGAAGACCATCGAGGTCCCGCTCAATTGGACGAAGTCGTAGTTGACGGAATTCTCGTTGAGCGGAGTGCCGAACAGGGCGGCTGTCACGGTCAGGGGGTCCATCCCGGTCCCTTGGACCACGACCGTGTTGCTCGTCGCCCCGCCGTACTCACTGGCGAGGCTGGCGGGGTTGCTGAGCACCGTCGACACGCTCGTGATCGTCGGCAAAGGCACGTAGTCGTACTCGTCTGGCTGAGGCTCGTCCTCACAGCCGCACCCAGGAGGCAGGACCTCGCCTCCCATGTTGTCGTACACCTCTGGCCCTTCGTAGGGCGGTAGGGGGGTGGCCGTCTCGCTCGTATTGCCGTCCACGGTCACCACCGTTACCTCCACCTGACAGATGTCCTGCGCCGGGTTGAGCGGTTGGCCCGTGGCCCCGTTGTCCATCGGGCAAGCGGTTGCCGGCGTGAGGGCGGAGAAGGCAGGAGGCGACGCTGTGAGCTCGAACGGCGAGACGTAGGTGACCGAAGTCGCCGGCACCCCACCGAAATCGACGGTATCGGCCGAGCCCGGCGAGACGAAGCCCGACCCGAAGATGGTCACTGTCGCCGGCGATGTGTCGAGGCCGCCAAAGGGGCTCACACCTGTCACGCTCGGGATAGTGCTCACGGGCGACGACGTCTCGTCGACGAAATCGAACACCGCCCCCGCCCCCGGCAAGCTCGACTGGCCGTTGGTAAGGACGACGACCACATCGGCAGGGCCGGCGCCGTCCTGAGTCGGGTTGGGCGAACCGACCGGGATCGTGCTGGCGGCCGGGGGGAAGCTCGCGGTCAACTTGTCCTTGCTCAGGACCGTGAAGCTGGTGGCAGTCCCTCCCCCGACTTCGACGTCCGCCACGTCGGCGACGCCTGAGGAGTCCTCGAAGCCCGACCCGCTGATGGTGACGGCGTCACCGGTGAGGGGACCGAAAGACGGGGTCAAGCTGGTAACGGTTGGGGGAGCCAAGGTCGCCGCGTACTGGCACATGTAAAAGGCAAGGCCGGGCCCGCCGCTCGGGCTCGCGAGCTCGGGAGACCCGAGACCGGCGGCCATGTTGTAACCGGGCCTCGCCGGGTAGACGAGGCCATTGTCCAAGCCGTACAGGTCGTTGTTGCCAACCGTGACGTTGGTGAACGAAGCCGCATAGGCCTTGGAGTTGGCAGCTACGCCGTAGAGGATGGGACTTGCGAACCCTGTGTCCTGGGCCTTGCCGTTCGCGAAACTGACGAGGTCGGCAGAGCAGTACTTGGAGGCGTTGACGAGGGCCAGCATCGCCGCCCAAATGGGCGTGGCCGAAGATGTACCCCCGATCGTTGTCCAGCCGTTGGCCGGGCCGTACCCGAGCGATTGGCCATATATCGTGACGGCCCCTGTGAACTCGTCGGCCTCGGCGCTCACGTCGGGCACCTCCCTGCACGGTGTGCCGGGGCTCAAGCCGAGCGTGCCGTCGCAGAAAGTCGGCGTCGCAAAGGGTGCTTCCTCGGCCGCGTACTCGGACTCCACTGTTTCCCCGTTGTTGACGTCGGTCGTGTTGGCGGCGTTCAAGGCGAGGCGCTGCTGCCAGGCGGGCATCGTCCAAGCCTCCGAGACACCGCCGCCCGCGCCGCCCCAATTAGCGCCGTCGTTCCAAACCTGCTGGACCGGGGGCTGAGTTGCATCGGTTATGGTCGTCCCGCCAACCGCCAGGGCATACGGCTGGGAGGCAGTGTCCGCGGTGGACAGGAGGTTCTGACCGGCCGGTACCGGCACAATGCGCTCGGTGTTGCAGCTGTCGTCGCCTGTGTCGAACGACGCCGCAAGGACAGTTTGGCCCTGCGCTGCAGCTTGCTGGTACAAGAAGTTTTGTACCTCCGGTATCCCGGGGGCTACAAATTGGGCAAGTTGCTCGCAACCAATGTCCCAGCTAGTTGTCACCAGTTGGTCGGTGTCCGAGTCGATGATCTGGGCGTACTCGTCGATGAGCCCGAAGCCGGTGTTGGGTGCCTCGTAGGCATCGATGTCGGCTTCGGGGGCCATGGCAGACACGTCTTCGACGTCCAGGGTGGCTTCGTCGTTCTCGCTCCCGGGCCCGGGCTGTAGCTCACCGCCGTCCACAGGGATGACCGAAAGCCTGCTCCCCGCCAAATTGCCGTCTGTCCCGGACATCTGTGCTGCTTCAGCGGCACCGAAGTAACAAGTGTCGAAGGTTTCGATATCGGTGGCCAAGAACGGTTGGAGCTCGTATATCGCGACGTGCTGGCCCTGCCCGAAGTCGCCTCGCTCGTAGAGGCCGAAAGCTCCATACGCGTTCGCGATCTGGTCGTCCGTCAAGCCGCCCTCGGTGGTGGCGGCCTGCTGAGCGTCGACGCAGGGGCTAGGCGCTCCGGGTACGGACGGTACGGGCTCTTGTTTGGCAGCGGGGAACGACTGGCCGGGCGCAGGCGTGCCCGGGGTGGCGTCGGCGGTCTCGGGCTGGACGAGGTTGTCGAGCCCAATGACCCCTGCGACAGCGCTGGACAGCGTTGCCGGGAGTTGGAGATCCACCGCCCCGGTGGTGCCGCGCCCGGTCCACCCACCGGGCATCCGGTAACTGTTGATGTTCGTGCCGAAAGTGGTCTCAGCCTGCCTCACGGTGCCGCTGAAATCCACCAGGAGGCCGTCGCTGGACACGCCGCTCACCTGCAATCCGTCCGCTTCGACTGCTTGCTCGACAGCCGTCACCGTAGATGCCGAGGGCCCGAACTGGGCGTCGAAGGCCCCGGGAGCCAGGTACTGGCCGTACTGCGGTGAGCTTTTGTCGGTGACGTTGCTGATGAACGCCTGCAACGCGTCCTCGTCACGTGGGGCTAGTGCCACCGCCCCAGAAATGGTCGCCGTGGACGCCATGGCACCGAGGGTCACCGCTCCTCGTGGCACACGGGGCGCTCCTTGGACCCTCACGGAAATAGGGGCAGCCGAGCTTGTCCCGGTCTGGCTCGGCGCAGACGTCGCCGCGGGAAGGACGATGGTGAAGGGGATTATCAGGAACCCGAGAGCGGGCGCCAGCCGGCGGGTGGCGGACTTGACCATTTCGGACCTCTCTTCCGTGAGAAGAAAAATGCGTTACACGGCGACCACAGCCGATTGGGGACGCTAATGGCCCGGGTGATCAGGTGCAGTCCCTCGGAAAGTGCGGACCCACTCGGTGCGGCCCTTTAGTGACAGATCGTGAAATCTCTCGGGCTGCGACCGGGATCGCAGCTTCGGCGGACATGCGGAGGCACGACGATGGGTACCGGGCACCCGCCGTTGCCCCGCTGGCCCCAGTACGCTCGAGTCGTCGACCAGCTCGCCGGCCGCGTCACTGCTGCCGCCCCCATGTTCGGCGACGCGCCAAGGATTTGCTCGCCTTTTCCACCTTCCCGCCCGAGTACTGGTCCAACACGCGCTCAAACAACCACCAAGAGCGCTTGAACAAAGAGTCCGCCAGAGCACCGATGTCGTCGGCGTCTT
>DATJMJ010000238.1:0-19105 GCA_035508795.1 Acidimicrobiales bacterium
GTTTTCAATGGTTTTCCGCGACCAGAGTGCGCGAGCGCGACCAGAGTGCTTGTTTCCGATGCTGTGGAGGCACTTTTTCAGGCTGGCGCGCATGTTCCGGTGCCTGAGCGGGATGCTTGCGCCGCTGGGGAGGGTTCTTCGCGTTCTAGGGCGCAGCGGGAGAGAGGTCGGGCGCGAGTCGCTGGGAGGCGCTAGGGACGAGCGAGCAGGGAGAGCACTTCGTCCGACAGAGCCGGCCAGGCCTTTTTGGCCCAGTCGCCAAAAGGTTCGCTGCACAGCCCGGCGAGGGCGACGCCGGCAACCGGGTCGACCCACAAGAACGCGCCTGACTGGCCAAAGTGGCCGAACGTGAAAGGTGAGTTGCGCGCCCCGGTCCAATGGGGGGACTTGTGGCCGCGGACCTCGGGCCCGAGCCCCCATTCACATGGATCCTGGCGGCCGAAACCGGGCAGGACGCCGGCCAGTTCAGGCCAGGCCGCCGAGGTTGCCAGTTGCCAGGTACGGGCGCTAATGAGCGAAGGCCTCAATAGTTGGGCTGCCAGGCGCGCCAAGTCCTCGAGCGGTCCCCGGGCGCCGTGAGCCGGCGAACCCGACAGGACCGTGGCCGTCATGCCCAGCGGCTCGAGGACTCCGGCCCGGAGGTAGTCTGCGAAGGGCATCCCCGCTCGGGCGGAGAGGTGGTCAGCTGCGGTTTCGATACCGGTGTTGGAGTAGATGCGGCGTTTTCCTGGCGGTGCGATCGGCGAGTTTCCTTCGAACGGGAGGCCGGACGCATGGGCGAGAAGATGACCCAGGGTCGAGCCCTGTGGCCCAGCCGGGCCCTCGAAGCTCACGGTCCCCTCTTCGACGGCGACCCAGCATGTAAGGGCGAGTAGAAGCTTCGTGACCGAAGCCCATTCGAAGACTTCCGTCACCGCGCCGGCAGAGACGGCAAGGTCGCCCTCGTCCGTTGCCCAGGCGGCATTCTTCCCCGGCCAGCGGGAGATGTTGGATCGGAGGACGTCATGGAGGGACGCCCGGCGGTCCTGGCTCACGTGCTCACGTCCTCAGGTGCGGTTGTGGGGATTGTCGGCTACGTAGCGGCCCACAAGTTGGGCTGTGGTGGCGAGGTTTTCCCTTATGCCGCCGGCAAGGGCTCGCTCGGCGAGAGGCCCGAGGACCGCCAATCGGACTCTGAGGTCGGCCTCGAAGTGCTGGCTGCACGCTCCGCTGCCGCGGCCGCCACCCCCTGCTCCGCCGCCACCCCCCGCTCCGCCGGTGCCCCCCGTGCCGCCTGTGCCACCCGCGCCGCCCTCACTGTCCCGCAGCTCATACCAACCGCTGAACTGGAGAAGTTTTGCATAGTTGTCGGGGATCATGCGCAAGTCAGTGTGCCTCGTGGCGAGGTCGATCTCAGTTTCCTGTGCCCAGCTCAGTTTTTCGGGGTCGAGGATGCTGCGGGCTATCCCGTTCAGTTGCCCGGAAAACTTGTAGCCGAGGACCAGGTGCGCCCGCTCGGGGCCGACCGAAATGGAGCGTACCTCGGGTGCCGAAATGCCCGGTAACTCGCCGAGGCTCCGGTAAAAACCCGGGTCGAGGAAGGCTCGCTGAGCGTCTTCGGCATTCGCGTCGATGGGTTGGTTGACGACGATCTTCATGGTTTACGAGGGGAGTTGGCCTCGCATGTCCCGTAGCGGAGCCGGCTCAAGAGAAATTGTCAGCCGTGTCGCACTCGAGCGGGCCCTCCATGGCTGTCAGGTCGTCCTCCATCTGTGCAAAATAGCTCTGTGGGTTCACCCCGGGCGCGGGAGCGAGCTCCATGGGGTTGAGCTTGACGATCTTGACGCCCGCTTTGTGAGCTACCTGCTCGAGGAGACCGGAAGTGGCCGGAGACGCGCCGACCTCGCTGAACACGGCGGTGAGGCCGCGTTGGGAGATAACGGCCGCCGCACCGCTGACGCCTTGGGTGCCGACCGGGACGTCCACGAGCCCGAAGCTCGTCGCCATTGCCCCGAAGGCGTCGTCGGCAGTTACAAAATATGAGTCCTGGCACTGGGTGAACGTGCTCTCGAAATCCGATGCGAGCGACGACGCTACCGATTGCATGTCGCGCGACCCGTCCCCGAACTCGTGAGCCGCTGCAGGGTCGGCCTGTGACATGGCCGCCGCCACCGCAATCGCCGCTTTCGACATGAGGTACGGGTCGAGCCAAAACTGGTACGGGCGCCCGTTCCGGGAAACAGCGGGTAGGAGAGCGATCTGATGGCGCG
The DNA here is from genome assembly GCA_035508795.1 of Acidimicrobiales bacterium. Taxonomy (GTDB): domain Bacteria; phylum Actinomycetota; class Acidimicrobiia; order Acidimicrobiales; family Palsa-688; genus DATJMJ01. Next base: position 2,250 of record DATJMJ010000238.1, read on the forward strand.
CGGACTTGGCAGCGGCTTCGACCTCTGGCTGGTAACCATCACCCACGTCGACGACCAGGCCCGCCGATGCGATCTCGGCACGTTGCGCCTCATTGAGGGCCAGGCCCTCGGGTTGTGCGCCCGGAGGAGCCAGGTCGACGACGCGGACGTCAGTGCCGCCGATGTAGCCGATGAGCTGCGCGAGGGGGTAAGCGGAAGCAGCCACGACGAGGGGATGGGCTTGCGAGGGCGGGGCGGCGCTGTGATGGGCGCTTTGGCCCGTGCCGCGGTCAGGGTGGTGGGTGCCGCCGGGGGCGGTGTGGCGGGCGGGGGCCTTTTGGTCGGCGGCAGTGCTTGAGGCGGCAGTGCTTGTGGCGGCAGTACTTGAGGCGGCAGTGCCTGACGCGGCAGTGCCCGACGCGGCCGCGCCAGCACCGCACCCGGTGAGCCCGGAGGCGGCCATCGCCAGCCCCACGGCGAGGGCTATGGACAACAGGGCCGGCCGACGCCGCGAGCCCTTATTGCGGTACCAGCGCATTTACTCCGAGCATGGCATTAATCGCCGCTTAGGCGGACGTCGCGGGCTGTTGGGGACCGTTGCGGCCGCATCCGGGCTCCTGCGAATAGTCTGGCTAAGAGGAGAAAGGTGGTGGTCCCAACGGCCCCCTCAACAGGACAGCAAGATTTTGACGTCGTGGTGATCGGCGGCGGCCCGGCGGGCTACGCGGCCGGTCTTTATGGCGGCCGCCAGGGCCTTCGCGTCGCGCTGGTCGAGAAGGACAAGGTGGGCGGCACTTGCCTCCACCGTGGCTGCATCCCGGCGAAGGAGCTCCTGGAGACGGCGGCCGTCTACAGGACCGTGACGGGGGCCAAGGAGTACGGGGTCAACGTGGACGGCTGGGACGTCGACTTTTCCGCGACCCAGGCCCGCAAGCGCAGGGTGATCGACCAGCAGCACAAGGGGCTCCAGGGCCTGCTCAAGAAGTGCAAGGTGACCACCTTTGCCGGCACCGGCTCGTTGCACCCGGGCCGGGTCGTGCGGGTGCAAGGCGAAGACGGCTCGGTGACGGAACTGACCGCTCCCGCCGTCATCCTCACGGCCGGTTCCGTCCCGCGCACCATCCCGGCGTTCGAGGTGGACGGCCGCTTCGTGCTTACGAGCGACGAGGTGCTCGACCTCGAACACGTACCGGCATCGGCGGCGGTAATAGGGGGCGGCGCCATAGGGTGCGAGTTCGCTTCGATGCTTTCCGACATGGGCGCGAAGGTGACGGTGCTCGAGGTGCTGCCGACGATCCTGCCCGGGGTCGACAAGGACGTGACCGCCGTCGTTTCGAAATCCTTTGCGCGCAGAGGCATCGACGTGAGGACTGGAGTCGCGGTCAAGGGCCATACTCCCGCCGGCGATGGCAAATCGACGACGGTGCATTTCGGCGACGAGACGGTGGAAGTAGAGGTGGTGGTCGTTTCCGTCGGCCGGCGGCCTTATAGCGACAACCTCATTGCCCCGGGATGCGGGGTCGAGGTCGACGAGCGCGGGTTTGTCAAAGTCGACGAACTGCTCCAGACCAGTGCGGAAGGTGTTTGGGCGGCAGGGGACCTGATCGCCACGCCCGGCCTCGCCCACGTCGGTTTTGCCGAGGCGATGGTGATAGTCGACCAGTTGCTCGGCCGCCAGCCGGTACCCGTCGATTACGGCAAGGTGCCGTGGTGCGTCTACACCCACCCCGAGGTTGCTTTCGCCGGCTACTCGGAGGACGCGGCCCGGGAGGCCGGGTTCGACGTGGTCACCAAGAAGGACCCGTTCGTGGGCAACGGCAGAGCCGCCATTGTGGGCGATACCGAGGGGATTGTAAAGATAATTGCCGAACGTCAGCCCGACGGCACGGCGGGCCGGCTGCTCGGCGTGCACATGGCAGGCCCCTGGGTCACAGAACAACTGGGCCAGGGGTACCTCGCAGTCAACTGGGAAGCGACGGCGCAAGAAGTGGCCCAGTTCGTCCAACCGCACCCGTCATTATCCGAGGTTTTCGGCGAGACAATGCTCGCCCTGGCCGGAAGAGGTCTTCACGTTGGCTGAGATCAGCATGCCCCAGCTCGGTGAAACAGTTACCGAGGGCACCATCACCAAGTGGCACAAACAGGTAGGCGACAGCGTTGCCGAGGACGAGGTCCTTTTCGAAGTCTCGACCGACAAGGTCGACTCCGAAGTGCCTTCCCCGGTGAGCGGGGTTGTGACGGAGATACTCGTTGGGGAGGGCGAAACCGTTTCGGTCGGCTCGAAGTTGGCCGTCATAGGCGCGCCGGGAGAGGAGCCCTCACCCAATGGCAACGCCTCGGGGGCGAGCGCGACGTCCGAGGACGTCGAGGCGGTCACCGCTGCCGGCTCTCCCGAGGTGACCGAAGCCGTCACAGCCGAGCAAGCTCGCGCGGTCACCCCCGAGGAAATGGAGAGTGCGTCGGAGGCCGCCAGGCCAGCGGTCAGGGCGGAGCGCGCACCGGCACCGGCGAAACCTCCCGTCGGAGGCCCGCCGAGACCGGGGGCGCGGCCCGCCGACCAGCGGCCGCCGAGCGCACCGGCTCAGGGTGGCCCGGGCAAGCTGCTCTCGCCCGTCGTCCGGCGGCTCATTTCCGAGCACGGCCTCGACCCGTCCCTGATAAACGGGTCCGGCGCGGGTGGGCGAATTACTCGTGACGACGTGCTGGCGGCGATCGAAGGTCAGGGGCCCGATGGCAACGGCGCTACCTCGGCACCGGCCGTGACCCGACCGTCGGCGTTCACGGCCCCACAAGCAGCTGGTGCCATCGCTCCAGCGGCGGCGGCAGCACCGGCCCCGAGGGCCGGCCGGGGAGACACCGTCGTCCCCTTCACCAACATCCGCCGCCGTACGGCCGAGCACATGGTCCGCTCCAAGCAGACGTCCGCCCACACGATGGTCGCCGTCGACGTCGACTACTCGGCCGTCGACAAGGTCCGCCTCCCCGAACGGGAGCGCTTCAAGGCGGCCAACGGTTTCAGCCTGACCTACTTGCCCTTTGTCGCCCGGGCTGTAGTCGACGCTCTCGAAGAGTGGCCCTACCTCAACTCTTCGGTGGGCGAGGACGAGCTCATCGTCCACGGGGAGGTCAACCTGGGGTTTGCAGTCGACCTCGATTTCGAGGGCCTGCTTGTCCCGGTCGTGCACCGTTGCGAAGAGAAGCGCCTCGTCGGACTTGCCCGCGAGATAGCGGACCTTGCAGCGCGCGCCAGGGCAAAGAGGCTCACGATGGACGACATCTCGGGTGGCACGTTCACCATCACGAATGCCGGCGGGTTTGGCACGTTCCTCACGGTGCCGGTGATAAACCAGCCCCAGGTGGCCATCCTTTCCACCGACGGCGTCCGCAAGCGCCCTGTGGTGGTCGAACTGCCCGACGGCTCCGACGGGATCGCCGTCCGCCCTGTGGGCAACCTCGTGATGTCGTGGGACCACCGTGCGGTCGACGGTGCCTACGCCGCCGCGTTCGTGGCCAAGGTGCGCGACATCCTCCAGGGCCGCGACTGGTCGGCCGAGCTCTAGCTCCCGGCCCACGTATGGCAACGTCGCTCGACCCCGGTAGTTCATTGTCGTTGTCGACGGGCGCTGGCCCGGCGGCGCGGGTTCTCAGGTTGCGATGGCTCGGCTCGCGAGTTGCCTACCGGGACGCGCATGCCCTCCAGCGGGCGCTGTGGTCGGCTGGCCCGTCCGCCGACGACTGGCTCCTCCTGCTCGAGCACGCGCACGTCTTCACTGCCGGTATCAGGTCCAAGGCGGAGCACATGCTCGTCGACCCGGCGAGCGTCGGTGCCGAGCTGTTGTGGGTTGACCGGGGCGGCGATATCACTTACCACGGCCCGGGCCAGCTCGTCGGCTACCCCGTCATAACCGTTCCGAGCGGCCCCGGGGCGACGCCTGGTTACGTCCACGAGCTCGAGGAGGTCGTGATCCTGGCCCTGGAGCGCCTCGGCCTCCCCGGCGCCGGCCGCCTCGCCGGGTTCCCCGGGGTGTGGGTCGGCCAGGAAGGGCCGTCGCCTCGCAAGATCTGCGCCATCGGAGCGCGCCACAGCCGGCGGCGCACGATGCACGGGTTCGCCCTCAACGTGAGCCCCGACTTGACGATGTTCCAACGGATCGTCCCCTGCGGCATCGAGGGCAAGGCCGTAACGTCTCTCGCCGCAGAGGGCGTCCAGGCATCGATGCGTGAGGCCGTCGAGGCGGTCTTCGCAGTTGTCTGCGAGCGCTGGGCGGGCGGGGGGCGGCGGGTCGAACGCCAGGACGTCGCGTGGTCGGTAACGGCGCCCACCGCGGATCAGGCTGGTGAGCCGGGCCAGGGAGGTGCAACCGGAGGGCCGCCGCCGGGCGAGCCGGCCGGGCGAGGGGGGCGCGGGGAGCCGGGGGGGCGCGGGGAGCCGGGCGAGCTTGGCGAGCTTGCCGTGGCGGGCCAGTTAAGCGCAGAGCCGGCGCGGGGTGGACCGGTCCCTGTACGCCTCGTACGCCGGATGGCGGCTGCCGGTGTCGATGCCGCCGCCACCCTGCCGGCGGGGTCCCGGAAACCTTCGTGGCTCCGCGCCAACGCCCGGATGGGGGCTGAGTACCGGTCGCTCCACAAGACGGTGCACGGGCTCGGCCTCGTGACCGTATGCGAGGAGGCGGGCTGCCCGAACATCTTCGAGTGCTGGGCCGACGGGACTGCGACCTTCATGATAAACGGCGACCACTGCACACGGTCGTGCGGGTTTTGCCAGGTCGGTTCGGGCAAGCCACTCCCGCTGGACCCGGGTGAACCGCTCAGGGTCGCCGAGGCGATCGCCCGCCTTGGGCTTGCTCATGCCGTGGTCACCTGCGTCGCCCGCGACGACCTGCCCGATGGGGGAGCGAAGGGTTTTGCGGCCACCATCGAGGCCGTGCGGCGCCGTTGCCCGGGGACTGCCGTCGAGGTCCTCATATCGGACTGCAAAGGCGACCCTTCCTCGCTCGCCGAGATTTTCGACCGCCGCCCCGACGTCCTCAACCACAACGTCGAGACCGTCCCGCGCCTCCAGAGGCTGGTGAGGCCCTCGGCTTCTTACACGAGGAGCCTCGCCGTCCTCGCCCGGGCAGTCGATGCCGGGCTCACTGCCAAGTCGGGGCTTATGGTCGGCCTCGGGGAAAGTGAAGACGAAGTACTCGGTGTCCTGAGCGACCTGAGGTCCATCGGCGTGAGCATCGTCACGATCGGGCAGTACCTGCGGCCTACGGAGGCCCACCTCCCGGTCGCCCGCTGGTGGCCGCCCGAAGATTTTGTCCGTCTTGGAGAGGCGGGGCGCGCTCTCGGCATCCCCGAAGTGGTGGCCTCCCCGCTCACACGCTCGAGCTACCACGCACGCCAGGCTGCTGAAGGCGTAGCGAAGGCAGATGGTGGGACCGGGGTGGGTACCGGTGGCCCGGCGAGCGAAGCTTCCCCAGCCACAGCTCGGGGTGGGGCGGCTTGAAGCCCGACGTCTATGCCGCCCGGCTCGAGCGGGCCCGGGCGGCCATGGGGCCGCTCGGCGTGGACGGCCTGCTCCTTTCGCTCGGTGCCGACCTGCCCTGGGTATGCGGGTACACCGCCATGCCGCTCGAACGGCTCACCATGCTCGTAGTCCCCGGCGGGGCAGCGCCGGCGGTCCTAGTCGTCCCCGAGCTTGAAGCCCCGCGGGTGGCGCCCATGCCCGAGGTCTTCTCCCTACGGCCCTGGGCCGAGACCGAGGATCCCGTTGCGATCGTCGCCGACCTGGTGGGCGCGGCGCTCGGACCTCATCCCAACTTGGCCGTGAGCGACAGGGCGTGGGCGACGTTCGTGCTCAGGCTGCAGCGGGAGCTCCCTGGGGCCCATTGGCGCGTTGCGTCCGAGGTGACGGCGCCTCTGCGGGCGGTGAAGGACGATGCCGAGCTGGACGCGCTGGCACAAGCCTCAGCAGCTGCCGACCGGGTCGCCGGAGCGCTTTTAGGCGGGGAGATCGAGCTCGCCGGGCGGACCGAGCGCCAGGTTTCGGCCGAAATCTCCAGGCGGTTGCTAGCCGAGGGCAACGAGAGGGTCAATTTCGCGATCGTTGCGTCGGGGCCCCATTCGGCCAGCCCCCACCATGAGGCGACAGACCGCGTCATCGGCGCAGGCGAGCCTGTCGTGTGCGATTTCGGGGGGACGCTCGACGGGTACTGCTCGGACATCACGCGTACCGTATTCACCGGGCAGCCCGAGCCCGAGCTGGCGCACATCTACGAGATCGTCGCCGAGGCGCAATCAGAAGGAGTGAAGGCTGCACAGATAGGTGCCTCTTGCCACGAAGTCGATGACGCCGCCCGGGCGGTGATCTCAAAGGCAGGCTACGGGGACTATTTCATCCACCGGACCGGGCATGGGATAGGCCTCGAGGAGCACGAGGATCCCTACATGGTTGCGGGCAACGGGGCGCCGCTTGTCGCGGGCAATGTCTTCTCCGTCGAGCCGGGCATCTACATCGCCGGGAAGTTCGGCGTACGGATCGAAGATATTGTCGCCGCCACTTCAAACGGGCCGCGGCCGCTCAATGTCGCCGGCCACGCTCTGACAGTCGTAGCTGCCTGACCGGCCGCGCCCCCGGCACGCCGCCCGTCCCCCGGGCTGGGGCCGGCGCTAAGCGGGAGTCGCGTGAGGAGGCGCTAGGGGCGGCAGTTGCTTGCCCGTGCTCAGGCGGGGAACGGCGGCGGACGCCTTCTCCTTCACGACAGAAAGGGGCTTGGCGATGTCCTCGAGCGAGCGCATTTCGGCCGGCACACCGAACACGGCTGCCACGGCTCCTCCCGCGATCATGACGGCAGCGCCGATCATGTACCCGATGAAGAGCAGGAAATGGTCGCTGCCGGTGCCGATCAGCTTGCCATAAAGCCACGGCCCGAGGGCACCGAAAGACTGGGCTATGCAGAAGAAAACGGCTATGGCCTTTGCACGCACTTCGAGCGGGAAGACCTCCGAGCAAGTGAGGTAGGCGGCGCTCGCACCAGCCGAGGCAAAGAAAAATATCACGCACCACCAAGCGGTTTGGGTTACCGCTGTGAGGTCGCCAGCCTTGAACATATAGGCGCTCGCAGCCAGTAAGAGCCCTGAGAGCACGTACGTACCAGCGATCATCTGCCTGCGGCCGACCGTGTCGAAGAGGCGGCCGATAACGAGTGGGCCAATAAAATTACCGGCGCAAAAGAAGAGGAAATAGTACTCGGTGTGAGTCGAAGGTACGTGGTAGATCTTCGTCAGGACGAGGGCGTAGGTGAAAAAAATGGCATTGTACAGGAATGATTGGGTGATCATCAGGCTGGCGGAGAGGACCGAGCGCGTCGGGTACTCGGAGAACAGCTGGCGGGCGAGAGCCAAATAGCCGATGCTGTCGGCCGGCCGCACCACTATCGCCTTGGAGGGGTCGACGTCGTCGAGGCTGCCGGCATTGCCGTGGGTCGCGAGCTCCTCCATTTTCGCGACCGCCTCTTCGGCCTCTTCGGTTCGCCCGTGCATGAGCAGCCAGCGAGGGCTTTCCGGGAGGTTTCGCCGTACGAAGAGGATCACCGCCCCGAGTACCGGCCCGAGGATGAACACCGCCCGCCACGAGTAACTGGCAGGCAAGTTATTGACGACGACGAGGGTCAGTACGGTGGCGAACAGGGCTCCTGCCCAGTAGCTGCCGTTGATGCCGAGGTCGACGCGTCCCCGGTAACGGGCCGGGATCAGTTCGTCTATCGCGGAGTTGATCGCCGCGTACTCGCCGCCGATGCCCATACCGGCGAGGAACCGCGTGCAGTTGAGGTAGAGGACCCAACCTTCGCCGTGGCCCGCCGTGGCAGCCGAGAGGCCGCCGCCCAGCAGATAGACGCCGAGGGTGATCATGAACAGCTTGCGCCGCCCCCACTTGTCGGCGAGGTGGCCGAACAGGAGTGCGCCGGCGACCTCTCCGAGGAGGTAAATCGTCCCGACCGAGAACGCCACCGAAGCCGAGCTCATCGCGAGCGCCGACTTCTTGCTGATGATATCCGTGACGTTGGCCGCGATGGTTATCTCGAGGCCGTCGAGGACCCACGCCACGCCGAGAGCGATCACCAACCGGGTGTGGAACCGGGACCAGTTGAGCCTGTCGACCCGGGCGGGGACAAGGCTCTTTATGTCGCCCCCGTTTTCGTCGTCGTTACTTTCCTGCTTGCTGCCGCCTTGCCCGGAGGGCGCTCCGCCGGGCGAAGTGGGCAAAGAACCCTGGGTGACTGGGGAGGCCATGGGACAGGCTTTCCCGCCGGCGGGCCTGGCTACACCTCCGGGCAAGTTTTTCGCTGGCAATAATGTGCCGTGAGCAGCCGCTCAGGCCACGCTCAGGTAGCCGGCCCACAATGGCTCGCCGTGAGCACGCTGGCGATAGGGGGGCGACGGCCCTCGCCGTTGCTACGCCTAAGCCAGGCGGCTCGGGAAGGGACCGTCGCGGCTGCGGTATCGGTGGGGGCGGCCGCCGTCGTCTACATGTGGTGGCACGACACCTCACCGGCGAGCGTCGTCGGGGCCGGCCCGTTCCTGACGGCTGCCGGGCGCGTGACTGGCTTGGTCGGGACGTACCTGGTCGTGGTCGAGGTGCTCCTCATGGCCCGCGCCCCCTGGCTCGACCACTTCATCGGCATGGACCGCTTAGCCGTCTGGCACAGGCGCAACGGCGAGTACTCGATCTCGCTCCTGGTGGCGCACGCTGTCCTCATCATCTGGGGCTACGCGCTGACCGCGCGCACTGGTCTCGTCGGGGAGACCAAAGACGTCGTGCTCGACTACCCGGACATGTTGGCGGCCACGGTCGGCCTCGGGCTCCTGGTCTTGACGGGCATCCTTTCGGCTCGTGCGCTGCGGCGCCGGGTGAGCTACCAGACGTGGTATTTCATCCACCTCTACGTGTACATCGCGTTGGCGCTGTCTTTCGCCCACCAGTTCAATGCCGGTGCCGACTTTGCCACCCACCCTCTCAACCGGGCCATCTGGGCCGCCATGTACGTCGCCGTAGGTGCCGTGATCGTCTATTACAGGGCGCTCACGCCGCTCGTGAACCTGGCCCGCCACAGCTTTGTCGTGGTCGGCACGATCGGCGAGGGGCCGGGGGTGGTGTCTGTCTACGTTTCCGGCAAGCACCTGTCGGCTCTGTCCGCCGAGCCGGGCCAGTTCTTCATGTGGCGCTTCCTGACGAGGCATGGATGGTGGCAAGCGCACCCCTTCAGCCTGTCGGCAGCTCCCAACGGGCGTTGGCTGCGCCTGACGGCCAAGACCCTGGGGGACCACAGTGCGGGTTTGAAGGATCTTCAGCCCGGGACGAGAGTCCTCCTGGAAGGTCCCTACGGCGCCTTCACGGTCAAGAGGCGGCGGCGCAGCGGAGTGGTGCTCATAGGCGCCGGGATCGGCGTAGCGCCTTTGCGAGCGATCCTGGAGGCCCTCCCGCCGGGCCCGGGCGGGATCACCCTGGTCTACAGGTCGAGAGATGCTGCGGGCTTGGCTCTTCGGGCCGAGCTGGAAGACCTGGCGGTGACCAAAGGAGCGACCGTGCGGTACCTCCTCGGCACGAGAGAGGAGCACCCCGATTACTTCACACCGGAGCACTTGCTCGAAATTGCACCCGACGTGGCCCGCTGCGACGTATTCATCTGCGGGCCGGAGGACTTCACCGACATGGTACGCAGCTCGCTGCGTACGGCCGGGGTACCTGCCAGCCAGATCCACGCCGAGTCGTTCGAGTTCTGATGGACGAGGTGCGGGGCCAAGGGTTGGCCGTAGGGGTTAGGAGTTAGAGGGTTGCGCCGAGCTTTGATCGCCACGGCCGGGACAGTTGCCGGGCTCGTGCTGCTCCTCGGCTACAAGTCGGGTTCACCCCCGAAGGGCCAGAAGGTGTCGGTCGGCAGTAGTGGGGGTGCGGCGGCCACCACGACGACGAGCCCGCCGTCCGGCAGCGGGCCCACCAGCGCTCCGACGACCGTGCCGACCGCTAGCGGGACGCCCGGTGAGCGGGAGTACACGGGGCAACTAGTCGACTACATCTACGGCGACATCCAGGTTGCCGCCACATTGAAGGGCGGCCGGATCGTCAACGTAACCGTCCCGCGCAACGACGCCACCGACCCTCATTCCCAGATGATCGACTCCGAGGTCGTGCCCGTGCTCGAACAAGAGGCGTTGAGCGCACAGGGGGTCAATTTCGACGTGGTTTCGGGCGCTACCTACACGAGCAACGCCTTCGCGCAGTCCCTCCAGACGGCGCTCGACCAGGTCCCGAAGTAGTCGGAGAAATGGTGGCCCTGATGGCGAGCCCGCAGGCGAGGTTCACCCACCGCTTTGGCGCGATGGGCACCGGTTTTTCCATCGACATCCGCACACCGGCCCCGCGGGCGGTCTTGCGGGGGGCCGCCGAGGCCGCCGAGACCTTGCTCCATTGGGCCGACCGCACCTTCAGCACCTACGACCCGGGCAGTGAGGTCTGCCGCTTCGACCGCGGAGACCTCAGGGCGCAGGAGTGCTGCGGGGAACTGCGCATGGTCGTTGCTCTTTGCCACAGCCTCAACGAGTCGACGTCGGGCTATTTCGACGCCTGGGCGACCGGCCACTTCGACCCGAGCGGGGTCGTGAAGGGCTGGGCGATCGAGCACGCCTCGGAAATCCTGCTGTCTCACGGGCTGGCGGACCACATCGTCGAAGGCGGCGGGGACATCCGACTACAGGGGTCCCCCGCCACCGGCCCGGGCGCAGGCTCCAAGTGGACGGTCGGTACCCGGCACCCTCTCCGCCCGGGTGCTTATGCGGCCGCCCTTTCGCTCGGGCCGTGCGGGGTGGCAACGTCGGGCACCTACGAGCGCGGTCAGCACGTCGTCAACCCGCTGACCGGCAAGCCGGCCGGGGAGGTGGCGTCGGTCACGGTGGTCGGGCCGGACCTCACCATGGCGGACGCCTATGCCACGGCCGCGTTCGCGATGGGAGCGGCGGGCCCGAGCTGGCTGGCGCAGCTCGATGGTTTTGAGTCCCTCGTCATTGGTCTGGACGGCCGGGGCTGGTCGAGCGCCGGGTGGGGGCGGCTCGCGCTCGGCGGCTCGCAGTAACGACCGGGAGACTGCTGGCCGGTAATGGCGGCGAGCGCGTGCCGGCTGCTGCACATGAGCTACTGGGACTTCGGCTCGCGGGCGCACAGCGGTGCGATGGTCGTCAACGTCTCGGTGGTCAGCAGCGTTGTGACCGTGTTCCGCACGCTTTACCGGGAACGGTTTCTTCCCCGGATTACCAGCACTTCTCCCTTACCGGGGGATGACGCCGACGCCGGCGCAGGCTGGCGAAGAGCGGAGAACCGCTTTGCGGCTGTGACGGGGCTTTAGCATTCCAGGCGTGCTTTCACTTGGTCGTTCAAAGGGCCCGGGGGCCCGGTGAGCGCCGCGCCATGCGGTCCCGGCCCGGGTGAGGCGGACCGCCAGAGCAGCATGGGCGCTGCGGGCGGTGAGGGTGGCGCGCCCACCGCTCACGACCGGTGGGCACTGGCAGCTGTTTGCGCCGTGCTCTTCCTCACCTTCCTCGACACGACGATCGTGAGCGTGGCGCTCTCCGACGTCCAGTCTCGCCTCCACGCCGGTGTGACCCAGCTCCAGTGGGTGGTCAACGGCTACGCCCTCACGTTCGCCAGCCTCATGATGATCGCAGGATCGCTCTCCGACCGCTTCGGTCGCAAACGGGTCATGCTCATCGGCCTCTCAATCTTTGCCGCCGGCTCGCTCCTCGGCGCGCTCGCGCCCAACCCCTCGGTGTTGATCGCGGCCAGGGTCGTGATGGGGGTTGGTGCCGCGGCTTCCGAGCCCGGGACGCTGTCGGTGATCAGGCACCTCTACCCTGACACCGGCGACCGGGCACGTGCTTTGGGCGCTTGGGCGGCCGTGTCTGGCCTTGCTCTCGCCCTGGGGCCGGTAATCGGGGGAGCACTCGTAGGCCTCGGGACGTGGCGGGCTGTTTTTTGGTTCAACGTCGTGGCGGTTGTGGCCGTGGTCGCCGCCGCCGCGGTGAGCGTCCCGGAGAGCTCGGACCCCCAGTCCGCCCGCCTCGACTACGCCGGTTTCGTCGTGGCTGCCGTCGGCCTCGGGGCACTGACTTTCGCCGTGATCCTCGGCGAAACCGAGGGTTACCGGTCCTCGGTGGTGATCGTCCTTTTCGCTGTGGGGGTAGTAGGCCTGGTCAGCTTCATCCGCGTGGAAAGAGCGAGCAAGGCGCCGATCCTCGACCTTTCCTATTTCCGGGAGGCTTCTTTCTCGGGGTCGCTGGCCGTGGTGTTCGTACTGTTTTTCGCCATCTTTTCTATCTTTTTCTTCACGGCCCTCTACCTTTCGGCCGTCGTCGGGTACAGCGCCTACCGCGTCGCGCTCGAATTCGGCCCCATGACAGTTGCCATGATCACCGCCGCCGGTCTGGCGGGCCGCCGAGTGGCGCTTGCCGGCCCGCGGCTCCCGATGGCCGAAGGGTGCGTCCTGGCCGCCGCCGGGATACTGCTGTCCGAGGTGTTGATCACCGCCTCGAGGCCTTCGCTCTGGCTACTGGCCACCCTGGCGCTGGCCGGTTACGGCTTCGGGACAAGCGTGGTACCGGTCACCTCGGCGTCGCTCGCCGCAGTACCGCCGGAGCGGTCGGGCATGGCTGCCTCGGCGACAAATACGAGCCGGGAGCTGGGGGCCGTTTTCGGCGTCGCCGTGCTCGGGGCGCTTGTCAACTCACACCTGACAACCGACCTCACCCACCGCCTGCGGGCACTCAAGATCCCGGCCAATTTCATATCCATCGTCATCACCGGAGTCGAAAAAGGTGAAGCGCCGTCGGGGGTAACAGGCGGCGGGTCGATCTACGACAAGGTCATCGGGGCGGCGTACGGAGCGTTCCGTTCGGGGCTGGAAGTGGCCCTGGTGACCTCGGGCGTCGCGCTCCTGGTCGTTGCCATCGTTGCGTCGGTCACCCTTCGGGGCCAGGGGCCTGCAGGCATCGCCCGGGCGCCGGCGGCCCCCGACCCCGAGGTAGGCCTCTAAGGTGCCTACACTGCTCCTGGAGGGCCGAGTTACACGGTCGGTATTTAGACAGTATTCGAGAGGGAGGTCTGTCCACATGGCTCATGCCCGCAACCCCAAGGCGACGGCCGGTACGAGGCGCTGGGGCGCTCCGGCGGTCATCATCGTGCTTGCTTGTGCGGTACCCGCAGCCTTTATGACCGGTACGGCTTCAGCGAGCTCGATGAGCGCGTCGAGTGCCAAGGCCAAGATCACGGCCGACTGGAAGGCGTTTTTTTCGAGCAAGACCCCTGCGAGCGAAAAAGTCAAACTCGTGCAGGACGGATCCCAATTTGCTCAGGTCATAAAAGAGCAGGCCAGTTCCCCGATGGCTCAGGGGGTCTCTGCGAGCGTGTCGAAGGTGACCCTCGACAAGGCGATGACCGGGGCCGCGGTGGTGTACACGATCAGCATCGACGGCAAAGCCGCCCTCGCGAACCAGAAAGGGAGCGCGGTCCTTCAAAGCGGTACCTGGAAAGTCGGCGCTTCGAGCTTCTGCTCACTGCTCGCCCTCGAAGGGTCGGCGGGCAAGATCCCCGTCTGCTCGTCAAAGTCCTGAGGCCGCCGCAGTTCTCCGTGTCGTCGGTGGCTGGCGCCCAGGACCATCGGTCGTTGAACGCCCAGGACCATCGGTCGTTGGAGGAGTGCCAGTCGTCGGGTGCAGCGTGCTGCCAACGGTGCGACTGCCGCTGGTTGGCGTGGACGGGCCGGTCGGGAACGACGGCCCATTGCTGCCAGCACTGCTGGCCGGTCGGCTCGGGAGATACCCAATGGCGGTGCCGAGCGCACCCGCGATTATCGCTCCGGCCACGAGCGCAGACGTCGGCCAACTGCGGCGCTCCTTGATACCCAGTGACCCTGGCGCTGGAACGGGCTCAGCCGCAGGCATCTATGATGCCGCCGCTTGCCACGTTAGCTAGTCCTCCGCCTCCAGGCATCAATGAAGCATTGGCAAACAAGAGATTAACTGTGCGTGACATGATCGGCTATTGAGCCGAATGGGCCGGCTGCCATCCTGACCTTGCAGGGTAGCGCGTATATCGTTGTGCGCGCCTCTACCAACCTGGGCTAAAAAATTCCCCTGCCATGTCCATCGACTCAACCTCCGGCACGTCCGAGCGAGATGGGCACCCTGGCCAGAGAACTAGGAGGAAATGGCCAGCGCGAAGGTGGCCCACTTGGATATTGGCGGTGACCATGCTCGCTGCGTGCCTCGCCGGGATGGTCCTGGGCCACCTTGGGGCACCTCCCAGCGGGGCGAGCGCCAGCGCCTCCGGCCCAAGCTTCCCGAGCAGCCCGTCGAGCACAACCCCGTCCACCGGGTACCGAACTGTGCTGACGACTGCTTTGCGGGCCGTGCCGCCCACCACGAAGGCTCCGGTTAACCCTGCGGAGCCCACTTCGCTCCGGACGCCAAAAATCTCTACCTCCTCTCGAACTACACGGCACCCCGGTACCGTTCCCCGGACGACGACAGCTACGAGCGCCACCACCACGACACTGCCGCCGATGGAACTCGTGGTCCTCGGTACACGGCAAACGTCCGGTCCGGGCTCGACACCGACCTTCACGATCTCCCGGGCGCCTTACGAAGTGGGGTATGCCTTCGATTGTCAGGCCGCGCTCAAAGCTAATCAAAAATTTCAAATTGATATCGAGGGCAGGGCTTCACAGGTACGCCTGCTGTTCTCGTCGACAAAGGTGGACGGCAGTGGTACGCGAGTAGCGAGCAGTACCGGGAGGCAACGCCTCGTGATCCGAACGGCTCCCCAGTGCGAGTGGGCGCTAAAGGTTGTGGCGCCTTGAACGGGCGGGCCGGTCGATTGATTAACTGCTAGCGAAGTACAGGCAAACCATTGGGCACATGCCCAGGTGGAAGGACTGGCAAGGCGGTCCTCGTTTTCCGCCGGGGCGGCTTGCCGCGTTCCTAGGGTGACCGCTCGCAACTCGCTCCGCGTGCCTGGGCCTCCCCATCAGAAGCCCCCCTAACAACTCCGTGTAGTGGCGACCAAAACACTGTTGGGTGAACGATCTTCGTGCCGCAGCTTGAACTGTTGGCGAACACTTCCCGAAATGACTTTGGAGGTCATTGCGCGAC
Organism: Acidimicrobiales bacterium; assembly: GCA_035508795.1. Lineage (GTDB taxonomy): Bacteria > Actinomycetota > Acidimicrobiia > Acidimicrobiales > Palsa-688 > DATJMJ01. Next base: position 17,412 of record DATJMJ010000238.1, read on the forward strand.
CCTCAAAGCCATGATCTGATTCGGTGTGAAGCAACTTTTGAGCACCATCGAAACGTGCAATGAAGTCACCCAATACCCGACTAAGGAGTCAAATCTTGGCACCACTGAAAACATTTGCGAGAGTGGCGGGGACAGCCGCCATCCTGGCTACAGCCGGAGTGATGGCTATGCCGCTCCAGGCGTACGCCTTGACGAGCGAGAACGCGCCGTACCCCACTGGAGTGTCGCTGTCCCCCAACCCGGTCCAGACGACGGCCCAGACTTTGAACGGCTTTTATGCAGGCGACGCCGGTGTAGTCACTATCACCCTGCCAGCTGGCTCGTTCCCCGACAGCTCGTCGCTCCGGGCCGAAGAGTGCAACAACGACGCCACAGAGAGCACTGAGTGCGACGGGCTCACCCTTCAGACAACCAACGCCAACGGCACCAGCTTGCAGGCCAACTCGGATGGATCGGCTACCGTAACGTTCACGCTGTGGGAGCTGCCCACCGGCAACACACCGGATGCAGCCAGCAGCAACAACCCTGCTGGGTTTGACCCCGGCTCCACTGTTACCTGCTCCGACACGGTGCCCTGCTCCATCTGGATAGGACCGGACCCGTCCAACTTCTCCAACGAGAGCTTCGTCTTTGATTCGGTCACGCCGATCGCTGCGGCGACCCAGGGCCAGGTGCCCGAGTCTCCCAGCGTGCCGCTACTCGCGCTGAGCGCAGTCGGAGTCGGTGGTGCCGGCTCCATCATCTATGGCGTCCGTCGCCGCCGGGCCAGCCACTCTTAGTTGCCTCCTCCGGATACCGCATACGACCACAACCTTTCAAAGGAGAACCTAAATAATGACTTCCAGGAGATTTTTCAGCCGTACCCGGCTGCTAGCTGCGGGTGGGGCAGCTGTGAGCGTGTTATTGGGCTTTGCAGCCACTGCCCCGTTGGCGGGTGCCTCGGCCAGTCTGCAGTTCCCCTCGTACACCTTCAGCGCGGACGCCACCAACTGCAACACTTCGGGTGTGTCCGGGTCAGGGACTGGCTTCACCTACCCGTGCAACGTGAACCCGGTCGGGCCACGCTACTTCGAGGGCTTCTCGAGCACCATCAACGTGGCCGGCTCAGAGACGGCAGAGTACACCATGGAGCAGATAGGGGCGCTCTACAACAACGCTGGGGTGTTCGGCTGTGCGCAGCAGGGCGACCATCGTACCTGTACCCCGGGCACGGGCGCCTACTCGGCCAACGTCGACGTGTACGACAACTATGACCATAACGTGGTCAACCAAGCTCAAGCTGTTGGGTCGGCATACGGCTACCAGGCGCTTTGCGCGTCCGGCGCGGCAGGGCTGGAGCCGAGCGAGCCAACCACGTTGAGCTACTCCCCGTCGACTGGCTTTTACACCTACCCCACCCAAAACGCCAACGAGGGCGCCAACGGCATCCCGATCGACATCGTGAGGGCTTCGGCATCGATCGCAGACCTCGCTACCCATGATGCCACTGACCCGCCGTGCTCGGATCTGTCCGAGCAAGCTTTCGCGTCCGACGCTGTGATCGGGCTATATTTCCACCCGTCGGCCACAGACCCTGACGGCACGGGCATCGAAGTGGTCTCGCCGAGCGGCACCACCATTGACCTGTCCAACAGCGGTGGCCCGGACACCTCTACCGATACAGCGTGGAGGGTGTTCTGCGACGGGACTTCGGG
>DATJMJ010000239.1:0-7303 GCA_035508795.1 Acidimicrobiales bacterium
CGCGGCGCGCCTGGAGCACGTGGCCGCCGATGGCGTCGTGGGGCGCGAACCCCGGCAGGTACTGGTCAACTCTCATTGGCCGGCCCTCGTCCTGCGCCCCCGCCACCCTCGGGAGCCCCGGCACCATCGGCACGATCGGCACGATCGGCATGATCGGCACCCGGGGCATGATCGGCATGATCGGCACCCCGGGCACGATCGGCACCTCCGGCACGATCGGGACCTCCGGCACCCCCACCACGTCGCTCGCCGGCGGGCTCGTGGCGCGGCTCTCGAGCCGGCTCCCGCCTCGGTTCCCGAGAGGGCTTTTTCCCAGCCCGCGCGCTGCGGACCGAACGGGCGGCCGCCGCCCGACCTGCCCCCTGGCCGTGCCCAGCTTCGGGCGCCTTTTTAGCTTCCCGGCCCCGTCCCGTTGCCACAAGCGCCCCGGCGACGCCCGCGGCCCGAGCCTCGGCGTGAGACGTGGCCACCGTACCGAGCCGGGCAGGCACGGGGCCGGCCGAGTTGCCCTGAGTTTCGTAGCGGCGCAACCGCTCCTCGACGGCTACGAGGCGCACGTCGAGCTCGTCAGCACGCTGGTTGAGAGCTTCGGCCCGCTGGTCGAGCCCGTCCGTGCGTGCCGAGAGAGCCTCCCCGAGGCGGACAAGGTTGCCGCCGAGAGCTTCGAACTGGGCCGCCATGTAGCGCATGTACCAGACCGACAGCTTCTTGACGCCCGTCTTCAGGAGCTCGACCTCGCGGCGTGCGCTCGAAGTTGGCACGTTTACATCGAAGTGGGCAGCGTCACGAACGGCGACGATGGCCGATTGGACCTCGTCGGCCGAGCTGTCCCCTAGTCGGCTGGTTGCCCGGCGGACCCGCTCGACATAGGCCAGGGCCTCAGGCCCCAATGACTCCATATCGCACGCAGGTTACAGGGTGGGCCCCGCCTGTCCGGTGCTCACCGGTGCTCACCGGTGCTCACCGGGACAGCCTCGCTCACCGGCTCCGGGGGGCAAGACCGCAGCGCTCCCGGCGTGGCCGGCTGAGCCTTGCGTCATACCTCCTGGTCCCACCCAGCCCGGGCTCCGCACCCCTCGCCGGGTCGCAGGCTGACCGGCCTGCCGGACCGACGCGCCTCCAAAAGCGGCAACGCTCGGTGGGCTCAGCTGACCATTACCTGGGACGTGCGGCCGAGCATATTGCCGCTTGCGTCGAGAGCGTCCACGTCAAAGTACTGAGCGCCGTCCCCGATGAAATCGATCGCCGTCTCGAAACCTATCTTCGCCGCATCCGCGAGAGGCGACAGGGCCGTGGGCGACGGCCCACCGTTGACCCTCCAGGTCGCTACCTCCGTGGCACCGTTCCAGCTCACCCAAGCCGTGAAATGCCCGGCGACACCCGCCGGCCTCACTACGAGGGCCATTTCGCTCTGGGGCGGGTCGCCCACCCAGTCGAAGAGGAAGGTCCGGTAGCTGGCAGCTCCATTGGGGAAACGCCCGTCAAGGACGAGCGGCGCGCCGAGGGTCCCTTCCCCCGACGGGCCGTACGCGCTGAAGAAGGGGCGGTAACCCCAGCCGACCACATGGCCCCCGTTGCCCAGCAGTTGGCAATTGCCCTGGCTGGGCGTGCTCATCTCGCCATCGGTATGGAGGTAGCGGTGCCGCAAGGTCGCGGTGTTGGATGCCGTGTCCAAATTGAGGACCTTGCCCGAAGCGACCTTTTCGGGGCAAGGAAAGCTGGCGTCGTCGAACAGGCTCAACCCGGAACCGTCGAACAATGCCCTGGCGTCGTGCTGGAAACAAAACGTCGCGCCGCTCGCCATCGAGAAATCGCTCTTCTTGCCCCCCAACCTCCAGGTGACCTGCTTTGTCTGGCGGTCTACCAGATAGATCGCACAGGTGTTCCTCGACGAGATGAGAAGATCGCGGCCGGGCCCGGGCCACAGGTCGATCGAATTGATGTGGAAGTAGTCGAAGTAACCCCGGCCGGCCGCTGTGTAGGAGGCGTCGAGCCCGACCTCGGGATAAGACGACCAGTCGAATACGAGGTCGTTCGTGGCGATGTCCACCTCTTGGGCATGACCGATGAATACTGGTACGCCTTCGTACTTGAGCGAAACGTTGTCGTAGGCCGTGTGGAGCGCGGTGCCCTCGGGCGTGACGATGAACTCATGGAGGTCGCAAGGGTAACCCGTGCTGACGACCTGGCCAATGGGTTGGTACGTGGCATCGGCGAGGACGTAGAAGCCGACGCCGTGAGCGTCGATGACAGAGCCCTGGAACCAGGTCAACGTCGGCTTGCCCTGGTACATCTGGACCCGGAAATTGAAGGGCACCTCATTCGACGCAGGCAGTGGCTTGAACCAGACGAGGTCGCCGGACGTCTCGAGGATCATGAGCCCTGGCGTGGCCCCCGCCGGGAAAGAGCGGGGCAACCTCTCGTAGCCCGGGTTGGCCGCCAAGGGGTTTTTGGGCGCGCAGAAGATGTACCCGGGTTTCGGCCCGAGCGCGAGCAATTGCGGGGTGGCATTGATGGCGACACCGACCGGCGTCAGGTCGGGACGGCTAAGGTACCTGGAGAAATTTGGCGGCACGAGAGGTTCGTTGGTCACAACAGCCGCAGGTGCGCCCGGGGCTCCGCCTTCGTCATCCCCGTCTTTCGAGCTGCGCCGCGACGACGTGAAGCGGCCCGCTGCCCGGGCGCCCAGCCCAAGGCCAACACCCGTCTTCACCGCGCCCGCCAGGAACGAACGCCGGTCGATACCGAAAGGTTCACTCATCCAACCCGCCTTTTGACTCCCAGGGCAATGGCCCACCCGGACTAAATCCAACGACACGACAATTGTGCCCGGCCGCCGGGCGTTTGTATTGTCGGCCCTCGCTCCGTTAGTACAAATGCCGGGCGCGTGCATTCACTCGGCCTAAGGCGAAGCGGGACGGTCAACCTAGCAGCATTTAGCGAGACTTAGGGGGTCACTCAGGTCTCCCTCAGCCAGGTAGGGAAGGGTCCACGTAGGAAAGACCCATTTGGGCAAGACCCATTTGGGCAAGACCCATTTGGGGGAGAGACCCATATGGGGAAGGGCCCCTACAACGCGGCGAGTGCAGGCACGAGCAGCGGACGAGAAAGGACATAAGTAGTGGTGAGCACGCGTAGAGAGTTCTTGCACCTTGCAGCGGGTGCGGCCGCGGCGACAGTCGGGTTGGGGGCGGTGCGGCTCGGCACCGGGAGCCCCACCCGCGCACTTGCCGGTGGCGTCTTGTCCAGTGGTTCTAACGCTCGGCCAGCGGCGTCTCCTCAAACCACTACTAGCGAGGTCAATGCCTTCTTCAGCCGCCCAGATCTGCACCCACCGCGCATCACGGCCACGCGGGCGGCGAGTTCGTTTACTCTGGGCGGACCGGGAGGCCGTTTCGTGCTGATCACGGTGAACCGCGGCCCGGGTGCTGCAGCCGGCGGCCAGGACGGGCTGATGATCCTGGACGGCGACGCCCGGATGCGTTGGTTCCTCCCGACAACCGACACACCTTTCGACCTGCAATGCCAGTTTTACAAAGGCGGGCAAGTACTTTCGTGGTGGGAGGGCGCCGTAACGAACGGCACCGGGTCGGGCGAGGCCGTCCTGGCGGATATGTCGCTCAACGAAGTGGCCCGATTGGGCGAGATCGACGGGTTGAACCCCGACCTGCACGAGCTCACGCTGACGCCCGAGGGCACAGCTTTGATGACCGCATACCACACCGAGCCTGCCGACTTGTCGAGCGTAGGTGGCCCGAAGGCAGGCTATCTGCTGGCTTCGGCCGCCATCGAGGTGGACGTCGCGACGGGCAAGCTGGTGCGGCGTTGGGAAAGTACCGACCACGTGCCCATCTCAGCGACGTACCAGAAGTTCAGCGGCGGCACCGAAAAGCAGCCCTTCGACTATTTCCATATCAACTCGGTAGCAGTGGCTACCGACGGCAACCTGATCATCTCGTCCCGCAACACCTGGGCCATTTACAAGGTCGAGCGGACGAGCGGCGACGTAATGTGGCGGCTCAACGGGAAGGCCTCGGACTTCACCATGGGCACCGGCACCAATTTCTACTGGCAGCACCATGCTCGGCCTCACGGCAACGGCATCTTCAGCGTCTTCGACGACGGCGCGGCGCCCGACGAAGAGCCCCTGTCGCGGGGCCTCGTCCTCAATGTCGACGAAAATAACATGACCTGCCAGCTCGAGCGCTCCGTTTCCCACCCCGGCGTGTTGGCGGTAGCCGAGGGGAGCGTGCAGCTCTTGAGCGACGGCGGGATGTTGGTCGGCTTCGGAGCTGAACCTTACTTCTCACGGTTTTCCAGCACAGGAGAAATCCTGGTGGACGGGCACCTCCCCAAAGCGGTCACTTCTTACCGTGCCTTTGCCGCCAATTTCGCTACCACGCCGGCAGGCAAACCGGCCGTGGCTGTCTCTGCCGGCCACGAGTCCCACGTTGTCTATGTCAGCTGGAACGGGGCAACCGAAGTAGTGGCGTGGCGAGTACTGGCCGGTCCCAAACCGGGAGAATTGTCCAGTAGCACGACGACTGAATGGGCCGACTTCGAGACAGCCGTCCCTGTCAACAACGCCGGGCCCTATTTCCAGGTGGTGGCCTTGGACGGTGCAGGGCGGGAACTCGGTAGCTCCGACTTGGTGAACGTCGGGTAATGACAGATGTCGGGCAATGACGCGCCGCGCGTTTCGGCTCGGGCGCCGCTCGGGCGCCGTCGGGCCAGCGCCCCCCTGAGCCAGGCTCGCGTCAGTGTGCCGGCTGACCCGTGCCGGCTGGTCGGTGCCGGCTGACCCGTGCGGCCGCGCGGTACTCGCTGTTCGGCGCCTAGGGGGCTGAGATGGCCACGACAGCCCGGGAGGGGTGCTCCGTGTAGGCAGTGCCGAGCGCCGTGGCGGTGCCAAAGCAAAACAGTGCTCCCCCGCTGTCCAGCAACCTGTACCCCGAGCCCCCCGGCGTCGCCTGGATGGCCGAGACTCCATGTTCGGCCGCCGACCTGGGCACAGAGCCGAACAACGGCGCACCGAACGCGTACACCTGCCCTTCTGCGTTGACGAGCCAGTAGCCGCCGGTCGCATTGTCGGCTGCGATGCCGGTTATCGGGACCGAGGTGAGCCGGGCGCCCGACGGCAGGCTTCTTGCCTTCGCATCGCCAAAAGCCGTGACCTGGCCCGACGAGGTCACCAGCCAGTACCCGTGCCCGTCGGGGGTGGGGGCCATCGAGGTCACTGTGCCGAGCCTGGCCGCGCCGGCTTTTGCGGAGGCGACCGACGAGTGGGGTGACAGCGTAGACGGGAGGTAGAGCCTGGCAGCGCCGAAGGCGTAGACGTGCCCGTTGCGACCCACCAGCCAGTACCCGCGCCCATCAGGGGCCCCCACGATGGCGACCACCTCCGACGGCTTTCCGCCCCCGCTTTCGGCGTAGAGCTTGGCGTCGCCAAAGGCGAAGACACGGCCCGCCTTGTCGACCACCCAGTAACCGCCCCCGTCACGGGTGGCGGCGATGCCGGCGATCCCTGGCGCCATCGCCGGGACGGCGACCGAACCACATCTCGCCAGGTTGCCGAATCCGTACACCGTGCCCTCGATGCCGACCTCGTAGTAGCCGTTGGGCGCCATGTCGGGCGCCTCGCAGCCACCCTGAGCAAGCGGAGCAGGCTGCCCGGCCGTAGTCGCCAGCGTCTTCAGCCCCTTCAAGGTTTTGAGGCCCCTCGCCGGGGGCGTCCCGGCATCCCCCGTCAGCTGAGGGTCGTGATGGAACATCGGCCAGGCGCCCGCCTCGTCGGCCCGGGCGCCGTCTGTGCCGCGCAGCTCGAAATGTTCGACCTCGCCCTGGTTGTAACCGTTGTAGCCCGCGATCGTTATCCCGATGGCCCCGTCGGGGTCGTCGGTCACGAGCGGCGAGTTCTGGAGGCCCACCCCGCTCTCGATGGTGAGGAGGCGGTGCCCGTTCGTCCCGTTCAGGAGCAAAGCTCCCGCCGTGGTCGGCACCACGACGTCCTGGCGGCCCTGCCCGACATCGACCGTTACGACACCGCCGATCACTTCTCCGACCTGCTGACGCCAGAGCGTCGCCCCGGTCGCCCCGTTGAGGGCGTAAACCGAACCCGTCCCCGGCCCGCCGTCGCTCCCCTCGACCACCTCGAGCTTGCCGTTGCCAAAGAGGTCGGCCAGCGCCGGGCTCGACTCGGTGGCACCCACCAGGTGCGCCCGCCAGACGAGCTGGCACTGTGGGCTGAAAGAGAGCACCAGGTCGGTATCGGACGCCCCGGGGAACGCGTGGCTCGTGCCGACGACTATCCCGACCTGGCCGCCGCCGAGGAACTCGCCGACGGCGGGCGAGGATTCGACCCCCTGGTCCGGGTTGTACTCGCAGTTGAGGCCGCCCGTCGGGCTCTCAGTCCCCGTCGTGCCCGTGGGCGCGAGCACCCGCAAGTGGCCCCCCCGGCTGTACTGCACCCCGTAGGCGAGGCCGGCTGTCTGGTCGCCGCCCTCGACGATGTAGGTCTCACCGTTGCCGTAGAGGTCGGCGAGAGCAGGCGTCGAAAAGCCGCTGTCCGCCGTGAACCAGGGGAACCCGCGAAGGGTGCCGCCGTTTGAGGCGTCGAGGGCGTACTCCTCCTGGCCAACCGACGGCGCCACGACGTCGAGGCCGACCCCTTGGAGGTCGCCGACTGCAAGCGAAGCCATCACCGCCGAGGTGGTGCCCGCGGCGGCGTCGGTGGAGGGGTTCTTGACGGCTACCGACCACCGCAGCGAACCGTTGGGATTGAACGCCGCGTAACCACCCTCGTGAGGCGTTGCCGAATTACCCACCCCCACGAAGACCGTGTCTTCGGGCGAGCCGAGGCTGAGCGCAGCCACCGAGGGAGTCGAGTCGATCGGCACGCCACCCGTTTTCGCCGGCCATCCGGGCACCGGGCGGCCGTTGGCGAGGGAGAAAGCATACAGATGGCCGGTGCGGTCGCCGACCACGACGGCCTGGGCGCCGTCTAGCGTGGCGACATTTGGAGAAGACAGACCGATGGGGTGACCGGCATCAGGGAGCACCTGGGACCAGGTCCGCACGAGGTCGAGGCTGATGCTAGCGCTCGTCCTGGTACTGGCAGTCCCGGCGGCTTCGGCAGGACCGGGAACTCCGGCGGCTCCAGCCAGCCCGGCCGTCCCGGCGACCACCACAGCGCTCGCCTGCAGCGACATCGCCGCAGTGGCTGCGACGAGGACAAGCCGTGACGCGCGTGGTGGCCGTTCGGGACGGCGCTGTGGCCCGCAAGCAGGGCCAAGGTAGCGGGCTC
>DATJMJ010000240.1:0-4079 GCA_035508795.1 Acidimicrobiales bacterium
GGCGATTACCCCCGGGTGGCCGAGGCCCTGGTGCGGGGTGTGCTCCGGGCCGCCGAAGCCAAGCGTGACCTCGGCGCTGCCCTCGGGATCGGCTTCGCCGTGGCGTTCGAGCCCTACCCCGATCAGTGCTTCTTGTGGCCCGAGGTCCGTCAGCTCGGAGGGAGTGACTTCCCTGCCGCCGTGGATTACGCCGGCATCGACATGTACCCCGACGTTTTCCCGTCGCGACCGCCAATGACCCTCGAAGGGCTCGGCGAGGCCGTAGGCCTGATGCTGCGGGCCTTCCGGGCGCGGGTCCTCGAGCCGATTGGGATCGGCCCGCAGGTGCCCGTCCACATTTGTGAGAACGGGTGGCCGACCGGGTCGACGCGCTCCCCGCAACGCCAGGCCGACGCCATCGAATCCGTGGTGCGCGCCGTGCACGCCGTCCGGAGCGACCTCAACGTCACCCATTGGGAGCTGTTCACCCTCCGCGACGCCGACAGCGCCATCGACGACCTCTTCTACCAGTTCGGGATCCTCCGGGACGACTACACACCCAAGCCGGCCTTCGATCGGCTGATCCGGCTCTACCGCGATCTCGGCTGACGCAGAACGTTCCGCGCACGCGTGTAGCCGGCACCGGGCCTCTCCCGTCCGAGCGCCAGGCGATTTCGCCCTTGAGCGACGGTTCTTGCCCCTCCGGCAGATCCTGATCGACTCGCGCGCTAAGCCCGGGCCGTATGGCCGGGCTTAGCTTGCACTCTTGGAGGCCACCGCTACTTGTACGGGTGGCCTACGCCGGTGGTGATCAGGCTGGGCAGGCTCTGGTGCATCAGGGAGCCCCAGGCGTTGGAGCACACGCCGTAACACTCGTGTTCTGGGAAGAGCCCCAGATGGGCGAAGCGGACCTCTGTCTGGTCCCCCTTGCGGTCGATCTCGAAGGTGATCGTGGTCCCGGTCCACTCGGACTGGTCCTCGACGAAACTCATGTGATTGTCCAGGACGAGCCAGACGACTTTCTCGTTGGGGACCAGCTCGACGACCCGGAGCTTGCAGGTGTGGATGTCAGGCACCCGGTAGGTGAACTCGTCACCGACGGCGGTGTTGTCGCCTTGCACGTTTGGCCCCCACCATTCGCGGACGTTGTTAATGGCATCGAACACTTCCTTGGGAGTTTGGTCGACAACGAATGACGTGGAGTAGTCGTTCATCGGTCTCTCCTCCTCACGCGGCCGGGACGAAGGTGGCGTACTGGTGCTCGAGGCCCTTGGCTACGCTGGAGCGCCAGCTGTCGGCGAGGGCCCGCGAGGTGGCGTCGGGGAAGATGTCTTCCTCTCCGGCGTCGACGCCTTCGAAGATGGACCGGGCCACCGACTGCGGTGTGGCCTTGGGGATCTCGAAGCCGCGGGTCATGTCGGTGTCGGTCGGACCGGTGAGGACAGCGTGGACGCTTATCCCCCGGCCGGCGAGGATGGCCCGCAGCGACTGGGTCAGGTTGAAGGCCGCCGCCTTGGACACGGCATAAGCAGGGGTCATCGGCAGTGGAGCCATCGCCATCATCGACGTGTTGTTGACGATCGCGCCCCTCGACTCGGTGAGCTGGGGCAGGAAGGCCTGGATAACTTCGTAGGGCCCGAACAGGTTGACGGCCAAGTGCTGCTCGAGGACGGAGCGGTCGCTCAGGTTGTCGTAGATCGCGATCCCGGCGTTGTTGACCAGGAGGTCGAGGCTTTGGACCTGCTCCGCCACGCTGCGGATCTGGTCGGTATCGGTGACGTCGAGGACAACGGGAGTGACTCGCTCGTCCCGATGGGTGATCGCCTGGCGGGAGGCGGCGTAGACCCGGGTGGCCCCCCTTCGCAGGGCCTCGTCGACGAGGGCCTGGCCGATCCCTCGGTTGGCGCCCGTGATCAGAACTGTCTTGCCTTCGATTGTCATGACTGTTGCCTCCTCGGCTGGTCTGTGGTTGGACATTGGTGGACGGCGTGCATCCACCTGTACAACTGGCCGACCCGGAAAAAGTCGTCGCGTCCCGACGACAAATTTCGGGGAACGGGTCAGCCCGCGAAGATAAGCGGCAGCCCGAACACGGCGAACAGTGCTGGGTCAAGAAAAGCATGGATAGCGACGATGCGCCCGCCAGCACACTCGAGCACGTGGATGCCGAACGCCTCCAGTTCTCCCGGCTCACGGCTCGGCCGGTAGACGGCGAGCGCTGGGCAACCGTTGGCGGCGACCGTGACCACCCGGTCGCGGCCCCCTTCGCTCTGCATGGCCATCAGGAAGCGACCGATGTCGTCGATGCCTTGCAACCAAAGCGCGAACGGCGGCATGGTCAAAGTAGCGTCCTCGTGGAGCAGTGCGACCAGCGCATCCACGTCGTAGCGTTCGAAGGCCTCGACATACCTCCCGAGGAGCTCGAGGTCGAGTTCACGAGGCTGCGCCGGCGCGGCGTCGAGATCCGCTTGGTCCATAGTGGCGCGGGCCCGGCGAAGGGCGCTATTGACGGCGTCGGTACTGGTCTCGAGGAGCTCGGCTACTTCCTCGGCTTTCCAGCGGAGTACGTCGCGCAGTATGAGCACTGCCCTCTGGCGAGGCTGCAGATCCTGCATGGCGGCGATAAACGCCAGCCGGACCGACTCCCGCTCCACGACGGCATCGGCGGGATCAGCGTCGGTCGACGCGATCAGGCTGTCAGGGACGGGCTGCACCCATGTTGCTTCAGGCCGGGGCGTGCCCAGTGCAAGCCCATGGGATGGCTCCCATACCTCCCGGCTGGCAGGGGCAACAGATGTCGGTAAGGCCCGCCGGTTTCGGCCCTTCAACATGTCCAGGCAAACGTTGGTGGCGATCCGGTAGAGCCAGGGACGTAGGCCGGCTCGGTCCTCGAGACGGGCCAGCCCGCGCCAGGCCCGGATGAACGTCTCCTGCACCGCGTCCTCGGCGTCGTGAGGCGAGGCCAGCATCCTGTAGCAGTAACCGGTGAGTTGCCGACGGAACGGCTCGAGTTCCTCGAAGGCGGCCGCCTCGGCCGATAGGACGGGGCTCACCATCTCGTTCTACACCACCGGCCCGACGAGCGCGAGCCCATGGCCGGGATCGCGCCGCACGCGGATCAGGCGGCCCCGAAAACCGTTACATAATATTGAGTGTTTCGGCGGTCGATCGCGTCCAGAGCGGCACGTCGGGGGCGCGTCGCCAACTCCGCTCGATCCATGAAGGAGGCGGTGGTCTCTCTGGCAACGTGGCCGGGGCTTGGCGGCCGGTCCCGGGCGTGGGGCGTCTGGGCAAGACTGGGACCATGGTTGGGCGCCCGAAAGCATGGATGAGCTGGAGCAGCGGCAAGGACAGCGCGATGGCGCTGCACAAAGCACGGTCCGAGGGCGCCGTAGAGGTCACCGCGCTCCTGACGACCGTGAACTTCGACGCGGGACGGGTAGCCATGCACGCGGTCCGGCGCAGCCTGCTCGCGGCCCAAGCAGACCGCTTGGGCCTACGGCTCTTCTGCGTCGAGATCCCCTCGCCCTGCCCGAACGAGACCTACGAGGCCCGCATGACGGATGCCATGGCAGCGGCGAAGGAGGAGGGAGTGGCCTACGTCGTCTTCGGCGACCTTTTCCTCGAGGACGTGCGCGCCTACCGAGAGGAGAAGCTGGCCGGTACGGGCATCTCGCCGCTCTTCCCTCTCTGGGGCCTCCCTACCGGCCCTCTGGCCCGACAGATGCTGGGGTCAGGCTTGAAGGCGGTCATCACGTGTGTCGACCCGGCACAGCTAGGGGCGGAGTTCGCTGGCCGCCACTTCGATGACAAGCTGCTGACCGAACTCCCAGCTGGGGTCGACCCCTGCGGTGAACGCGGCGAGTTCCACACGTTCGCCTGGGACGCCCCCGGGTTTTCTTCGCCCATCGACGTCGAGGTCGGCCCCGTTGTAAAGCGGGACGACTTCGTCTTTTGTGACCTGAAGGCAGCCGGACCGCGCGGTGGCGCTATGCAAGGGCTGCCATGACCTGTTGCAATGTGATAACGGCCCACCAGTCGCTAACCTCCGACAAGTTCTGCGACGAGGGCGCGTACTCGCCAATCGATCTCGTCGATTA
>DATJMJ010000241.1:0-6417 GCA_035508795.1 Acidimicrobiales bacterium
GACGCTCGAGAAGTAGTAGTTGGCCCCGAGGAAATCGACGGGCTTGCTTATCGCATCGAGGTCGCCGTCGCGGACGAGGTTGGCGCGTGCGTCACCCTTGAGGAACAGGTCGAACACTTCGTCTGGGTACTGGCCTTTGAAGATAGGGCCGAGGAACATCCCGTTGAGTCCGCTGTCGGCGAGCTTGGCTGCTGCCACGTCGAGCTCGTGGCTGCTCGCCGGGATGAACGAGGAGACGTTGAGCGTGATGCCCACGGGCGCACGGCTTGCCTTGCGGAGCGCTTCGGTCCCGCGAGCATGCCCGAGCAGGAGATGGTGGGTGGCAGCAAGACCGGCAGCCGGGTCGCGTCTGCCGGGCGCGTGGGCACCGACGGCGTACCCGAGCCAAGAAGAGCACCAGGGCTCGTTGAGCGTGATCCACATCCCGACCTCGTCGCCGAGCGCCTCGGCCACCAGGGAGACGTAATCGGCGTAGCGCTCGGCAGTCCCGCGTACAGTCCAGCCGCCCTCGTCCTCCAGGACCTGGGGGAGGTCCCAGTGATAGAGGGTCGCCATCGGAGTGATCCCCTGGTCCCTCAGCGCGGCTACGAGCCGGCGGTAGAAGTCGAGGCCCGCCTGGTTCGCGCTGCCCTTGCCGTCGGGCTGGACCCGGGGCCAGGCGATCGAGAAGCGATAGGCCCCGACACCGAGCCGCCGCATCAGTTCGACGTCCTTGTCGACGTTGTGGTAGTGCCGGCAGGTCACGTCACCGGTGTCCCCGTTGATCGTGCGCCCAGGCGTGTGGGAGAAGGTGTCCCAGATGGAAGCGCCTCGCCCGCCCTCGTTGACGGCGCCTTCTATTTGGTAAGAGGCGGTCGCTACGCCCCAAACAAACCCCTCCGGAAAGCTCATGTCGGTTGCCATAGCACCCAAACCTACATGTTTTTTCGGCGGGAACTCCCGGCAACCCGCTCCTCCACCAGCTGCCGCACGTCGGATTGAGGGCCTTCTCGAAAGCAGATAGGAGAGCCCCTGGGCGGTTGGGCGCCCAGGGGCTCTCGCGTGCCACGCTGCCCGGCTCGGCCGGGCTCATCGAGCGGTGGGTTACGCCCCGCTGCGCGGCGTCAGGTGGAGCAGCACGACCTCGTCGGTCCCGGCGCCCGTGCCGAGGTTGGTGCCCGAGGGCTGGCCGGACTCGTAGGGGTTGGCCTGGGAGGGCCAGCCAACGTAGTTGCGGGCGTTGTACTCGAACCACTCCGAAGCCGTCGTCACCGGGATGACCGGAAGGTCCTTGGCCACGAAGTCGCCGATGGGCGTGAGGGCGGCGGTCTGCTGGGCGACCGTCTCCGAGCCGGCAAGCTTGGCAAGGTCGGCGTCGATGGCCGGGTTGTCAACCCTCGAGTAGTCGCCGGTGGCCCCGGTCGAACTATCGAGGCTGCTGTCGAGCCAGTTGTCGTAGAGGGCGTAAGGCGTGAGGCCGTTGTTCGACCAGTGCTCGGATATCGAGAAATCACCGTCAGCGACATCGGCGTTCCACGCGCTCACCGTGAGGCCGTCGAAGCTGGCGTTGATGCCGGCGGCCTTGAGCTCCTGCGCTGCCAGAGAACCAACCTCGGCATAGTCGGTGTAGGCCGACGGGGCGATGAAGGTCACGGTGACCTCTTGGCTGCCCTTGTAGAAGTAGCCGCCCTTCATGGTGAAGCCGGCCTTTTCCAACACCGCTTTGGCGGCAGCGGGCTGTGCGACAGCTGAGTTGGTCATGCTCTTGAACGGGCCGTCCCACGCCGAGAACGTCGGAAGGGTCAGACCGGTCGCGCTCAGGACCGGGTTCTCGAGCCCTGCCTCACCCTCGTCGGCCAGGATCGTCCGGTTGACGGCGAGGCTGATCGCCTGGCGGACCGCCAGTTGGTTTGTGGGCCACTGATGAAGGTTGACCATGAAGGCGTTGGTGCTCCCGGGCGCCTCCCAGTAGCCGCGCTCGGAGGGATCCTTGGACACGAAATCTTTCTGGAGCCCCGGGATGAAGTTGCCGGTCCAGTCGATCTGGCCGGAGAAAAGCGCTGTGAGCGCCGAGGTGTTGGACGTGTAGACCGGGAAATAAACCTCGGGCACCTTTGGCGCCGGGCCCCAGTAATTGGGGTTGACCTTGAGCGTGAAGCCTTCAGGTGTGAACGTGCTCAGCACGTACGGCCCGGTACCGACCGGGGTGGAGTCCGTAAAGGTCGAGGGGTTGCTGACCGAGCTCCAGATGTGCTCGGGGAGAATGGGGATACCCGCGATGTACTGCAGGTTCGCGTACTGAGGTGCTGCGAAGCTCACGGACACCGTATTGCCCGAACTGGTTACGCTTGTCGGCTTGACCCCGGCAAGATTTATAGAGGGGAACTTCAACAGCTCTTGGTAAGTGAACACGACGTCGGCCGGCGTGAGGGCGGTGCCGTCGTTCCATTTGACCCCGGTGCGGATCGTGAAAGTTATCGTCTTCCCGCCGTTGGACCACGCGTATGCCGTTGCCAACCACGGGTAGTACTTGGGTGGAGAGGCGAGGTCGAACTCGATCAGCGGCTCGTAGATAAGCCCTGTGGCGCCCATCCCCTGAGCGGCGGCGGTGGGGACGAACGGGTTGAAATCCTGCGTGATAGCGCTCTCAGGCGAGCTCTCCATCACGAGCTCCGGTGCAGTGGCCGCCGGGACGCGCCCTGACGAGGCATAGGACGGGGCGGTGCTTACCGTCGCCAGGCCTGCTCCCATCAATGTGGCTGTGGCCGCAGCAAGCAACCTTTTGTTAACTGACATTTTTTTCATGCGATCTCCTAAGAAATAGTGGCCTGGGGACGCCGAAACGAACCCCCGTGGAAGCATTCCCCTCCCTGCCCAGGCCCTGGGATCTAGCCTCTGGGCACGGCGACTTGACTATATAGCTTCGCCGCGCGCGCGTCAGCGCGCTCCAAGGTTATTTTACGTAAACGATTTTTACATCCCGTTAACAGGCTCGACCTTCGCAGCGCCCACGAGTTGTGGCGCGGCGACGTCGAGGCGCCAGCAAGCCGCCCCACGAGCCTGCGAAAGCTGCATCAGGGGAGGGTCCTCAGACCGGCACTTGTCTTCGGCGAACGGGCAACGGGGGTGGAAGGGGCAACCCGTCGTGACCCGGCCGAGCGAGTCGATATTGCGTGCTGCCCGTTGCCCGCCGCCGCGCAACACGCTGCCGAGGTTGTCGGGGTCCGGGGCCGAGGCCACGAGCAACTGCGTGTAGGGGTGGGCCGGTTGCTGCGTGACGTCCTCCGCCGGCCCGCGCTCGACGATCTCGCCCGCGTACATGACCAAGATCTCGTCGGCAAAATAGCGCGCCGAGGCAATGTCGTGGGTTATGTAGAGCAGCGCAAGCTGGAACCGCGTGCGCAGGTCGTCGAGGAGGGTGAGCATCTCGAGGCGGATCGACACGTCGAGCATCGACACCGGCTCGTCGGCGAGCAGGACGCTCGGGTGGGCGGCGAGCGCCCGTGCGAAAGAAACCCGCTGGCGCTGGCCGCCGGACAATTCGTGAGGGTACTTGGCGAGGAACGGCTCGGCCGGTGTCAGGCGCACCTGCTCCATCAACGAGACAAGCTCCGCATCGAGCGCGGATTTGGACACCGGGTGCTGGTGGAGCCTGACGGGCCGTGCCAGGTGGTAGCGAACGGTATGGATGGGGTTCAGGGACGAAAAAGGGTCCTGGAAGACCAGCTGCACCTCGCTCTTGTAGCGGCGGAACTGCCTCCTCGACATGACCCCTACCGGCATGCCGTGCAGCGTGATGCGGCCCCCGCTCGGCGCTTCTTGGCCCGCGAGCAGTTTGGCGACCGTCGATTTGCCCGAGCCGCTTTCGCCTACGAGCGCCACCACTGCGCCGCGGTAGAGCTTGAAGGAGACGTCTTTGACGGCCGCAAGGATCTCGGAGCCCTTCAGGCGGTAATTCTTTCGCAGGCCGATGGCTTCCATTGCCAGTTCCCCGTACCCCGCCGTCTCCGGTCCGGCGCCGCCCAGGTCCCCTGCCTGCCCGGTGGTGCCGGTGCCCGGCCCACCAATGGGCTGTGGCGAGGTGACGCTCATTGTACGAAGGGGCAGGCGGTGAGGTGTTCCGGATCCGGCGACGACGCCACGCGTACCAGGGTCATGTCGATCGACCGGCACCTGTCCGTGCCGTACCCGCAGCGCGGGAGGAAGGGGCAACCCGGCGGCAAGGAGCGCAGGTCGGGCGGCGAACCCGGGATACCGGCGAGCCGCCTCCGTGCACCGCGCAAGGACGGGAACGAGTTGAGCAAACCCTTCGTGTACGGGTGCGCCGGTTCGTGGAGCACTTCCCGGGCGGAAGCGACCTCGACGAGCTTGCCGGCGTACATGATCGCGACGCGGTCCGCCAGCTCGAGGAGGAGGGAGAGGTCGTGGGTGATGAAGAGCATCGCGAAGCCGAGCCGCTCCTTGAGCTCGACCACCTGGCCGAGGATGTCACGTTGCACGACGACGTCGAGCGCCGTCGTCGGCTCGTCCATGATCACGACCTCGGGGTCGGTCGCCAAGGCCATCGCGATCATGACGCGCTGGCGCATCCCGCCCGAAAGCTCGTGCGGGTAACTCCGCAACCGGGCGCGCGGTATCGAGACGAAGTCGAGCAAGGAGGCGGCCCTTTCGACGGCCTCGTCCTTGCTGATCCGCAAGTGCGCCCGCATGACATCGGTCAGCTGGTCCCGCACGTTGAGGACAGGGTTGAGCGCGTTCATGGCGCTCTGGAAGACGATCGCTATTTCCCTCCACCTGAGCGCCCTCAGCTCGTCGGGCCTTTTGTCGAGGATCTCGACTGGAGCGTTGGCACGCCTGCCACGGTAAGTGACGCTCCCGCTCGTAATGACCGCCGGTGCACGCAGTAGCCGGCAAGCGCCATAAGCCAGTGTCGACTTGCCCGAACCGCTTTCGCCAGCCAAACCAACGACTTCACCGGGCCGAAGGGCCAAGCTGATCCCGTCAACGGCGGCAACGTCCCCGCTGAAAGTGCGGTAGGCGACAGAAAAATCCGATATTTCGAGCACGGGTTCGTCCTGTGAGGCGAAGGGGGCCTGCAACGGGTCGGGGGACGTCGCCGTCACGGGCTTTTCCCTGAAATTACTTCTGCCGCTGCCACCACGGGCGGTCGGCCACCTCCGTCCCGGCCGGACGAGCCGTTGCCACTGACGGACCGTACCCGCGTCACCGTCTGACGGAGCACGGGCGTCGGGTCGGCCGGGTACCACTTCTTCAGGCCGAGCCGGCGCCCCAGGGCCACATCGCGCAGGCGCGGGTTACCCAGCTCGTCGATGCCATAATTGACCAGCACCAAAGCACAGCCCATGAGTGCCACGACGAGGCCGGGCGGTACGAACCACCACCAGGCCCCGAGCTCGAGGGCCTGCTGGCTCTGCGCCCAGTACAGCATCACGCCCAAGCTGTAGCTGTTGAGGTCCGCCAAGCCGATGAAGGCGAGGGTCACAGACGCCCCGATGGCGTAGAGCACCGTCCCGACAAAGCTCGCCGCGATCAAGCTGACCTCGTTGGGGATTATGTCGAAGACAATGATCCGCCAGCTTTTTTCGCCTGTTTCGCGAGCCGCTGCGATGAAGTCACGGTTGCGGATAGCCAGGGTCTGAGCTCGGATGACCCTCGCCCCCCAGGCCCAGCCGAGCACGCTCAGGGCGATTATCGTCGGCAATTGCCCCCTGTTGGATATGTAGCCCAGGAGCACGACGAGCAGCGGTACACCGGGGATGACGAGCACGACGTTGGTGAACAGCGAGAGCACCTCGTCGCCCATGCCCCCGAGGAATGCAGAGGTTACGCCAACAATCGTCGACAACGCCGTGGCGATCACGCCTACGACCAACGCGAGCACGAGAGTGAGGCGGATCCCGGTAAGCAGTTGCGACAGCACGTCTTGGCCGCTTTGGGTCGTGCCGAGCAGGTGAGCCGCGTTCGGGGAGTTCATGGACAGGCTGGGCAGCGGGTTCTGGTAGGCAGGGTCGTAGGGGGACAAAGTCGGGCCGATAATGGCGAGCAAAGCAAAGATGGCGAGCATGAAGAACCCGACCTTTGCCTTCAACGGCATGCGGCTCCAGTACCCCTGGCGCCGCACCTTCTGCGGCAGTTCGGGCTGGGTCGTTACGGGGAGGACCATCGTCATTGGGCTGCCCTCGTACGAGCGCGAGGGTCGACCGCAACGTAGACGAGGTCGACGAACAAGTTGGCAAGCAGGACGGCGAAAACGATTACCAGGAAAATGGCCTGGATCATCGGGTAGTCGTCAGAGGTCACCGAGTTGATGAGGAGCAGCCCTACCCCCGGGTAGGAAAAGACGTACTCCATGACGATGGCACCGGCAACCACAAAGCCGAGGGCATTGGCGAAGCCGGACAATTGCGGGAGCAGAGC
>DATJMJ010000242.1:0-3648 GCA_035508795.1 Acidimicrobiales bacterium
CGAGCTGCCGCACCCACCCGCCAGCAGGGCAACGGCGGCCGTGGCGATCGTGGCCAGCACGCTTCGAGTTATGGGTGACCGTGCCCGATGGCCACCGGTAGAGGCATTCACCGCGACGGTGGCAAGTGGGTGAGGCGCAGAGCGCCGTCGCTCCTGTAGGAACCACACCACGGCGATCGGCTTCATGCAGGTATTTGTACACCTGGGCGGGTGACATCAGCGCTACACGCGATGTTGCACAGGTGTTATGTCCGTCAGCGCACAGGCGGCAAATAGGCGCGCAACACCAGGCGAGGCTCTCCGCCCTACGCTCCGCACGTCAAATGATTTCCGGTTCACCGTCGACGATGATCGGCGTGTTGTGTAGGCGCAGGGGAGTGCAGCCTCGGGATCGGGATCGGGATCGGGATCGGTGCCAGACTGGCACCATGAGCCAATGGCAGCTGGCGCAGGTCAACATCGGGCGGCTCCGCGAGCCTCTGGACAGCCCTCAGTTGACGGCTTTCGTGGAGGCTCTGGGCCCAGTGAACGCCGCCGCCGACCGGGCAGATGGCTTCGTGTGGCGACTGCAGACTGAGCAGGGCGACGCCACTGCAGTGAAGGCCTTCACTTGGGACGCCGGCGGCAGCGCCGGCATCATTATCAACATGTCGGTCTGGTCCGACGTCGAGCGCCTTACTGCCTTCGTACTGGGTGACCTCCACCGAGCTATCCTGCGGCGGCGCCGGGAGTTCTTCGCCAAGATGGCAGAGGCCTACCTGGCCTGCTGGTGGGTCCCTGAAGGGCACCGGCCGACCACAGACGAAGCAGAAGAGCGAGTCCTCTACCTACGTGCTAACGGACCGACGCCGTTCGCTTTCACCCTCCGCCACCACTTCCCCCCGCCTGGTGCGCAGGAGCCCGAGGAGCCACGGCGAAACGACGACGACCGGCTCTGCCCAGCGTGAGCCACCGCCCGACGGCGAGACTGCTCGGTCGCCTACCAGCAACTTCGCCGAATCTGTAATTCAGGAACCGCTCGATTCCACCTGTCCCCCGCCGCTTCGGCGGTTTTTTGCACCTCTTTGCATAGGCACGTAGGCACAGTCTTCCAGGCCCTACCGCCCCGCGCTCAAGGCCGTTCTCCACGCCAAGCACGCTTGTAGCACTCCCGGGAACGTGTAAGAGTTGCGGTCACCGAAAGGTAACAGTTGGGCTTACCGAAGGGGAGGTCGTGTGGCCGGGACCGTCGCCGAGGTTATGCTCGCGACGCTGAAAACCTCGGGAGTCCGGCGGGTCTACGGGCTCCCCGGGGACTCGCTCAATGGCTTCACTGACGCCCTTCGCCGCGATGGCACCATCACCTGGCAGCACGTGCGGCACGAGGAGGCGGCCGCGTTCGCGGCCGGGGCGGAAGCGGCCCTAACCGGCGAGCTAGCTGCCTGCGCGGGTAGCTGCGGCCCCGGCAACCTCCATCTGATCAACGGCCTGTTCGACGCCAACCGCAGCCGGGTGCCGGTGCTTGCCATCGCAGCCCATATCCCTCGCGTGGAGATCGGCGGCGGGTACTTTCAGGAGACTCATCCCGAGCAGCTGTTTCGCGAGTGCAGCGTGTTCTGCGAGATGGTCAGTGTCCCGGAGCAGCTCCCCCGGCTGCTGGAGGACGCCATGCGAGCTGCCCTCGAGCGCGGCGGGGTCGCCGTACTCGTAGTCCCGGGGGAGGTGTTCCTCGCCGAGGCTGCCTCGGGAAGCGACCCTGTCGCCATCCGCAAGGCGTCGGCCGTGGTGCGCCCGGACGACGCGTCGCTGGCCGCCGCCGCCGAGGTCCTCAACGCCGCGCGCGCCGTCACGGTCCTCGCGGGTGCGGGGTGTGCGGGGGCGCACGACCAGCTGCTTCGGCTGGCGGGGGCGCTGAAAGCCCCGGTCGTGCACGCCTTTCGGGGCAAGGATGTCATCGAGTACGACAACCCCTACGACGTCGGGATGACCGGCCTCATTGGGTTCAGCTCTGGCTACCGCGCCATGGAGCACTGCGATGCCCTCGTGATGCTCGGCACCGACTTCCCGTACCAGGCGTTCCTGCCCGAGGGCGTCCCCGTCGTCCAGGTCGACATCCGGGGCGAGCAGATCGGGCGGCGCATCCCCGTCTCGGTACCGCTGGTCGGCACCGTGCGCGACACCATCGACGCTCTGCTACCCGGGCTGGCGGTCAAGGCTGACACCGGCCACCTCGAGCGCATGGTCGCGCACTACCGGCGGGCGAGGGCGAGGCTCGACAAGCTGGCCGAAGCCGGCCGGGCCTCGGGGGCTCTCCACCCCCAGCACGTGGCCGCCACTGTCGACCGGATGGCCGCCGACGACACCGTCTTCACGGCGGACGTCGGCACGCCCAGCATCTGGGCGGCGCGCTATCTCCGCATGAACGGCCGCCGCCGTGTGCTCGGCTCCTTCAACCACGGCAGCATGGCCAACGCGCTCCCCCAGGCCATCGGCGCGCAGGCCGCTTTCCCGGGACGGCAGGTGGTATCGCTCTCCGGCGACGGCGGCCTGGCCATGTTGCTGGGCGAGCTGATCACGTTGCGCCAGCAGCGCCTCCCCGTAAAGGTCGTCGTGTTCAACAATGGGGCGCTGGCCTTCGTTGAGCTCGAGATGAAGGCCGCCGGCATCGTCACGTACGGCACGGACCTCGACAACCCCGACTTCGCCGCCATCGCCCGGGCCATGGGGCTGTTCGGCGCCCGCGTGAGCAAGGCAAGCGAGCTCGAGGGTACGCTGCAGGCCGCGTTCGCCCATGACGGCCCCGCCCTGGTCGAGGTGGACACGTACCGTCACGAGTTGTCATTGCCCCCGAAGCTCACCTACGGCCAGATCAAGGGCTTCACCCTGTACGCCACCCGGACGATCCTCTCGGGCGATGCCAACCAGCTGGTGGAGCTGACGAGGACCAACCTCCGGGAGCTGCAGGCCGAGTAGCGGCGGGGGTGGCCGCACGACGACAGGTGACAAAGTTGGGCACACCAACTACGGCAAAATCAACCCGCTGGAGCGTAGTCGTTTCTGTCGTGGTCAACTGCCTCGAAACCGTCGGGTTGGCCATAACGGCGTGGGCTACTGGTTCGATCGCCCTGCGAGCCCAGACGGCGGCCGAGGCGGCAGAAGTGGCTGTGACCGCCTTCCTCCTCATAGGCGTCCTGACCAGCGTCCGGGGCCCCGACGACACCCATCCGCTCGGGTACGGGCGCGACCGGTTCTTTTGGTCCTTGTTCGCCGCGCTCGGCCTCTTCGTTGGCGGCGGCGGCCTGGCGCTCGACGAGGCCATCCGATCTGGCCTCCACCCAACACCGGTGCACTCGTACGGGCTTGGCTACGCGGTGTTGGGCGTCACCGCCGTGCTCGATGCCTACTCAGTCTTGGTCGGGCTGCGACCGCTCCGCCAACAGGCTGCTGAACGAGGGCTCTCGTCGCGCGCCTACTTGCCCCGCAGCACCGACCCGGCCGCGGTGACCGTGGTCGGGGGCGGAGGCTGTGCCGTGGTCGGGGCGGTCGTCGCCATCGCCGGGCTGGCTATCAGCCAGCTCACGGGAAGCCCAGCTCCCGACACGGTGGCGAGTGCGCTGATCGGGCTGTTGTTGATCGTTGTGTCCGTGTTCCTCTTGAGCACGAACCGGG
>DATJMJ010000243.1:0-6424 GCA_035508795.1 Acidimicrobiales bacterium
ACCCAGGGCAGGGCACCGTGCGCAACCAAGCCCACAAGGACGACCAACAGGCTCACTAGGACGATAAACCCAAGCCCAACCGCTACCGACACACGCCGGACGAGTGCTTCGTGCTCCTGCACGCCTACCATCGTCCCTCGCTCGGCTGCCCAAGTGTTAGCAGGCCCACTACTTTGCGGCATCGCGCCACCTCGACTATCCACAGCGTACAACAGCGGCAGGCACGTTTTATTGCCGCTGGCCCGGTCACAGCTCCCCTGTACCTTGGTCTTCATGGTCGCGGTCGAGGTTAGGGGCCTCACGAAGGATTTCGGTGAGGTGAAGGCCGTGCGCGGGGTGGACTTCGAGGTTGCCACCGGCGAGACCTTCGGTTTCCTCGGGCCCAACGGTGCCGGCAAGACCACGACGATCGGGATGCTCTGCACCCTCGTCAAGCCAACGGCCGGGCGAGCCTCGGTTGCCGGTTACGACGTGACGGGTGACCGGGCGGACGTGAGGCGCTCGATCGGTTTGGTGTTCCAGGATCCCACCCTCGACAATTACCTGACAGCCGAACAAAACCTACGCTTCCACGCGGAGCTCTACGGCGTCCCCCGGGCTATGGTCCGCGAACGGCTCGGGTCGGTGCTCGAGCTCGTCGGGTTGGCGGACAAGCGCAAGACAGAGGTCAGGACGTTTTCGGGCGGGATGAAACGCCGGCTCGAGATCGCCCGCGGGCTCCTGCACGCACCGGTCGTCCTTTTCCTGGACGAGCCGACCATCGGCCTCGACCCTCAGACGCGCCGTTCTATCTGGGAGTACATCCGCACGCTGAAAGATACCGAGGGCACGACCATCTTCATGACAACGCACTACATGGACGAGGCCGAGTACTGCGACCGGATCGGGATCATCGACAAAGGCCAGATAGTCGCCATGGGCACCCCGGAGCAGCTGAAGGCGAGCGTGGGCAAGGACCGGGTCCAGATCCAGACGGGCAACTCCGCGGGAGCCATCACAGCGCTCAAGGAGCATTTCGACATCGACGCCGCCGTCCACGAGGACAGCGTCACCTTCTCGGTGAGCTCGGGCGGCGAGTTCGTGCCGAAGCTTTTCGCAAGGTTTTCGGAGCTGGTGATCCCCATCCGCTCGGTGGGGGTCTCGCGGCCTTCGCTCGACGATGTCTTCATGTCTTATACAGGTACGACGATCCGGGACGCCGAGGCGAGCGGTCCGAGCGAATGGATGCGGCGGATGGCAGGGAGGGGCTTCCGGTGAGCACGGACTTGAGGAGCACTACTGACCAGGTTGCGGAGGACGCCGCGCCGATGAGGCAGGCCAGTTCATGGGCGGCGGCCTACCCGAGGTCGTCCGGGCCGGTCCACGAGGCCAAGGCAGTCTGGGTTGTCCTGCGGCGCGAGGGGATCCGCTTCACCAACGACCCGCTCCGCGTCATCGTCGGCGTGCTGCAGCCGGTCCTGTTCCTCTTCGTGCTCGGCTCGGGCTTGGGTTCGCTCGTCAAGTTCGGCCCGGACCTCAACCTCCGGACCTTCCTTTACCCGGGCGCCGCTGCAATGTCGGTCCTCTTCACAGCCCTTTTCTCGGCAGGGTCGATCGTCTGGGACCGGGAGTTCGGTTTCCTCCGGGAGATGCTGGTCGCACCCGTCAGCAGGACGTCGATAGTCGTCGGTAAGTGCCTCGGTGGCGCAATGGTCTCGTCGGTCCAGGGCATCCTCATGATCTGCATTTCCGGCCTGGCAGGCGTGCCCTACAACCCGGCTCTCATGTTCACGGTCCTGGCCGAGCTGCTCCTGCTTGCCCTGACCGTGACTTCTTTCGGGATGGTGGTAGCCGCCCGCATCAAGCAGTTCCAGTCGTTCATGGCGGTGACCCAGATGCTGGTGATGCCGTTGTTCTTCCTCTCCGGCGCCATGTACCCGCTGTCAGGCCTGCCTGGGTGGCTCCGGGCGCTGACCAAGATCGACCCGCTTACCTACGCCGTCGACCCAATTCGCAAAGCCGTGTTCGAGCACTTGCCCAAGGTCCCCCCGGTCATCAAGCACCAACTGGTGCCCGGTATTACCTGGGACGGCTGGCACGTCCCGTTGGGGCTCGAGCTCGGGGTTGTCGCGATCATGGCGTTCGGCTTCATCACGGCGGCAGCTGTCCAGTTCCGCCGGACAGACTGATTCGAGAGCGCGAGAGGCTCAGTTCGGCTGGTTGGAAGCCACCATCACTTCTCCGAGCACGAACCGCTGGTTGCCGATCTGCTGGCTGGCCGCGCCGACTGTCCCCGGCCATGGGCTGAGGATGTTGTCGCGGTGCTCCCAGCACCCCGGGGCGCCGTCGGAGGAGCAATCGATGTTCGGGCCGCCCGGGCCGTCGTTGTACATCCACTCGTAATCAGCCTCGAGCACCGTCATGACGCCGCTCGCAATGTTGGACGCCCAGGTCGTGCCCGCCGGGCCGTCGGGGTCGGAGCCGGCGATGACGCCCTGCTGGGCGAGGTGGCTGAGCCCCTCGTCCGGGCTCCAGGGAGGTAACCCCCGAGACGTCCGTTCGGCGTTCGTCACGAGCACGGTCTGGTCGGCGACTGTCATCCGTTCGAAGTCGGCGGGCAGCAGGAGCCTCTGCAGGCCTTCCGCCGCGCGAGCGGCATCTATTGCTAAAAGTGCCGCTCGATCGCAGTCTCGCAATGTCGACCCCGAGCGGTAGCACCCTCGCTCCACTTCTGTTTGGCCACCGCTCGTCCATGTTCCGGCAGCAGAAACGGGAGCGCTACACAGGGTGGCGATGGCAGCGCTGGCCGCGGCGATGACTGCCGGGAGCACTGCGCGGCGAACAGTGCTTAGGTCACGAAAACGCCGAGGGGACGGGACGCGAGTCTGGGCCATGCTGGCGACAAGGGTGCAGCGGGCAAAGCAGCGGGCTAGGCGAACCGGTCAAACGAACATACACGTATGCCACGAAAGGCACCACCGGTACTCGCCAAAAAGTAGTAAGGGCCGGCATAAGGCGCAAGAAGTCCCTCTCGGGGCGGTAGCAGGCACGGCGGGCGAGGCGTCCGGGGCGAGCAACGAGAAGCTCCGGGCGGGTGGATGTGCGCAGCCCGTTAGACTTCGCGCCCACAGCAAGTGGGCGGGTTGCGCCAAAGGAGGCAGCAATGACGATCCGTGTTGGCGATCGCATCCCCGACGTGCAGTTGAAGATGGTGACGTCGCAGGGCACCGAGGTGGTCGGTACGGCAGACGTCCTCGGCAAGGGGCGGGTAGTGCTCTTCGGGGTGCCCGCCGCCTTCAGCCCGACCTGTTCAGACGTCCATTTACCGGGCTTCGTCGTGCATGCCGACGACCTGCTCGCCCGTGGGGTCGACGGTATCTTCTGCGTCTCGGTGAACGACGCTTATGTGATGGCGGCATGGGGGCGCTCACAGGGCGTCGAGGACAAGGTTGCGATGCTCGCCGACGGCAATGGGGAGCTTGCGCGGGCGATGGGCCTCGACCTCGACCTGTCGGCGGGAGGCTTGGGCGGCCGCAACCGGAGGTACGCCGCCATCCTCGAGAACGGAGTTGTCACGCAACTTTTCCTCGAGGAACGCACAGGTTTGGAAGTAAGCACCGTGGAAGCGGTGCTCTCAGCGCTTTCTTGAGCCCCCTTCTTGAGCCCCCTTCTTGAGCCCCCTCCTGACGGGCGCGGAGGGCAGCCCGAAAAAGCCCCGGATGCCGTGTACGCCACGCAAGTAGCACTGGACGACCACTTCTTGTGGGATTAGCGATGTAGAAGAAGCCTGGGCCGACCTGCGTTGGGTATCGTGCCATGTCGACGGCGATTTATGGCCGTCGAGCAGCCCAAATTGTCAACGGGAGGCGCCTCGGGTACCCGCGTGGACGCGCCTGTGCGCCAAGAGGTGTAAGTGAGCCAATACCACCCAGCAAGCAACGAGGGCGAACCGGTGCCGCGCGCTCCGTCATCGGAACTGACCTGGGCACCCCCGGCCGGAGAGGGCCCGCTCGGGTCCTCGGGGGAGAGCGAAAGGGCCCCGAGGGAAGCCGAAAGAGGCCCGAGGGAAAATGAGTGGGGCGCAAAGGAAACCTGGGGTGCAATCCGGCCCGATAGCGGCTCAGGCGACCCTGTTCCCGGGGCACATGTCCCAGAAAGCGGCCTGGCCCGGCGCGACCTGGACGGCGCGCTCGCTGAGCTCCCCGGGTTGCTCGCCCGCTCGACGAGCGGGATGCAGTTCATATACCAGGCACTGGAAGTGGTTGCGGCAAGGTATGGCCTGCGGGATCTCCTCGTCGCTGTCCCCCAACCCGAGCGCCCGCAAATATTCAGGCTCCGCCGTGCGGTGCTCCACCTCGGCCAGCAACCAGCGCCGCAATACCTTCAGGCGGCGTTGTCGGGCCACCCGGGTGTCTACGCCGACCCGCCCGTCGTTGGCCCGCTGGCTGCCGCGTCCCTGACGAGCCTGGTCGAGCTGGCCCTCCGCCTTGACGTCCTGGGCCACGACGCCAGCCATGACTCGTTGACAGGCATCCTCAACCGCCGCAGTTATGAGCTCCTGCTCGACCAGGCGGTCAGCAGGGCAAGGCGTTATGGCTGGCCGTTTGCACTCGTGTTGCTGGATCTCGACGACTTCAAAGTCGTCAACGACCGCTACGGTCATGCCGCCGGCGACGCGGCACTGAGAGCGGTCGGCGCCGAGCTGCGCGCCGCTCTGCGCAGCGGTGACGTTGCGGCCCGGCTCGGAGGCGACGAGTTCGCCTTGCTGGTCGTCGGGGTGGACAACGCCTCGTCCCTCTCGCCCATCCTCAGCCGGCTGAAAAGGGCACTCGAGCGGGCAGTCCCGCAAACCACCGTAGGTTTCTCGGTGGGTGTCGCCTGCTTCCCGTCGGACACTGAAGATCCAAACTCCCTCATGGGCCTTGCGGACGAGCGCCTGTACGCCGCCAAGGCTGCAATAGGGTAAACGCCTTCCGTGAGCGACGCTTTGGAGCTGGAGCTCCGGCAGCTGGCAGGGGTGTCGTTCGTCTCATTCGCCGAGACGGAGGGCATCAGCTATATCGAGCTGGTCGTCAGCGAAGGCACCGACCACGCCAAAGTGCGTGAGGAGGCGGCCCGCTCCGCCGTCAACCACCTCGAGACCCCGGCCGAGATCAGGGTTTTCGGGCCACCCCCGCTCGAGCGAGCCGAACCGAGCTCGGAGGGCAGGATAAGGCTGCTGGTGGTCTTGCCGAGCGACGGGGGCGCTTCGATCGAGGTGCAGCTCTCGCGGGGAGCACAACGCTCAGCGAGCAAAGCCGTGGCGGGCGATACGGCGGCGGTGGGCCGGGCGGTGCTCGAGGCGTTACGAGGATTGGGCATCGTGCTCCCGTTCGAGGTCGTGTCTTTTCACGCGCTGCCGTCTGACTGGGGGGCGGGCCTCCTCGCGGTGCTCCGGGAAAATACCACCGGGCAGCTCCGGCGGGGCGTGGCATCGGGGCGCTCGCCGGCGGACGCTGCCGCGCGAGCAGTCCTCAACGCGCTCAACAGGTCCCTGTAGCCCCTGCCGCCCGCTGCACCGGCCTCGCTCCAACGTGGTGGCCATGGCTGGGGCAGACTTCAACAGATGACCTTGGCCTTGCTCGCCATCGAAGGTGCTGGTGCGCTAGTCGAGCACTCACCTCTCGGCTTCGTGGTGGCGTTCGGAGCCGGCGTCATTTCCTTCCTCTCGCCCTGCGTGCTCCCACTCGTCCCGTCTTACCTTTCGATGATGTCGGGGGTGGGCGTGACAGCGGCTAGCGGCCCGCGAGGCTCACTCTCCTACCACGGTGCGCGCGGGGCGCAGACCAAACCTGTGCGCCAGTCGCAGGTGCTGTTGTCGACGCTGCTCTTCGTGGCCGGCTTTTCGCTGGTCTTCGCACTGCTCGAAGCCACTGCCAGCACTGTTTCCGCGCCGTTGCGGGCGCACCGGGACCTCCTCGATGACGTGGCAGGAGCCCTCATCATTGTCATGGGCCTGGTCCTCGCGGGTGCCCTGCCCGGCTACTGGCTCCAGCGGGAACGGCGCTTCTCGCTGCAGCCTTCGCGCCTCGGCCCCTGGGCAGCCCCCGTCATGGGGATGACCTTCGCCTTCGGGTGGACGCCCTGCATAACCCCAGCCCTGGCAGCGGTCCTCGGGCTCGCGTCCACTGGTGGGACCCTTGCCCGTGGGGAAGCGATGTTGGTCGCCTATTCGCTCGGGCTGGGGGTCCCTTTCGTCATCAGCGGGTTGGCTCTCGGGCGATTGACCGGGGCACTCTCGTTCGCTCGTCGCCATTCGCGCATTATCAGTCTTTTTTCCGGGGCTGTCCTTGCTGCCTTGGGAGTGCTCATCATCACCGGCGAGGTCGGCACGGTGTCCTCCTGGAGCCAAAGCGTCCTGGACCACCTCGGCCTCGGCAGTCTCGCCACCGGTTGACCAACTAGC
>DATJMJ010000244.1:0-10964 GCA_035508795.1 Acidimicrobiales bacterium
TCGGCTGTGAGCGCACAAGGTCGCCGGAGCAGCCCGGGGAGCGGCACCGGCAACCGCGCGGCGCCTCCGAGCATCCCGCCCAGGCTGGCATGGGGAAGCTTGCCGGGCGAGGACAAGGCCGCGGACAACGCCGAGGACAAGGCCGAGCCGCGCCAGCCCGCTAGCGAAGCCGGCACCGCCCCTCGGGCGCGGGCCGTAGCGGGCCGGAAGCGAGACAGGTCCACGCGCGAGCGGATCCTGGACGTCGCGGCTGACCTTTTTATCGAGCAGGGGTACGACTTGGCGTCCCTGCGCGAGATAGCCGAGCGGATGGGCTTCACAAAAGCCGCCCTCTATTACCATTTCGCCAGTAAGGCCGACATCTTGATGGCGCTCCACCTGCGCCTCCACAGCTTGATAGACGGCCCCATCTCGCTGCTCGGGGACGGCCCGGTCGACATCGCCGGATGGGAGCAGTTCCTGTTCGCGTGCATCGACCAAATGCAGGCCAACCAGAAGCTTTTCCAGGTCCACCGTGTCAACCAGGCGGCGCTAGGCAAGCTGCATATCGAGGGCCACGAGGGGGCTCACTTCGAGCTCGAGGAGCGTGCGCGCAAGATTTTTTCCGACCCGACGGTGAGCGCAGACAAGCGGCTGCGTATGGCGGCCGCCTTCTCGGTCGCCTTTGTAACGCCCATGATGGCGGGGGGCCTGGGCGGGTTCGAGGGCGCCGAGGAGACGACCGCTGCAACTTTGCGCCATATTGTCTCGGCGATCCTGCACGGCGGACCGGCGAGCACCGCCGCCGCGCCCGCTGCCACCAGGCGGGCGGCTCGGGGCCGAGAACCTCAGTAATACCAGGGGAAAGGTGACCAATCGGGTGGCCGCCGCTCGATAAAGGCATCCCTGCCTTCGGCGGCCTCGTCGGTCATGTAAGCGAGCCGGGTTGCCTCACCTGCAAAGAGCTGTTGGCCGACCAGCCCGTCGTCGGCAAGGTTGAAGGCATATTTGAGCATGCGGACCGAGGTCGGGCTCTTGCGGTTGACCTCCGCCGCCCACTCGAGGGCAACGGCTTCGAGTTGGGCATGGGGCACGACGGCGTTTACCATCCCCATCGTTTGCGCTTCGAGCGCGTCGTAGGTCTTGCCGAGGAAAAAGACCTCCCTCGCACGCTTTTGGCCCACCTGGCGCGCCAGGTACGCCGACCCGAACCCGCCGTCAAAACTCGCCACGTCGGCGTCAGTCTGGCGGAAGCGGGCATGCTCGGCGCTCGCGATGGTGAGGTCGCAGACCACGTGCAGGCTGTGCCCGCCACCCGCGGCCCAGCCGGGCACCACGGCGATAACGACTTTTGGCATGAACCGGACCAGGCGCTGGACCTCGAGGATATGGAGCCGCCCGCTCCGCGCCTGGCGCAGTGCGCCCGACGTAGCCACAGTGCCCGGCTCGGGATTATTTCCGGGCTCGCCTGGGCGCTCCGGCTCGTACTCGTAGCCCGCCCTCCCCCGCACCCGTTGGTCGCCACCGGAACTGAACGCCCATCCGCCATCTTTTGGCGACGGGCCGTTACCCGTCAGCAGCACGCAACCAACGTCGGGCGATTGGCGAGCGTGGTCAAGAGCTATGCAGAGCTCGTCGACGGTGCGGGGCCGAAAAGCATTGCGCACCTCGGGCCGGTTGATCGCGACCCGCACGGTGCCATGGGCGACCGCTCTGTGGTAAGTGACGTCTTCGAGCTCGAAACCCGGGACGCTGCGCCAGGCCTCCGGGTCGAAAAGGTCCGATACAAAGCCCGGTCCAGCCACCACCCGAGACTAGTGCCGCCGCGCCGGCGGCCGCTCCAGGGAGGGCGTGGCAGCCGCGCCGAAGGCCGCTAAGACGCCCCTACCAGAGTCGTGAAGGAGTCCTGTGCTATGGCGGGCGCGCACGTCATCCCGCGACCACCCGGGCCGCTCACTATTTCGACCCCATGCAGTAACTCTTCGCGCCAGTAAAGACCGTTGTCGGGACTGAGGACCTCGCCGTAGACGCCCGCCCAGCGCCGTCGCACGGGTGGGAGCGGGCCCCGCAAGTGGCGGGCGGCGCACCCCAAGAGGTAGTCGTAGATGTCCTCTTGCACGTCGAACGCGAAGGGTTCGGCGTACTCGTGCGTGTCGCCTATCGTGAGCGTCCCATCGACGCGCTGCACCATGAGCAGCTGCGCAGCCACGGCGGCGGCCCGCTCGGCTCGGGGGCCGAGACCGTCGCGGCCCGGTAGGTCGAAGGCCGGGTAGTAGCGCATCGAGTCGCCGTCGGCAATGGCGGTCGTGAGCCGGCCCGCGTAAGGGAGGGTTTCGAGCATCTGCAAGCGGGCCCGCCTCGTCCGCGGCTCGGGGCAATAGACCGCTACCAGCCCCGAGTGAGCCGCCCCGGTGCAGAGGAAGACACGGTCACCATGGTGCCATTCACCGCGGTCGTCCTTCACGGCTCCCCCCGACAACTCGACGGCGGTCCGGCCGGGCATCCACTCGTAGCCAGGTTGGCGGCTGAGGTGTTCGCGCAGGATCCCAACCGTCAGTCGGGGCTCGACGATCGCGTCGGTGCTGCAGTAAAGGGCGCCCAAAACCCCCCCGGGGAGCTCGGGGTTGAGCTCGCGGGCCGCGGCGCCGTCGAGCAGCTCCCAGCCCCTGAGACCGGCGTCATGGCCTTCGCAGGCTTGTTTCATCAAGGCGAGCTCAGGCTCTTCGAAGGCGACCGTGAGCGAGCCGGCAGGGCGGAAATGAAGCCCGTCCACACGCCCGGCGATCTCCTCCCACTGGCCGCGCGCCCGAAGGGCGAGCTCGAGCTCTGCGCCCTTTGCCCGGCCGCCTACCCAAACGAGCCCGAAGTTGCGCACGCTCGCGCCCCGGGGCTCGAGGTCACGCTCGAGCTGGACGACCTCGAAGCCGAGGTCGAGGGCGTAGAGCGCATGCATCGTCCCGAGGATGCCACCTCCGACGACGACTGCCCTCCCACGACCGGTCATCCCGTCATCCCGTCATCCCGCCAGCCGGCCGCACGTGCTTCGTACCGACGCCGCCTGCAGCCGCGCCGAAGGCCGAGAGTCAAGCCTCTTCGGACTGGCTGGCGGCACCCGAAGCCCGGTTGTCGACCAAAGCGCTCTCGCAGGTCAGGCTCACCTCGACCGACGAGCCGAGGTCGAGCGAGGAGGCGACCGAGCTCGCCACGTCGACCTTGGCCGAGACGTCGGCCCACAAAAGCACCTCGACCCGGGACTGCGCCCCCCGGAAAGTGAGAGCAGTCACGATGCCGTTGGCACCATCGACCCGGGCCAGGGCGAGCGCTTCGGGCCGGCAGAGGACATCGACCTCCGAACCGGCGGGCCGGCCGCTCGCCACCGGGCCTCGTGCCGCTATCTGGCGGCCGAGCACTTCCACGCGGCCCTGGCCGGTCAGGCGGCCCGGGAGCCGGTTCATCGTGCCCACGAACTCTGCGACGAAAGGCGTTTGGGGCTGGTCGTACAGTTCGGCCGGTGAAGCGACCTGCTCGAGGCGGCCGTTGCGCATGACGGCGACGCGGTCAGAGATGGACAGAGCCTCCTCCTGGTCGTGCGTCACGAAAACGGTGGTGATCGAAAGGCGGCGCTGGAGCGCCCGGATTTGTTCCCTCAACTGGACGCGGACCTTGGCGTCGAGGGCGGAAAGAGGCTCGTCGAGCAAGAGGACGCTCGGCTCGATGGCGAGGGCGCGGGCCAGCGCGACGCGTTGCTGCTGGCCGCCCGACAACTGGTGCGGGTAGCGGCCGGCGCGGTCGTCGAGCTCGACCATCTCCAACAACGACATGGCTTTTGCCCGGCGTTGCCCCGTCGGGATCTTTCGCAGCCGCAGGCCGAAGGCGACGTTTTCGAGCACCGTCATGTTGGGGAAAAGGCTGTAGCTCTGGAAGACCATGCCCATGTTGCGCTTCTGGG
Organism: Acidimicrobiales bacterium; assembly: GCA_035508795.1. GTDB lineage: Bacteria > Actinomycetota > Acidimicrobiia > Acidimicrobiales > Palsa-688 > DATJMJ01. The sequence continues at coordinate 3,929 of DATJMJ010000244.1, forward strand.
CGGGCACGTCCTGGATGTCCCGGCCGTCGACCAGGACGCGCCCAGAGGTGGCGTTTTCGAAACCCGCCAGGATGCGCAGTGCGGTCGTCTTCCCGCAACCCGACGGCCCGAGCAGGGCGAGGAACTCACCGGGGGCAATGTCGATCGACATCCCGTCGAGCGCCCTGACGGTGCCGAAAACGCATGACAGGTCCCGCAGCGCCACCGCAGTCCCACCATTGCCCGAGCCGTCGCCCTCCTCGCCGGGCGACCAGTGCTGGCCCGTGCCCGTGGCAGCGCCCGTGCCCGTGCCTGACACCTTGCTCGACGGCGATAGTGCTGTCATCTGGCTATCTCTCCTTAACTGGCCATCTCACGCCGGCGCCTTCGCGCCCGCAAACGGCCCGTGCCGAACATCGAGATCGCGATCAGCACGACCCAGGTCACGAACAGTGCCATCAGCGACGCAGCGACCGAGACATGCGAGTTGTACTGCTCGAAGAGCACGATCCACGTCGGGAAGGTCTGGTACTGGTCGAGGCTCGCCATTGTGAACTCGCCCAATACGAGGGCGACGGTGAGGACCGTGGCCGACAGGATGGCCACCCTCATGTTGGGAAGGATGACCCGCCACATGGTCGCCCACCACCCTCCACCGAGAGACCTGGAGGCGTCGACCAATGTGTGCACGTCTATCGACCGGACCCCGGCGTCAAGTGCGCGGTATGCCAGCGGTACTGCCAGGACGACGTACTCGAGAGCAAGTAGGAACGGTGTCGATTTGAGCCGTGTAGGCGCCACGTCGAGCACGCCGAGGATGAGCACCACAGGCGGGATGACGAGGGGCAGCGACGTGATGAAGTCCATCACTCTTTTGGCACGCGGCAGGCGTAGGTGGACGTAGACCGTGGTCGGCACCATGATGAACAGCTCTACGAAGGTGGTGACTATCGCCAGCTGGGCCGAGAGCCATATGGCCGAGGAGAACCCTTGCTGCCCCGTCAGGCCCGAGTACGCCTCGGCGCTCCAGCCCGGGCCGCTGTAAGCCAGGCTGAAGCGGAAGGCGGCCCAAAGCGGCAGCAGGAAGTAGAGGCCCGCGAGCGCGAACACGACGAAGCGCCATACCCGGGGCCGCCCGCCGCGCCCCGCGCCGGCAAAGCCGAAACGCGGCCCGCGCCGGGCGCGCGGCCCGACCATCTCGCCGGCTATCTGGAGGTCTTCGGACAGGACGGTCGAGCCGACGGCAGTGCTCATCGCAGCCACCTCGATGCACGCCGCTGGAGCAGGACGTACAGGCTCATGACCACGACGATGATGACGACGAGGCCGAGCGCCAGGGCGTAGCCGACATGCTCCTGGCCTGCGATCACGTTGCCGTTGAGGAAGGTGCCGATCTGGATCGGCGTGAGCGCCAGCGTCCCGGCCGTGAGCGCGTCGGCTGTCGCGTAAGCCGACAGCGCGCTCCCGAACAGCAGCAGCGTCGCACCGAGGAGGGACGGGAGCAGCACCGGGATGCCTACGTAGCGCCAGTACTGTGCCGAGCGGGCGCCGAGCCCTTCTGCAGCCTCGTGCCACGCGGTACGCAAGCCTTCAAAGGCCGGGAGGATCACCAGGACCATCAACGGCACCTGGAAGTACATGTAGACGAGCGCCACGCCGGTGAACGTATAGAGGTTGGGCGCCGAAACGCCGACGTTGTGCAACCAGCCGCTCAAGAGCGCGGTAGGCGCGCCGATCGTGGCGATGAAGAGGAAGGCGAGCGGGATCCCGCCGAACTGGGAGAACACGCCCGAGGCGGTAATGGTGAGGCGCCGTAGCGTCGGGCGCTTGGACGTGTGGATCGCGTAGGCGAGGAACCCCCCGGCTATCGCCGGCACGACCGCAGTGACCGCCGCCATCTTGAGCGAGTTCTCGAAGCCGTCAAGGTAGACGCCGCTCGTGGCGGAGTTGATGTTGGCCATCGTGAAGCCGCCGTTGTCCTTCTCGAAGGCGGCGACGGCTATCGCGGCCGCGGGGATACCCAGGAAGAGCAGCATCCAGCCGGCAAAGGGGAGGACCGGGGCCCAGGTCTTCGCGACCCGGGCCCAGGCCCCTGAGCGCTTTGCAGCTAACAGGGCCGGCTGGCCCGGTTGCTCTAGCTGGAGACTTTGATCGACCATTCCTTGGCGACCAGGTTCTCGGCCGCGGTCACCTGAGCTTGCGTCGGGTAACCCTTGAAGCCCGCCGGGACAGCCGGGAGAGCCTTGTACGCGGCCTGGTCGACGGTGCCGGCTTTGACCATCTGGCTGAGCTCGATGGGACGACAATAGCCCTGGAGCCACTGGTTTTGCCCGGCTGTCGAGTAGAGGTACTCCTCCCACAACCTGGCGGCTGCGGGGTCCGGGGCGTTCTTGGAGATGGCCTGGTCGTAGTAAGAGGCGTAGATGCCGTCGGTGGGGATGACGACCTTCCACGTCTTGACCTCGGCCTGGATCTCACTTGCCTGCAGGTAATCCCACCAGATCACGATCGGGGTGGCACCGCTTTGAACGGTCGAAGGCCCCGAGACGACAGGCACGAAGTTGCCCTCCTGGTTGAGCTTCTCGAAGTAGGAGATGCCCGGGCCGATGTTGCCGAACGACCCGCCGTTGGCGAGAGCAGCCGCGTAGACGGCGGCAAATGCGGCGCCGGCCTCCGTCGGGCTGTTGTTGATCCCGATGTCGTGCTTGTAGATCGGGTTGAGCAGGTCCTTGAACGAGGTGGGCGGGGTCTTGATGACCGCCGAGTTGTAGCCGATGGCTACGAACCCGCCGTAGTCGGCCCACCACGTGTCGTCGCTCGCTTTCTGGCTGGCGGGTATGTCCATCCACTCCGAAACCGTGTAGGGGGCGAGCAGGTGCATCTGGTCGGCCTTGATGGCGAACGGCGTGCCCATGTCGAGCACGTCGGGCTCGCGCGACTGGCCCTTCAGCTGGACCATGGCGTTGATCTCGTCCTGGCTGGAGCCCTCGGGGTTTTCGCTGTTGATGCTGATCCCGTACTTCTTGCTGAAGGAGCTGATGATGGCCCCGTAGTTGCACCAGTTGTCCGGCAGTGTGATGACGTTGAGGTGCCCTTCGGCCTTGGCGGCCTTCACAAGGCCGGCCATACCGCCGAAAGCGGCAACGGAGGTGGCTGTGGAGGCGCTCGATGTGGAGGCGGTCGCTGGTCCTGCGGCCGATACCAACGCAACGGTGCATGTGGCGACAGCAGTCGCCGCCGAAACGAGGCGGGCACCTTGCCGGCGGCTGATTGTTGCTCTCACGTTTGGGTTTCTCCTTGCTTTGCTCGGGCGCGCCTTTTGCTCGGGCACGCGATGCGTTTGTGGCCTAACAAGCCGGCGGCTGACGGCCAACGGCCACGGTCATCGTTCAGGGCCCTCATGGCCCCGCGGGCGACGGCCGGCTTTACGACCACTGCAGCGGACCATAGGGCTGTGAGTTGAACGCCAGGTAACGCTAATGCGTACCCATGGTGAACATTCGGCACCATCTCGGCTCCGGCACGCCGGGCGGCACGCGGCTGTTACCACGCCGCTCAGCTGCCGGAAAAGGCGACTTTGAGCGCTCCGAGGACCTCGTCGACCGACGGCGCCGGCCCTCCCGGGACCTTGGCTTTGTCGTCCCAGCGGCGGAGGTCGAGCGCCTCGGGCCACCACGGGTGGCGCGCCAGCTCGTCGAGGTCCCGGTGGTGGCCACGCTGCTTGCGAAGGCTCGCAACACTTTCGGGGGAAAGGACGCCTGCGTACTCCGGGTCAGTTTGGACGAGGTAGACCTTGGCCGGCACGTGGGCCTCGACGAGCCAGGCGACCTTGGCCGAAGTTCGCTCTGCAAGCCACCTGGCCCCGGCGATCTCGTGAGGCAGGCCCGGGTACTGCGAGCGGACCGCCGGGGCGCGGCCCACGTCGTGCAACAGTGCGGCCGCCACCAGTTCGCCGCTCGCCCCCGCCGCAAGGGCCTGCCCGGCGCACTGGAGCGCGTGGGAGAGCTCGTCGACCGGTTCGTCCCCGTCGACCACCTCCGAGAGGCTGGCGAGGACAGCTCGGGCTTCTTGCTCGTCCCAGCCCCGAAAGCCGTCCGAGCCGTCCGCTTCGCTCATCGCCACTCGTCCCTCCCCCAGATTGGCCCGGTGCCGGGCGCCAGGAAGCAATTGCTGAGCGTGCGGTCGAGGTTGCGCATACGCCAGCGGAGCATCTCCTGGGCCATCATAAGTGCCCGGTCCCGCCCTTCTTCGGGAGCCTGCCCCCCGCCCCGGGCGCCCCCGGTCCCCGGCGAGGACAAGTTGCGGGTATGGCCCGGGTCGGTGCGCAAGTCGAACAGGAGGGGCGGCAGGACGGCGGGATCAGCGGCGAACTGGACGTATTTTGCGTCCTCGTTACGGACGACCGCCAGGGAACAGTGCTCGCTCGGGACGCCGAAATAGGTCTCGGCGAGCCGGTACTGGGTGTGGCGCATGTCCCATTCCCAGTGGGCACTGCGCCTCCAGTGCTCGGGCGCAAGGCCTTGCCGGAGAAAACTTGTGAGCGGCCAGCCATCGAACTGCGCCGGGCGCTCCAGGCCGAGCCAGTCGAGGATCGTCGGCGCCACGTCGACAGACTCGGTAGGCGCCCGCACGACGAGGCCCCGCGTAGCCGATGCCTGTTGCGAGGGGTCGCGGACGATAAGGGGGATGGAGAAGCTTTCGTCCCAGTAGCCGCACTTTTCGAGCAGCCAGTGGTCCCCCGCCATGTCGCCGTGGTCGCTCGTGAGCACCACAAGAGTGCTCTCGGAGAGGCCTTGCGAGCTTAGGAAGTCAAAAAGGTTGCCCAAGTGGTCGTCCACCTCTGTCTGGGCCCCGTAGTAGGTGGCGCGGAGCTGGCGACGTTCGCCTTCGTCGGGCGGGCAGGCGGTGTGCGGGAAAGCGATGAGCGCCGCGTTCAGGGGGTGGAACGCGGCCTCCTCCCCCGGGTCGGCAAAACCGCTGAACGGGCCGACCTCTTCTGCGGAGTACAAGTCGTGGTAACCCGCCGGGTTGCGGCGCGGGGGGTGGGGCCGGACGTACGAGACATGCATGAAAAACGGCCGGTCGCCGTTTTGCCTCAGCCATTCGAGGGCCTTTTCGGTCATGAAGGCCGTTTCGGAAAGTTCGGCAGGGAACAGGGTCGGCGCCCAAGTGGAGCCGTGGTCGTCGGCCCCCGGGTAACCGCCGTCGGGCGCGTACAGGTCAAGGGGCGACGACGGGACCTCGACCCCATGAGCGGCCAGCCATTTACCCCACTCGAGGCCGCCGTTGTGCTCCCACGAGTCGGTTACGACGGCGTCGAAGCCCGGCAGCACGCTCTCGTAGGTCATCGTCCTCGGGTCGCCTTCGGGGAGTGTGCGAGGGTCGAGGCTCGTATCGGTATAGCCGAAAAGGACGGGATCGTAGCCCGCTCGCCGGGCTTCGAGGGCGACGTTTGTGAAGCGGGCATCGAGCGGCGTCCCGTTCATGACCGAGCGGTGGTTCTGCATGTACATGCCCGTGTAGAGGCATGCCCGGCTCGGCCCACAGGGTGCGGCGTTGGCCCAGTGGTTGGCAAAAAGGACACCACCGGCGGCCAACGCGTCGAGGTTGGGGGTCCTGACGACGGGGTGGCCGAGCGCCGAGAGGCAGTCGCCTCTCCACTGGTCGACGGTTATCAGGAGCACGTTGCGCCCGCTGCCCGCGTGGGAAGCCATCGCGCGCCACTGTAACGAACCCATGACGCCCCTGCCCCGATCGGCAACTCGGCGTCGTGTTGTATCAGCTCGCGAACCCCCAGTCCTGCTCGTCCCAGCCGACATTGCCGTAGTAGGGGCCAGCCTGAAGGTTGAGCAAACCTTTGTTCACTGCGATGACCACCGGGACCTGCACGAGCGGCAAGTCGACGAAGTCCGTCCACGCCAGCGCGTCCACCTGGTCGTAGACAGAAGGCAACTCGGCGGCAGGCGCAGTCCCGAGCTCGGTGAGGAGGGCGTCCATCGAGCCGCTCGAATAACCGTCCAGGTTTGCCGTCCCGCCCGGGAGGTACTGGTCCTCGATGGCGAGCGGGGGCACGGGGACCTGCCTCAGCTCTATCGCCATCTGCCAACCCGGAGGCGGGCGAAGGCTTTTTTGTTGCCCTGCCACGTAGCCAATTGCGCTTTGGGTCGTGACGACTGTCACTTTTAGGCCGATCGCGGCGCACGAGCTCTCGACCACGGCAGCGAGTTGGGCCGCGACGGGGTCCGCCGAGCTCACGACAAGGTTGACCGCAACCGGCAAGCCCGTACCGGGGTACCGCAGAGCGCCGCCCGTGCCCGTATAACCCGCCGAGCTCAACAGGTCGAGGGCGGTGGACGGCGCCGGCTGGTCGAAAGACGAACCGTTCGGGAAGTACCCGGGCTCGCCCGGTAGGAGCACTCTGTTTTCGACCGGCTTGGCCGCCAGGCCGTACCCGCCGAGCACCGTCGTCGCCATCGCGCTCCGGTCGACCGCCAGCATCACCGCTTCGCGGAGCAGCGCGCTTGCGAAAGGCCCCGCCGCCTCGTTGAAATCGAGGTCCTCGTACAGCGAACTGGCGACGGCTTGGACCGACATGCCGCTCGTGCCCTGCATCTGGTCGAACTCGCTCGGCGACGCCTCGAGCGCGGCGACGTCGAGCTGGCCTGCCGCCACGGCGTTGGCCATCTCGGCGGTGCTCGTCGTGAAATAGTAAGTAACCGAGGCGAGGTTTGCCGGGCTCTCCCAATAATGGGCGTTCCGGACGAGCTGCAAAGAATAACCCTCCTGCAGTTCCGAGATGAGGAAAGGGCCACCGGACACAAGATCTGTCACCGGGTCCGTAAAGCCGTGGTCGAAGCCGACGGCCTGGCCCACGTGCGCGGGGACCAGGTACGAGAAAAGCGAGCGCCACCCCGCGAAAGGTTTGGAAAATACCACCGTTACCGTGTAGGGGTCTGCAGGGGACCCCGTGACCGAGGCGATGTCGTCGTAGCCGGACACGTCCATCGGCGTGTACGGCTTGCCACCGGTATCGGCAAAAACCGCTTTACCTGATTGT
>DATJMJ010000245.1:0-7625 GCA_035508795.1 Acidimicrobiales bacterium
GGTTACAGCACCGCCATGGGGGGCCGTCTCGTGCCGCCGGACGCCAAGTGGTGGGCCATCCCGATCGGGGCGGCGGCAGCGGTGAGCTTGGCGGCCGGCATCCGCGGATGGCAGCGCCGCCAAAGGGCAGCCGGGACCTTGCTCGTGATGGTGTGGGGCTGGGCCGTCGTCAAAGAAGGTTTCGTGAGCGGCAACCATTGGCCGTTGTTCTTTGGCCTCGCGCTCGTTGCCACCGTCCTGGCAGGCCTCGCGTCGCCTCCCAAGCTCCTCTACACGGCCGGGATGGTGCTGGCTGTTTGCATCTTCCTCGACGCGCCGTCGCTGCCGTCGATATCGAGCCCTTTGAGCAGTACCAAGGCGTTTTTCACCGAGATCGGCGACCTCGCGGTCCCCGGTGACTTCTCCCGGGTGCAGGCAAACGCCCGCGCCCGTACCGTGGCCGAGGAGCCCTTGGCGGCCAGGACGCTTTCGCTGCTGCGGGGCCACACGATCGCGATAGAGCCCTGGGAGGACCTCGTCGCGTGGGCCGACCCCGCTGCCCAGTGGGATCCCGAACCCGTCGTCCAGTCCTACAGCGCCTACACCACAGGGCTCGACCGCCTCGACGCCCGCTTCATCGGTTCCAAAAAGGCGCCTCAGCGGATCCTCGTGCGCCGGTTCCCGAAAGGCTTCGACGACCGCGACTTCTTCATGGACCCGCCCGCAACGACCGAAGCTGTCTTCTGCCACTACAGCCAGCTGGCTCTCCAAGGCCCGTGGCAGGTGCTCCAGCGTGGTCCCGACCGGTGCGGGGCCCCGGTCGAGCTCGAGCAGGTGCACGCTGACTTCGGCGAGCCGGTCAAGGTCCCGGTGGCCCGGGGCGATATGGTCGTCGCAAGTTTCCGGTTCAGCTTGCCCTTGGTCTCCAAACTCGTCGACGTCCTCCTGAAGCCGCCTTTCACCTACCTCACGACATGGGTCAACAGGGGCACTCCGGCCACATACAGGTTCGTAACCGGCACAGCGCCCGACTTCCACGTGCTCGCCACCCCAGCGGCGCTCGGTTACACGGGCCGCTTCGCGCCACCTTCGGTCAGGCAAGTCGAGCTCTCGGGAGGAGGATGGCCCACCGGGAAGGGGAGCCTCACCATCGTTTTCTGGGGCGTCCCGATCAAGTCCTGAATGTTTATACGTTAGGATGTATAATCATGGTCGGTTGCCCTCGGGCAGGCGCCAAGAGGTCAAGGTGAGGACGCCCAAGGTGAACGAGCAATGGTAAAAAAGAAGTCAGTCGCGGTACTCGGTGCCTCGGGCTATGCGGGCGCCGAGCTGCTCAGGTTGCTCGCGGTCCACCCCTACCTGGAGGTCGTCTCGGTCACGGCGAGCTCTCACGAGGGCATGGCGATCGCCGACCTGTACCCGTCCCTCGCCGCCGTATACCCCGGCCTCACCTACGGGCCCAATACGGCCGGTGCCGCTGCCGGCTCGGAGCTCGTGTTCATTGCCCTGCCCCACGGGGCGTCGCAACGGCTCGTGCCCGAGCTGCTGGGAGAGGTCGGCCATGTCGTCGACCTCGCGGCAGATTTCCGCTTGAAGGACGCTGCCCTTTACCCCGCCTGGTACGGGGAGGAGCACACCTGCCCCGAACTGCTCGCCGACGCCGTCTATGGCCTGCCCGAGCTTGGCCGCGAGCAACTACGCGGTGCCCGTCTCGTGGCGGCACCCGGCTGCTACGTCACTGCGGCCGCGCTCGCGCTGGCCCCTCTTGTGCGCTCAGGACTTGTGCAAACGACCGGTGTGGTCGTAGACGCCGCCAGCGGCGTTTCGGGTGCCGGGCGCAAGGTGGCCGACAACTTGCAATTCTGCGCCGTGGACGAGGACTTCGTTGCGTACGGGCTCCTCACGCACAGGCACACCCCCGAAATCGAGCAAGCCAGCGGTGCGCAGGTGATCTTCACACCCCACCTCGCCCCGATGGACCGTGGCATTCTCGCCACCTGTTACGCCCGTGCCAACCCCGGGAGGGACGAGGACCCCCTGGACGTCCTCGACAAGGCCTATGCCGCCGAACCTTTTGTCGTGGTCTCGGGCAGGAGCCCTTCCACCAAGGCGACCCTCGGCTCCAACACGGCGCACCTCACTGCTCGCCGTGACCGGCGGACCGGTTGGGTGATCTCGCTCTGCGCGCTCGACAACCTCGTGAAAGGAGCCTCAGGGCAAGCCGTCCAGTGCGCCAACGCAGTCTTCGGCTGGCCCGAGGAGGTGGGCTTGCCCCGGGCGGGGCTCTCACCCTGAGCTCCCGAAGGGCTGCGGGAGGGGTAACTTCTGGCTATGGAGCTGCTCGACGAGGGCACCGTCGACGCCGCCGTCGCCGCCGGCCTGGGCTGGCGGCGGGAAGGCAAAGAGCTGGTAAAGGTGTGGTCAGGCAAGGATTTCGCGGCTTCGCTTGCGTACGTCAATGCGGTCGGGGCCCTGGCCGAGGAGGCCAACCACCACCCCGACATCGACATCCGCTGGGGCCAGGTGACATTGCGGCTGTCGACTCACTCCGCCGGGGGTTTGACGCAGGCGGACATCGACCTCGCCCGGCGCGTCGACAGCCTCGGCGGCTGAGCCGGACCGGCCTGGACCGCCATACCGCTGGTACGGACGTGCCTCTGGACGTGCGGCTACCCCTCGGGTAAGGTGCGCGGCAACGGCCGAGGGAGGGCAGCATCACCATGAGCGGGCGACGAGAGCGCAACCGGCGGTGGCCGGTATTGGCCGTGGCTGCGGTCCTGGCCCTGCCCGTCGGGGCGGCCGGCCTGGTAGGCGTTGGGACTGCCGGGGCGACAGCGTCGCCACAGTTGACCGCGTCGCCACAGTTGACCCCTGCGTGTGCCTCGCTCCGCGACGTCATCGACATCGTCACCGAAAGCCTTGCATCCGCTGAGAGCCAGTCGCCCGGGTGGCCGCCCATCCAGAAAAACGGCTGGACCGTGTTCGCTCCCAACGGCAATTGGACTTTGACGGCCAGCGACGCCGGTGCAGACGTCAACTCGCCCGACGGTCAACAAGACGCCAGCCTCCTCACTTGGTACTCGCTCGACGTCCCGTGGACGTTGAAGACATTGGGCGCAAAGTTCCTCGGTCACCTGACCCGCGTCCGCGACCTCTGCCAGACCGCGGTCGCCAAGGGCGCCTCCGGCGAGTCGCAAGCCACCGAGATCACCGGCTTGTCGGGCCATGAGCAGTTGCGAGCTGTACTGGTCGACTCGATCCTCGCCCAGACGACGGAGACTTCGGTGGGGGAGAGCCGTTACGTCTACACACCGGCTTCGCAGTGGAGCACCGCCAATGCCGAGACGCTTGCATTGATAATCAGGCGAGCGGTCCAAGTCCCCCAAAGCCTGGGAGGCGACTGAGGCCAACCAAGCGTTCGTCGGCCTTGGCTTGAGGCGCGGCGTGGCTTCCACCTTTGTATTTATATGCAGCCTGTTGTATACTCACGCACATGCTCCAACAGGCGGCGGCACTTGACGGGACAGCGCACGAGGTGGGCCCGGGTGCCTCCCCCGGGGCTGAGGCAGCCTCTTCCAAAGCGGAGGTGTTGCTCGAGGCCCTGCCTTACATCCGCCGTTTTTGGGGCAAGGTCGTGGTGGTCAAATACGGGGGCGGCGCCTTGGCGGGCGGCGAGGGCGAGGCCGCAAACCTGAAGGGGCTCGCAGCAGACATCGTGCTCATGAGGTCGGTGGGCATGCGCCTGGTCGTGGTGCACGGCGGCGGCCCGCAGATCGGCGAGCTCATGGGCAGGTTGGGCAAGACGCCCGAGTTCAAGGACGGGTTGCGGGTGACCGACGCCGAGACTCTCGAGATCGTCCGCATGGTCATGGTGGGCAAGGTCAACCGCGACCTGGTCGGTGCCATCAATGCTCACGGCCCGCTCGCAGTCGGGGTTTCGGGTGAGGACGGCGGGTTGCTCCAGGTGTCGCCGAAGGACCCCGCCCTCGGCTTCGTCGGTGAGGTGTCGCGGGTCAACCCCGAGCTGCTCGAACGCCTTGTCTCGGAAAACCTCGTGCCCGTCGTCGCTACCATCGGCAGCGACGAAAATGGCCAGTCCTACAACGTGAACGCCGACACTGCCGCAGCCGCGATCGCGCAGGCTCTCGGGGCCGAAAAGCTCGTTTTCCTCAGCGACGTCGAGGGGATCCGGGCCGACAGAGCCGATCCCGCCAGCCTCATGACCCAGTTGACCCTAAGCCAGCTCGACGCGGCAATCGGCGATGCGACCGTGGTTGCGGGCATGGTGCCCAAGGCCCGTGCGGCGGCCGACGCAGTCCGGGGAGGCGTCCCGCAGGCCCATATCCTCGACGGCAGGGTGCCTCATGTCCTGCTGCTCGAGTTCTTCACCCGCAGCGGGATAGGCACGATGGTGCTGCCATGAGCAACTTGATGGCCACCTACGCGCCGCCTTCGGTCACCTTCGTCAAGGGGGAGGGCTGCTACCTCTGGGACCTGGACGGGAAGCGTTACGTCGATTTCCTTTCCGGGCTCGGCGTGACCTCGTTGGGCCATGCCCACCCTGCCGTTGCCGAGGCAGTCTGCCAGGCAGCGAGGACGCTCCTGCACACTTCCAACCTGTACGGCACGGTGCCCGGCCCCGAAGTTGCCGGTACCCTCGACCGTTTGCTGGGTGGTGGCGGCAAGGTCTTCTTTACCAACAGTGGGGCCGAAGCCAACGAATGCGCTCTCAAATTGGCAAGAAAATGGGGGGGCCACGGGCGTTATGTGGTGCTGAGCGCCTACGGGTCGTTCCACGGCCGCACGCTCGCCACGCTTCACGCAACGGGCCAACCGGCCAAGCACGAAGCCTTCCAGCCGCTGCCCGAAGGCTTCCGCCACGTTGCATGGCAGGATCTCGAGGCGCTCGAGCGGGCCGTGACACCCGAAGTGGCGGCGGTGATCCTCGAACCTGTCCTCGGGGAAGGCGGTGTTTGGCCTGCGGGAGAAGAGTATTTCAGAGGTGTGCGCAAGATCTGCGACGAGCGGGGCGTGCTGTTCATCGTGGACGAGGTCCAGACGGGGCTCGGCCGTACGGGGAAATGGTGGGGCTTCGAGCACTACGGCGTCCGGCCCGACGTTGTCACGATCGCCAAGGCACTCGGCAACGGCGTCCCGGTAGGGGCCTGCTGGGCCACCTCCGAAGTGGCCGCGGCCTTCTCGCCCGGGGACCACGCCACCACTTTTGGGGGCCAGCCTCTCGCAGCGTCGGCAGCACGGGCGACCCTCGCCGCGATGGAGTCCGAGGACGTACCTGCGAGGTCCCGCTCGGCCGGTAGTTATATCCGCAGCAAGCTTGCAGGTAATCCCCGGGTACGCGATGTCAGGGGGCTCGGTCTCATGCTCGGCGTCGAGCTCGTCGACCGGGACGCGAGGCAGGTCGCAGAGGAATGTCTCGCCAGAGGGCTGGTGGTGAACGGGGTCACCGCCACCGCTCTGCGCCTCGAACCGCCGCTGCTCATAACCGACGGCCAGGTTGACGAGGGACTGGAAATCCTCGACGAAGTGCTCAGCGCGCGCTCACCCTGAAGAGGGCAACCCCGTGTGGCGGTACCTCGGCCTGTACCAAACCGGTGCTTGCGCTCGACTTGCCGTCCCAGAGGTCGATCAGGTGGAACGTGGGCCCGCCCGGCGGGCCGGTAGCCGGGGCGGGGGCACCGGGGCCCGGCTCAGGCAAGTGAAAGCTTTTGACGTTGGCCGAGAGGAGCTCGGCCCGTGGGCCGGTGTTGAACAGGCCGACGACAATGTCTCCATTGCGCTCCCTTTTGGCGAACGTCTGGCTGAGCGGGCTATCGGCTACTCGCGATGCGTCGATGCCATCTTGGTCGACGGCTATGACGGCCTTGTTGGTGAGCAGCCGAAGGTCGACCCGGTCGAGATGGGTCAGGTCGGTGCCCAACAGCAAAGGTGCCGACGCGAGTGCCCATAGGCTCAACTGCGACTGTCTTTCGGGCAGCGTCAAGCCGTCGTTGCTGCCGTTGCCCACCTCGATCGAGTCGTAGTCGTTGAAGGCGCCGGGCCTCCCGTACGGCTGCCATGCCGCAGCCTGCTCGAAGCGGAGGGCGACATTTGCCCAATCGGTGAGCGGGTAACTCGACCCGTCCTGCTCGCAGGAATAGCACTCGATGTCGTTGCCCGTCCTCCACCCGTTGGCGTACTGCGACCAGGTGCCAGCGTCGCCTATGGCGAGGTTGTTGGAAAGTTCGAGGTGGATCGGGCGCCCGGTCTGGCGGAGGGCTTGCGACCACCCGATGACGTCGGCAATGTCGAAGCTACCGACCCCGTCCAGCTTCAGGTAGTCGATGCCCCAGGACGCGAACTCGTCTGCCCACGAGTCGAGGAAGTCCTGTGCCCCCGGCGTCAGCACCTGGGTGCCCGGCGGTGCGCCCGGAGGATGGCCCGGCATCGTGTCGAGGTTGACCATGCCGCCGCAGTTGTAGTTGTACTCGGCTGAAACTCCCGCGATCTGGTCGGCACGGTACCCGGACGGCTTGCCGTTTGGGCCGAGCACGACGGTGTTCTCGTCGACGGCGTGCAGGGATATGCCGGGCGTCACGTACAAGCCGAACTTGAGCCCCAGGTGGTGCACGTAAGCGGCGAGGGCCTCGATCCCGTTCTGGCCTCCAGGGCCGGAGGGGAAGTTCGAGTTCGGCTCCCACCGCCCGTAATTGTCGACAACGGGGCCTTGTGGGCCCGGGCAGATGTACCAGAAGTCGTCGAGGTTGACGTAGTCGTAGCCCACCCTGGCGAGCCCACTGCTCACCAGCGCTCTGGCTTGAGCCTCCACGTTGGCTTCGGTTGGCCCCTTGCGCAAGAAGCTCCAGCTGCTCCAGCCCATTGCAGGCACCAGCCCTACGCCGTTCGGCTCCGCTGAAGCCACGGTGGCGTTGAGCCCCGCCGGCACTTCGACTGCCACGGCCGCGGGCGCAAGCACCCCGAGCGCGACGGCGATCGCCGCCAGTCGCGGGCCCCCGCCAAGACGCACGTCCCACATGATAATTGCGCCAGGACCCCTTCGCCCTGCGCGCCCGTCGGCCGCCTTTCCCCGCCGACCGGCCGGCTTAGCATGACTAACCATTGCAATGTATAATTACTCGCTATGCCCCGCCATCTGCTAGACATCGACGACCTCGGCCCCGGGGAGCTCTCAACCATCTTGGACCTGGCGGTGGACGACTACCCGCCCCGCGTCCTCTCCGGACGGGCAGTCGCCCTTTTGTTCCAGAAACCTTCGGCCCGTACCCGGTGCTCCTCCGAGGTCGCGGTCTTCCATCTCGGAGGCCACCCGCTGACCCTGAGAGGGGAAGAAGTCGGGATCGGCACGCGCGAGACGGCCGAAGACCTTGCCCGGACGCTTGCCCAGTACCACTGCGCGGTGGGCGCCCGCGTGCTCGACCACGACGTGCTCGTGCGAATGGCAAGGGTTTCGACGGTGCCCGTCATCAACCTTCTTTCCGACCGGGCGCACCCCCTCCAGGCGATCGGGGATCTCTTGACGCTCCGGTCGCACTGGGGCGGCAACCTGGCGGGGGGGCGCCTCGCCTGGGTGGGCGATGGCAATAACGTCGCCCGCAGCCTTGCCCTCGCTTGCGCTATGACCGGTGTGG
>DATJMJ010000246.1:0-21341 GCA_035508795.1 Acidimicrobiales bacterium
CACTCTGTGCTCCGGGGCCGGGCCGGGGGGGCCCGGTCGGGCGGAGCGAGGCCACGCCCGGTCGGGCGGAGCGGGGGTTAGAAGAGCGCTCAGTCTTTCCAGCGGTACTTCAGCTGTTGGGTCACGAAGTGGTCCACAGCAGCGATCGCCTTTTCCTGCCCCTCGAGGAACGACACATGGGCATCGGTTATCCCCGGGTCTTCGCTTCGGGCGTTCGGGTAAGCCATCACGACCCTGCCCACCACGCTCACGGGGCCGAGGTACCCGGCACGGCTGACTGAAAACTCCATTGTGACCTCGACGATGTCGCCCGAACGGAGCTGTTTCGCAGCCTCGAGCTTGAGCCCCCCGTGCGAAATGTCGGCGACGACCGCTTTGTGGGCATCGCCCCGCTTGCCCGAGCTCACATGGCGGACGTCGGCGGGGAGCATGGCGCCGACCCTCGGGTCGAGCCTTCGCTGGATGAAGGTCGGCGAATCGAGGAGCTGTACGACGGCTTTGCGTTCGCCCGGCGGTGAGCTGACGACGCCGAGCCACCTGTACATCCCCCAGGAGAGAGGTAGGAGCACGTCGACCACGGATCCTTCGTCGAGAGCGCCCTCGCCGACCTCGTCGACGAACTCGAGCACAAGCTCGCCGTTGGTGCACGACAGCACCTGCGCATCGCACGTGCCGCCGCTGGGGAACTGGAGGCCAACGGTGGCGCCGTCCGACAGCGGGCCCGCGATGGCTGCTCCGAAGCTCATGTTCTCCTCTTTGCTTTAGGCGCTGCCATCCGGAGCTGGCGGCGACGTACCGTAGCCGGGGGTATGAGCGCGCAGGCCATCGCTACCGACCACCTGCGATCTGTATCGGCGCGCGGGCTGCCAGGGCTTGACGTGCCTTTCGCTTCCTGCTCGGTCGGCCTCCGCCCGCGGAGGCGAGGGACTACTTGGCGCTCGAATGGCGGACGATGTACGAGTCGACCAGGTCGACGGCGTCTCCCTGGCCCTCGACGAAACTGACGTGAGCCGCCCAGCTGCTACCCGACGTCGGGTAGGCCATTACGGCCCGCCCGACCAGCTGCACCTCGGGACCGAGGTCGACGGTCACCTCGAGCGTGTCCCCGGTGCTCAGCTGGAGAGGTCCCTCGAGCTTGAGGCCGCCCCTCGACAGGTCAGCCACCCGCATCCGGTGCGCCGTGCCGCGCCTCGCCGAGCGCACACGCCTTACGTCCGCCTGCAGCTCCGCCCGCCAACGTGGGCGCATCCGGCGCTGGACGAACAAGGGCTCGCTCAACAGGACGGCGCGGGCCTGGGACGCCGACTGCGACCGTAAGGCGCAGAGCCAGTGATAGATCCCGTCCGGCCTCGGCAGGAACAACTCGAGCCTGCTACCGGCATCGAGCAGCCCCGGAGGCAGCTCGTCCAGTAAGCGGAGCGAGACGACCGGGCCCTCGACGGCCCTGATCACCGCACCGACCTCCACCACGCAGGTCCCCGCCTCGGGAAGCTCGAGGCTCGCCCTGACGCCTGGCTGGAGCAACGCCTCGGCGGTCCGCGCCGTTGACGGGTTGTTATGTCCCTGTCCTTCGCCGAAAGGCACCGGACGATATTGCCTGCTCAAGCTCCGATTGGCAAGGATGTCGTGCAGCTCCGGTCGCCCATGGCGCGAGACGAGGACTGAGCTGCCCCAGTCGACCCGCTGTAGAGGGCGCTCAACATGCCGCGCACCATCCCTCTGTCGACGGCGCAGATGACAGGGTGTGCGAGAGCTGCCTCGAAAAACGGGCACGCGTCCTTCGTCAAGGCGAGCGAATGGTCCCTGGCCTCGGTCCTGGCAGCGAAGCCGTGGGCGGTAAGGGCGTCGGCTACGACCCGGAGGGCGGAACGCAAAGACCGCTGCCCCTCACCCGGGGCCATCACCCCGGCGAGCTTGCTCCCGTAGGCAAACCCGACCTGTTCTGCCATTTGTTGGGCCTCTGCCTGGGAGACGAGTGAGAGCGCACCGCCGAGCAGGGCCACAAGCAGCTCGTCTTCGCGCTTGGCGCCCTCTATCACCGGCGCGGGGCCGCTCGCGCGGTAACGCTTTGAAGGACGCCCCGCCGCCTGGGTGAGCGGGCGGGCAGCCGAGACCTCGAGGTAGCCACCGCCGGCGAGCTTGTCGAGGTGGTGGCGGGCCACGTTTGGGTGGAGCGAGAAGTGCTTGGCAACTTCCGACGCCGTCGCCCCAGTCGCCGATTCACGAACGTAGAGGTAAACCTGCCGGCGAGTCGGATCCCCGAATGCGGACGTGACGGCAGTGACTACGGCCGAGAAATCGTCGCCGCTCAGCACCGAGCCCATCGTAGCGCCAGCACTCCCTCCAACACTCCCGGCAGCACTCCCGGCAGCATCCCTCCGGCGGCAATAGCATGGCGCCCGATGTCCGTAAGCCCGCCCAGCGCGCCGAGGCTCGGGCACGAGGAGGGCAGGACCAACCCCTTCGCCTCGGGGGCTTCGACCTCCCGGGTGATCGGCATCAGCTCGGGCAAGGGCGGTGTCGGCAAGTCTTCTGTGACCGTCAACCTTGCGCTGGCCCTCATGGGGCTCGGCAGCACGGTGGGCGTCCTCGACGCCGATGTGTACGGGTTCTCGGTCCCGGCCATGCTGGGCGCAACCGGTTCGCCCGTGGTGAGCGAAGGGTCGGTCAGCCCGGTCATGGCCCATGGCCTGCGGGTGATCTCGATGGGTTTTTTTGTGAGCGACGACCAGCCCGTCATTTGGCGAGGCCCGATGTTGCACAAAGCGCTCGAGCAGTTCCTTGTGGACGTTGACTGGGGCAACCCCGATTTCCTGCTGGTCGACATGCCGCCGGGCACGGGCGACGTGGCGTTGTCGATGTCGCAGTACCTCCCGGCGTCGGAGGTCTTTGTGGTCACGACGCCGCAGCTCGCCGCGCGGCGCGTCGCCCAGCGGAGCGCTTACATGGCGCGCAAGTTGAACCTGCCTCTTCGGGGCGTTATCGAGAACATGAGCTGGATGACGCTCCCGGACGGGTCCTGCCAGGAGATCTTCGGTCGCGGGGGCGGGGCGCAGCTGGCCGAGGAGCTCCACGTCCCTTTGCTCGGCCAGATCCCGCTCTCCACGGAGCTGCGGGAGGGCGGCGATTCCGGACTGCCGGTGGTCCTCGCAGCCCCCGGCTCCGAAGCGGCCATGGCATTTGTCTCGATCGCGGAGCGCGTCAGGGATCTCGGCCGGGCGAGGGTAGTGCGGCCCGAGCTCCGGGTCACCTGACTGGCCTCCGGCGCCCGCGGCTCGCCGCCTGTACCCCGGTGCTCGCCGGCCCTACCCCGGTGCTCGCCGGTTATGCTTCGGCGCTCGTGATTGGGTACCTGAGAGCCGTTCGCACGTATACCGCGCAACAATATGTGCCGTTACCTGAGATCATGAGTACCGGTGACTAGTCCGCCCCGCCGGCAAAGCACCCCGGTCGGGCGCCGTGTGGTCCTGGGGATGCTTGGGTTAGGTGCTGCCGGAGTGGTCTTCGGCTCCACGGTCTCGCGCGCCATCCAGGACGCCCTCTCGGCCCTCGGTTCGAGCGGCAACTCGGTGGCGGGACTGATACCCGGCGGCGGCTACTTCCAGCTGTACACGGTCACCGGCGGTTACCCCGAAACCCCCAAGGACTACCACCTCACGGTCGACGGGCTAGTGAAAAAACCGCTCAGCTTGAGCCTCGCCGACCTCGAGGCATTGCCATCCGAATCGCTCGTCCGCCCGTTCCAATGCGTAACGGGGTGGCGGGTGGACGCCGTGCACTGGACGGGAGTGCCGCTCGGCCACCTTCTCGATATTGCTGGGGTGACGGCTGGGGCGGTGGCGCTGCGGTTCTTTTCCTTCGACGGCGTCTACACCGAAAGCCTGACCCTCGACCAGGCAAGGTTGCCCGACGTCATCATCGCCTACAAGATGCTCGGAGGCCCCGTGAGCCGCGAGCACGGCGGGCCGGTCCGCCTCTACGTGCCGGAGATGTACGGGTACAAGTCCATTAAGTGGCTGCAGCGGATCTCCGTGGTCAACAGCGTCATCCCGGGGTACTGGGAGCACGAGGGCTACGACGTCAATGCCTGGATCGGGCGGAGCAATGGTTACAGCGGCCCCGGTATCTCCTGAGCTGCGCGACGGCCGGGAGCGCCTTGTCCGCTTCGACGGCGTCGAGCGCGTCGCTCATTGGTTGACGGCCCTGTCGTTCCTCACGCTGATTTTCACAGGAGCGGCCCTGTATATCCCCGCCCTCGTCGGGCTCATCGGGCGCCGCGTCCTGATCACCAGGATCCACGTAGACGTAGGGCTGGCGCTCCCACTACCGCTCCTCGTGAGCCTTGCAGGGTCATGGGGGCGAGGGCTGCGTGCCGACCTCAGGAGGCTCAACCGCTGGACTCATTTCGACCGCCAGTGGCTCCGCAGCGTCCGGCGCCACGAGCCGACCCTTTCCGTGCCGACAGGCAAGTTCAATGCCGGCCAGAAGCTCAACGCGGCCTTCGTACTCGGCACGATGCTCGTGATGCTGATGACGGGCAGCGTCATGCACTGGTTCAACCTCTTTTCCAATTCCTGGCGCACCGGTGCGACTTTTGTGCACGACTTGTTCGCCTATTTCCTCGTAGCGGTGGTGATCGGCCACATTTTCATGGCTCTCACTCACCCCGAAGCGTTGCGGTCGATATTCACCGGCAAAGTGAGCCGCAAGTGGGCTCAGCGCCACGCCTCTTTGTGGGTCGAAGAGCTCGAGGTACCTCCCCCGACGCCGGGCGGGCGTGTCGCCAAAGCACGCGCCCGTGCCGCAGGGCCGGGCGGGCCGGCTGGCCCAGGCTAGCCAGTTGTGCCAGGCGGGCCAGTTGCGCCAGGCGGGCCAGTTGCGCAGGGCGGGCCAGTTTTGCGCCGGGCGAGCCGGCGAAGCCGGGGGGTGCAGGCAGAGTCAGCTGAAGCGGCCTGCCGAGTCGATGCCTCGCGGTAGGCGCTCGGGGTCCCAACCCAATAGTTCTACGGCCGCGCTGAAGGCGAACCTGTCCGTCATGCCGCTCACATAAGTTATTGCGGCCCGGAGAGGCGCGCCGCCGTCTTTGCCTTCTGCGTCCTGGCCGCTTTGTGTTTGCGCAGTAAGGTCCTCGGCAGGGACGCGCCGCGGGTTTTGAGCGAAGTAATCGACCAGAGCCGACAGCACTGCGATCACGGTCCGGCCTTGTTCGAGAGAACTTGGGCGGGTGTAAATACGTTCGTAATTGAAGGCCCGGAGCGAGGCGAGGGCGCCTGCGAAAGGTTGCCTCATCCCGATCTCGCCTGTCGAGGCGATGCATTCCACGAGGGCGCTGATAAAACAGTTGAGCTGAGAGGACCGCGTCGTCCCGGCTACCTGGGCTACCTCGGCGGGAAGGTCGGCCGGGGCCACGATGCCCACGCTCACGGCGTCCTCGAGGTCGTGGGCGCAATAGGCGCAGCGGTCGGCCCAGCTCACGACAGCGCCTTCGGGGGTCGCCGGGTTGGGCAGCGACCAGCTGTGGTAACGGACCCCGTCGAGCGTCTCGGCGCACAGGTTGAGGGGCGCCAACACGACGTCCGCCCCCCAGGTGGCATGGTTGTAACCCCCGGGCAAGTAAGGGCTGAAAGCCTCCTCCGATGCGTGCCCGCCCGGCCCGTGCCCGCAATCGTGCCCGAGGGCGAT
The DNA here is from genome assembly GCA_035508795.1 of Acidimicrobiales bacterium. GTDB lineage: Bacteria > Actinomycetota > Acidimicrobiia > Acidimicrobiales > Palsa-688 > DATJMJ01. The sequence goes on from DATJMJ010000246.1 coordinate 5,683, forward strand.
GGCCTCGGTGAGCGCGACGTTTAGGCCGGTGGCGCGCGCAACAGCTGTAGCGACCTGAGCCACCTCGAGCGCATGGGTCAGCCGGGTGCGCTGATGGTCGCGGGGGAACACGAACACCTGCGTCTTGCCCGCCAACCGGCGGAAGGCGCTCGAGTGGAGGATCCTGTCCCGGTCGCGCTCGAAACAGGTACGCAACGGGTCGGGGCGCTCCTCTGCCGACCTCCTCCCCGCCCCGGTTGCCCTAGTGGCGCCGGGAGATAGAAGGAGCTGCTCCGCGTCCTCGCGTGCCTGCCTGGAGATCACAGCCCCGGGAGCGTGAGGACGGCCGTCCAACCCGTGCGCAACGACGATGCCGTCGGTCGACTTGGTGCCGAGCATCGTCCCTACCCAGGTGGTGGCGCGGGCGCTGCGAAGGAGCTCACCGTCCCTATCGCTGTGCTGCCGGCCCGGGTCGCCCGCATGACCCGTCCGGTTCTCGCGCATCGTGACAACGGTATACCGGGACTCTGACCTGGCCACACAACCCAGCGCCGCTGCCGGGCCCGCAAATTGAAAACGGGGCCCTTGGTAAGCTGCTGGCGCGTGCCGGCCGCAGTCAGGAGCCGCAGTCAGGAGAGGTCTAGTGGACGTCCGGATCGGGATAACCCAGGCTCCAAGAGAGATAGAGGTCGAGCTCGCCGAGAGCACCAGTGCGGACGAGCTCGCGGCCACGATCGAAAGAGCCGTCGAGTCTGCCAGCGGGATGCTCTGGTTGACCGACAAGCGGGGCCGCCGGGTCGGGATCCCCGCCGCCAAGCTGGCATACATCGAGCTCGATACCGGAGCAGAGACGCGCCGCGTGGGATTCGGGGCTGCCGTTTGAACCCTTCCGCCGGGCGCGCCACCCTGGCCGGGCGGTAATGCACCCCGAGCCGGCAGTCCTGGCGCGCAAGCTGCTCTTCGTAACCGGGAAGGGTGGAGTAGGCAAAACGACGATCAGCGCAGGGCTCGCCCTGCTTGCCTCGACCCATGGCAAGCGCACTCTGGTTTGCGAGATGGACGCCAAGGGCGACCTCGCATCCTGCTTCGAAAGCGGCCCGACCCGCTTCGAAGAGCGCGAGGTGGCGCCGGGTCTTTTCGCGATGTCGATGGACCCCGAGGCATCGCTCCGCCAGTACCTGTCGTTGCAGCTGCGCCTCCCGCGTGCCGCCGGTATCGGGCCGATGGCGCGGATGTTCGACTTCGTGGCCTCCGCTGCCCCCGGGGTGCGCGAGATCGTGTCGGTGGGCAAGCTTTGCTGGGAAGTGCGCGAGCGCCATTACGACATGGTCGTCGTCGACGCGGCCGCAAGCGGCCACATCATCGGCCAACTGGCAGCCCCCCAGGCGATAAACCAACTGGTCCAGGTGGGCCTCGTGCGCCAGCAAACCGATTGGATGCTCGAGATCTTGTCGGACCCTGAGGTTTCGGGCGTGCTGGCCGTCGCAACGCCCGAAGAGATGCCGGTCACCGAAACGATCGAGCTGGCCGAACGTTTGAAAGAAGAAACGACTGTGAGCCTGGCAGCTGTCATCGTGAACCGTGTGCTCCCCGAGCTGTTCGTTACGAGAGAGGAGCAGGCCTTCGATGCGCTCCGTCAACCCGCAGCGACGGAGTTGCTGGCCGCACAGCTCGGAGGTCGCCCCGAACCGCTGCTCGACGCAGCCCGCCTAATGGTGAGGACCCGCAGGTCCCGTGCGAGCCACCTGGAGCGCCTGCGTGCCGCGCTTGGCGAGCACGGGGGCAGGCATGCCGGTGCGCACGCCGGTACGCATACTGGCACGCAAGGCAGCCTGGAGGGCGGCCCGCACAGCAACGCTCCCGGTGGCGGCGAGCGGGGCGCCCCCATGCTCTACGTGCCATATCTCTTCTTGCGGTCCTCCGGGTTGCGATCGACACGCCAGATAGCCTCCGCCCTGGCGGCCGAGCTCGAGGCGGGTCTCGAGCCCGGACAAGAGGCGGATCTCGAGCCCGGACAAGAGGCCGGTCTCGAGCCCGGACAAGAGGCGGGCTAGGGATGGCGGCCCGAGGTTGAGCACCCAGGCTTACACGACCATCGAGGCAATTGTTGCCGCGAAGGAAATTGTCGTTGTCTGCGGCCCGGGTGGCGTCGGCAAGACGAGCGTTGCTGCCGCAGTTGCTGCCATGGCCGCAGCCCAACAAGGCGGCCGCGTACTCGTCGTGACAGTCGACCCTGCGCGGCGCCTGGCGCAGGCGCTCGGCCTCTCGACGGCATTTTCCGCGACGGGAGGGGCGACAAAGCGGCCGGCTACCTCGGGGGCGCAGCAAGTGCCCCCTGCGGCGTTCGTGAAAGCGGGCTCGCCGCCCCGCGGTGAGCTGTGGGCCGAAATGCTCGATACGAAGCAAGGTTGGGACAACCTCGTGGCGCGTCACGCCCCCGACAGGGCGACCGCGCTGCGGATCCTGGAAAACCCCCTTTACCAGAACATCTCCGGCCGCTTTGTCCAAAGCCACGACTACATCGCCGTCGAGCGCCTCTACGAGCTGCATTCCGAGGGCGCTTACGACCTGATCGTCGTGGACACTCCTCCTACGCGCAATGCGGTCGACTTCCTGCTGGCCCCCGAAAGGATGGCGGATTTCTTCAGTTCCAGGCTGCTACGCCTTTTGACGGTCCCCTACAGGAGCCGCCTGGTCGACGTCGCATCGCGGCCGTTTTACTATGTTGCCGACAGGGTGCTCGGGACCCAGTTCCTGGAGGACATAGCCGAGTTTTTCATACTGTTCCAGACGCTTTCGGAGGGCTTCGTCAAGCGGGCGCGTGAAGTGGAACGGCTACTGGCAGACAGGCGGACGACTTTTATTGTCGTAAGCACGCTGGAAACGGTGCCGGTCCGCGAAGCCGAAGCCTTCATGCGCCTTTTGCCTGCGAAGAGGCTCCATCTCGGTGGCTTGGTCCTCAACAAAGTGTTGCCGGAGTACCTGACCGAAGCGCGTCTCGCCGACCGGGCGGAGCTCCTTTGTTCGTTGGCGCCGGCTGTGGCTGGGAGGCTTTGCGCCCCGGGCGGCCCCCTCGAAGAATTCGGGGAGGGCCTGGTCGAGCGCGTCCTTGCAGAAGTCGGTACCAACTTCAACAACATCGGCGTGGTCGCCAGGAGAGAGGCGGCGCAGCGTTCTGAGCTCTCGGGCTCGTTCGAGGTCGTGGCGAGCGCGCCCGAGCTCGATGAGGACGTCCACGACCTGGCAGGCGCGCTTCAGCTTGGGCGCCACCTCTGGTCCGCCGGCCCGGGCAGGCTATAAATGGGAGGAACGCCATGGCGACCTTGGCCGAACTCCTGAGGGACCGTGCAGTCGTGCCCGAGCCTGTCGTCGAGCACTTGCAGCGGCTCGTAGCGACATGGGGGATCCTCTCGGACCTGTCCTTCTCCGACCTGCTCCTTTTTGTGCCGACTGCCCAGGAAGGTGGCCGGTTCGTCGTCGTTGGCCAGGTGCGGCCGACGACGAGCCAGACGCTCCACGCTGAGGACCTCCTCGGGGGGGACTTCGGACAGGAGGAGCGACCTTTGCTCGCCCGGGCCTGGGCGCTCGGCAGCGTGATCGAGGGAGAGACGCCGGTCCTGCCCCGCGGGGAGCGGGCCCGGGTCGTCTACATCCCCGTCCGTTTCGCGGGCTCGGTGGTCGCTGTTATGACCAGGGAAGCGCCTCTCGTGGTCGGGCGAAGGCCGGGAGAGCTCGAGCGGGTCTACGTCGGGGTCTTTGAGCGGTTCGCACGGATGCTCGGTGCGGGGACGTTCCCGTTCCCGGTTGACGAACTGCTCTCGAGCGAGGCGCCCAGGGTGGGCGATGGAGTGATGACGCTCGACGCCTCAGCGCGCGTCGAGTACGCCTCGCCCAATGCGGTAAACGCTATGCACCGCCTCGGCATCTCGAAGGCGGTCCTTGGCGCGAACTTCGAGGAGCTCGGCCTCGAGCACTCGCCTGTGCCGGCGGCCCTGCGCGAGCGTCTCCCGGCATCGGAGGAACTCGAGCTCGGGGACGTCTCGGTCTTCATGAGGTGCATCCCGTTGCTCGACCAGGGCAAAGTCTCGGGCGCCCTGGTGCTCCTGCGCGATGTGACCGACCTGCGAAGACGGGACCGCTTGCTGCTCGGCAAGGAGGTAGCCATCCGGGAGGTCCACCACAGGGTGAAGAACAACCTGCAGACGATATCCTCCCTCCTCCGGCTCCAGGCCAGGCGCCTGCCGAAGGGTGAGGAGGCCCGCCATGCCCTCGAGGAGGCCGAACGGCGGGTCCGCAGCATCGCCGTGGTGCACGAGATCCTTTCCAGGGACACCGCTGACGAGTTCAATTTCAACGACATCCTCCCGGCGCTCGTGCGGATGGCCGAGGACTTGTCGGCGACCGCCTCGCCCGTGAAGGTGACCTGGTCGGGCGAGGCGGGAGAAATGGGGGCGCAGATCGCGACCCCGCTTGCCGTAGCGCTCAACGAGCTGATGCAGAACGCAGTCGAGCACGCCTTCGTGGGCCATCCACCGTCCCCGTGGGTGGAGGTCTCCTTCCTCCGGCGGGGGGAGGTCCTCGCCGTAAGGGTGCGGGACAACGGTGCGGGTTGGCCGGAGGGTTTCTCGATCGAGGCAACGACGAGCCTCGGGCTGTCGATCGTGCGTGGGCTCGTGAACACCCAGCTGGGTGGGAAGATCCGCATGTACAACGACCAGGGGGCCGTGGCCGAGCTCGTGGTCCCCGTCAAGTCCTCCGATTGGGCGGAGCAGGCCCGGATCTAGCGCGGGGCGCTCACTTTGCGCTCAGCCAGCCCGACGCTGGCGTGCAAGCCAAAGCTTTCGCAGCTTGCGCCTCTCCTCCTCGGTCGTCCCACCCCAGATCCCGGACTCCTGATTGGTGGCGAGCGCGAACTCGAGACAGCTGACACGTGAGTCGCAGGTGTCGCACACAGCTTTGGCGCTGTGGATCTGCTCGACGGCGGGACCGGTGCTCCCGACCGGGAAGAACAGGTCGGGGTCGGTGTCGCGGCACGCAGCCTGTTGTCGCCAGTCCTCGACGTCCCACTCGATGGTCCGGGTCCAAGTGAGGGCCACTAACTATCCTCCTGGCGAATCTTGGGCAAGGGCCGTCGCCCAGGAGGGGCGGCAGCCATGCGAGCAAAGCTTTGTGAAAGTCTTCACGTGTGAGTATATCGACAATTGCGTCTTTGGGGGCCGTGCGTCAAGGGAGTATAGCCTCGGGTGCTCCTGGCGCAATAGGGCCGATTTTTGTTTAATTGCGTCCCTCCCCGTGACATCACGGTGGCGTGACAAGTGACAGGGCTGCCTCGGCCCAGCGCAATTCGATGAGCGGGGCCTCGCCCACATAATCGCCGTCGAGCTGGTAGGGCACCGGCCGCTCGGACGTGATCGTGGCCGCCGTGATGGACCGTTTGAGCTGGGCCCGGGGCGACGGGGCCTCCTTCAAGCCGTCCCGGAAAGCTGCCCCGACAACCGGCAGCAAAGACGCCAGGTTGAGGTTGGCGAACGTGAGCAAGCTGAGCGGGGTCTCCAGAGTTGTGCCCGCTGCAATGTGCATCGGGCGTTCGCCGAAATACGTGTACGGGTCTGTGTTCAAGCAGATGGCAAATCCCGCCTCCGACGCGGGCAGACCGTCGGTGCCCACCGAAAAGGCCCGGCTCCGGTCATAACCGTGCGCCCATGTGAGCAAAGTTGCCAGGAGGAAAACAGCCGGTCCCGCATAGCGCTTTAACGGTGCCATTTTTTCCACGCGAGCTACGACTGCGGCGTCGAAGCCTATCCCCGCGTGGAAAAGGAAATAACGCGAGTTGGCCAGGCCAAGGCCGACCCGGTCCATCGAACCTGCCGCAAGTGCCGACAACAGCTGGCTCGTTGCCTCGATCGGGTCGTTGGCGAAGCCGATGGTCCTGGCGAAAACGTTCGTCGACCCCCCCGGCAGGACTGCCAACGCCGTGCTCGAGCCTGCCAGACCATTGGCAGCTTCGTTGAGGGTCCCGTCACCGCCGAGCACGACCACGGCGTCGAGGCCGTCGGCCGCAGCGCCCTGAGCCAACCGGGTGGCATGGCCCCTGCGATTGGTTTCCCTCATGATCACTTCATGGTCCGCCGAAAGCGCTTTTTGTATTACCACCCGGGCGCGAGCCGTTACGGAGGAGGCCGACGTGTTGACCACCAACAAAAGCCGCATTGCGGGCCGCGCTATTGAGCGGGAGCTTCAGCTGCTGCGCGGAGCTGGGCGACGCTGCGAGCCAGTAAACGTGACACGTGCATCTGTGAGATCCCCAACCTCGAAGCAATTTCGGACTGGGTTAGCCCATCGAAGAAGCGCATATGCAGGATGAGCCGCTCGCGGGGCGCCAATTGGGCGAGCAGTGGTGACAGCGTCGCCCTGCTTTCGGCGATCTCCATCGAGGGATCCTCCTCGCCGATACGCGTCGCGAGCGTTTCGCCTTCCTCCGAAGGAGCGTCGAGGGAGGTAGAGCGATAGGCCTGACCGGCCTCGAGCGCCTCGAGTACTTCTTCCTCGGAGACCTTGACCTCGGCGGCGAGCTCTGCGATCGTGGGGGACCGCCCGAGCTCCTGGCCGAGGATCGCCACGACCTTGCCGAGGCGCAGGTAAAGCTCCTGCATCCTTCGGGGCGCGCGGATCGCCCATCCCTTGTCCCGGAAGTGGCGCTTCAGCTCGCCGACGATCGTGTGCGTCGCGTACGTCGAGAACTCGACCCCGCGCTCGGGGTCGAACCGGTCGACCGCCTTTATGAGCCCGAGCGAAGCCACCTGGACAAGGTCGTCGAGAGGCTCGCCGCGATTGGCGAAGCGCCGCGCCAGGTATTCCGCCAAGCCGAGGTGTGCCGCCACCAGCTGCTCGCGCAGTGCCGGCTCGTGGCCGTGCGCGTAGGCGACGAATTGCTCTCTCAACTCTTGGCGCCGTTGTGGCTCCAGGCTCACGGACCTTCCCCTGGTATTTCACTTCGTGTGCCCTGCTGCCCAACCGCCCGCTTCTTCACAAAGTGGAAGCGAGGGCCTTCAGCCCCGTCGTCCATCGAGTGCTCGTCGACGAGCGCGTCGAGGATCACTTCGGACAGTTCCGACAGGTGGACCGGGCCGGGCGGGGAGAAGTGCCCGTAACCGGTCACCGTGAGGCCAGGATCGCCCAACAGGAAGTGCAGCTCCAGCAGACCGTCGCGGCCTTTGCTCCCCGTCATACCGAAGCAGATCTCGTCGATTGCCAACCGGATGTCTTCGACCTGGTCGTAGGTGAACCCCAACCGGCTGGCGAGGCCAGCCGCAGTCACCCGGGCCAAGCCAAGGAACTCTGGCCTTGCCGGGACTGCCAAACGAACCTCGTCTTGGCTTCCCAATTGAAAAGTGGCTCCTCTCGCGCTTGCCAGCTCAATCCCCGGGGCGACCGCCCGCAGCTAATGGCGGGGCCGCCGCGCTACGCCAACCTACAGATTGCTCGAACAGTACCGCGAACGGTCTCCCGCCAGCCCCGAGACCGATGGGTGACGGTCAGACCAGGGGCCACGGGTAGGGGTAGTCGCTCTTGGGGGTGGGGTAGGTACCTCGCCGGCGTACCGATGCGGCGCGCTTGACGAGGGCTTCGATTTCTTCGGGCTCCAGGAGCGACCGCAACGCCTCGGGCACCTCGCCCGCCGAAAGGCCGGCCAGGTCGTCAAGCAGGGCAGCGTCGATCCTCTCTCCGACAAAGTCCCAGATAACGGTACGCAACTTGGGCTCGGCATGGAACGACAAGGCATTGTCGATCGCCCAGATGTGGCCCTGGTCGTCCAGCAGGCAGTGGCCCGATTTCCTGTCGGCGTTGTTGATCACCAGGTCGAAAGCGGCCACCGTCTTGAGCGCAGCGGCGTGCTCGGGCGATTCGAAGAGGGTGAAGTAGTGCTCTTCAAAGTTTGCCTCCACCCATAGCTGGAGCGAACCGGCGCCAAAGGGGCCATCATGGCGCCCGACGGTCGGTGGGACGATGTCCCAGCCGAGGTGGCGGGCAAGCTCGAATGCCGCCACCTCCCGTCTCCACAGGCCGCGTTCGAAGTCCCACAACGGCCGCTCACCCCGCCCGGGTTTGTAGATGGCGGAGGCCTCCCTCCCCTTGTCCCGCACGACGACGAGAAAGGTTGCGTTAGAGCTCCAGGGCAACCTGCCCTTGACCTCAACCCGGCCTCTTTCGAGAAGAGCCAGGTCAGCACTTTGACCGACGTAGTGCTTGCTCACAGCGAAGGAGCGTGGTGGCCGTTCATCTTCGGGCAGGAGTGGTCCTGGCCGAGCGGGAACCCGCAGTAGGGGCAGGGCGGGCGGCCGCCCCTGAGGAGGCGCTTGCCGTGCTCGATCACCCCGGCGGCCTGCTCGCGGGTGAGGAGCACCCGGGCGACGCCCGGCCTGTCCCCGGCCCCTTCGTGGCCCTCCCCCAGGCCCGGTGGTAGCTCCAATCCCACATCGTCCTCCTCCAAGCCGAGGAGCGGCGGGGGGCCGGCGGCACCGCCCCCAGGCCTTTCGCCCCCAGGCCTGTCGCCTCCGGTCCGTGCGCCTTCGCCCGGTCCGTCGCGCCCTGTCGCCTCTTCCCCGTCTGCACGCCCGTCGGCTCCTGAGCCCTCATCAGCGTCTTCATCAGCGTCTTCACCGGCTGCGTCGCCGTCCGCGCCCTGCTCTCCCTCGGCTTCCTCTTCGCCGTCCTCGTCGTCTGCGTCGTCGTCGCCGTCTTCGTCATCCTCCTCCAGGCTGCCAACCTCGCGTGCGACGAGCACTACGCGGTCGGCGTCGGGGTCATAGGCGAGCTGCATCGAGCCGACGCTCCAGGCCGGCGTCACTGGTTCCTCCAGTGCCAGCTCTGCTTCCCCCGGCACGGCCGTTGGGCTGGCAAGGTCGGCCAGCACCTCGCTCAGGCCACCCGCGAGGAAAAGGACCTGCTCCTTTTCGAGCTTGAGCGATACCAGCTCCGCCTCCTGGCGGGCCTGGAAGTAAAAGACCCGCTTGCCCGGCGGCCCAATGGCGCCGACGGTAACCCGCCCCGGCCGTGATAGGTCAAACGAAGTACTCACTCGCCCTCCCGCCCATCGCCGCCCGAGCTTTGCAGGGCCTGCCGGCCCTGTTGGCCGGGGCTTGCCGGGACGACGGGCGCGCGAGCGTGGGGAGCCTGAGGAGCTGGGGGACCGGGCGGGCCTGGGGCGGCCGAGGATGGAGCCCGGTTCATGAAAATCACGCTCGGGCCGCCCGGCCCGTACGACATGGCGCTAACTGAGGCGGGGGACACGATAATCCTCTGGAAAAGGTCGAGGTGCATCCCGAGAGCCTCTGCCAGCAGGGCTTTGATGGGGTCCGCGTGCGATACCACGACGATGCTCCGGCCCGGGTGCGCAGCCATGAGCTCCCTCACGGTGCTCGAGACGCGGAACTGCATGCCCCGGACGGTCTCGCCCCCCGGGAACTGGAAATTGCTCGGGTGATGCAGCACCGTCGACCACTCTGGCTTGCGGGCAAGTTGGCTGAGAGGCATGCCTGCCCACTCTCCCATCTCGCAGTCCCTCAGGCCCTCTCGCTCGGACGGGGCCAAACCGAGCAGCTTCCCGACGATGCCCGCGGTTTCGCGCGTCCGGACGAGAGGAGACGTATATATCGCGCCGAGCGGTGGGAGACCGGTGCGTAAAGACGCGATGTGCTCGGCGGCCTCTTCGGCCTGCAGGCGCCCGTGGTCCGACAAGGACGGCCCAGGGCCGGCAACCGGCATGTCCTTGCCGGTAGTGGGCGTTAGCCCGTGCCTGACAAGGAGGACGACGGTCGGGGGCGGGGGCTTTCGGCGCACTCGTTGCCAAAGTTAGCGTCCTGAGCCTGCATAAAGGCTCGGGGTTGCCGTCCATTGCCGTCGATTGCCGTTTGTTGCCGACTGGCGCAGCCGGGCCACCACGCTCGTCTGGCGAAAGGGGCCCGGAAGGGGCGCTACCGGGACGGCGCGGGCCGGCAGGCGTTAGCTTCGGGTATGCCAGCGGGCGAAGCGTGCAGCATGCCCGAAGGCGATCTTTCCCGGCTCTGTGACGAAGAGGTCCTCTGCCGGCGCTGCCCGCGCTTGGTTGCCTGGCGTGAAGAGGTGGCGGCTCGTCCGCGGGCTTCTTTCGCAGGGCAGCAGTACTGGGGCCGGCCGGTGCCGGGTTTCGGCGACCCCGGGGCTCGCCTCGTCGTGGTAGGCCTGGCTCCCGCTGCTCACGGAGGGAACCGTACGGGGCGGGTCTTCACCGGCGACCGTTCAGGCGACTGGCTGTGGGCGGCGCTGTGGCGAGCCGGCCTTGCGAGCCAACCGGAGAGCGTGAGCCGGGGCGACGGTCTTAGAGCAGAGGGCGTCTGGGTCACGGCGGCGGTCCGGTGCGCTCCCCCCGCCAACCGGCCCACCCCGGGCGAACGAGACAACTGCCTCCCTTACCTGGTCCGGGAGCTGGCCTTGCTGGCCGAAGCCCGCGCGGTCCTCGCTCTTGGCAGTTTCGCCTTCGACGCATGTTGCAGGGTATTGGACGTCCGGCCACGTCCACTTTTTGCCCACGGGGCCGAGTTTGTGCTGCCGGACGGGCGCTGGCTCATCGGCTGTTACCATCCCAGCCAGCAGAACACCTTCACCGGCCGTTTGACAGCGGCGATGCTCGACGCTGTCGTAAAGCGAGCCTGGGAACTGGCCAACAGCGACTAGCCGGGCCGCTGCGAGAAGCTCCGGCGCACGCAGCGCGCGAGGTCCTCGGCGATGCGCAACGCCTTGGGCTTCAAGCTCACCGGTTGAGAAGGTTTGCGCAGGAAAAGGCAGACGGATGTGAACTTCCAGTGCCCTTCCTGCAGCACGATGTGCGGCGTGCGGAGGTACTCCTCCGGCACCTTCACGGGGTCGTCCAGCATCTCTTTTGGCGGGCGAAGCTCGCTCAGAGGCTCTACCAGGTCCATCCCGGAGGCCTCGACGACGTAGCGCATGAGGTCGGCGGGCTCGAAGTAGGCCGGGTGGGGCCCTCCTTCGAGGACGAGCTCTGTGGCGACGCAGGCGATGCCGCCGGGGCGGAGCACCCGGCACATTTCCTGCACTGCCTCGCTCGCCCGTTCATGGCCGCCGAAGTGCTCAATCGAGGAAAGCGAGTAGACGGCGTCGAACGCGCCTGTCCGGAAGGGCAGGTGGCACCCGTCCGCGGGCAGCCCGACGAGGCGGTCGCGGTAGTAGGTAAAAGGTGCGAAGCGTTCGGGCTCGTGGAGGAAGGAAGGGTCTGCCTCCTCGGCTGGGCTGGCCGCGAAGTCGCCGCTATAGAGGTCGGTGGCAACCGTCAAGGTCGTGCGGTTGGCCAGGTAATAAAGGGTGCGCTCGTGCCCGGCCCCGACGCCAAGCGCGAGCTTGCCTGGGCCAAGGGCACCGAGCCGCTCGAGGCCGTAGATGCATTGGGCCCACTCCCAGGCCTTGCGGTGGTACCAGCCCTCGTCCTGTGGGAGCCCGAGCGCACGGCTGTAGGTGCGCCATTCGCCGTCCTCCCAGAACACCGGGTGACAGGCGGCGTTCATCGGGGCCCGGGGCGGCGCCCCCCGGCCGGCCACATCGGCTCGGTTGCTCGGGCGGGAGGCGCGAGGCGCGGGCCTGGCGACCAGGGTGCCGAGGGCGGCGCGGACGCGCGCGGGGATGTCTTCCACTCAGCTAGCCGGGGCCGCCTGCCCCGGACGGGCGAAAGACTTCGGTGCCGTCGCTGCCCTGGCGGGCGGGAGGCCAGGCTCGCCGGCGCCGGTGGCGGGTGCGTCGGGACCGTCCGAGGTCAGCAGGTACCCGATGCCGGGGAGGGTCTTGATCCTCACACCCGCGCTCGGCCCGATCTTCTGGCGCAGCCGGTGAACGTACGCGTGAAGGTACTGGGCCTCCTTCGAGTACGCCCTGCCCCAGACCTGGGCCAGGATCATCTGATGGGTGCAGATCCTCCCCTGGTGCCTGGCCAGGAACGACAGCAGCTCGAACTCTCGAGCCGTGAGGTCGACCCGGGCCCCGGCGATGGACGCCTCGAAATGGACGAGGTCGAGCTCCAGCGGCCCGACCGACAGCTCGGCCGGCGGGGAGGCGTCCACAGCAGGGGCGTGGTGGCGGATGGCGGTGCGGATGCGTGCCTCGAGCTCGGCCGTGCCGAACGGTTTTGTCACGTAGTCGTCTGCGCCCTCGTCGAGCGCAGCGACCTTGCGGTCCTCGGAACCGATCGCCGAGAGCACGACGATCGGCACGTCGTCCCATTGGCGGATCCGCCGGCAAACGCTGATCCCATCGATGTCCGGTAGGCCGAGGTCGAGGACTATCACGTCCGGCGAACCCAGGGCCGCTTGCTCGATGCCCTGCTCTCCGGTCGCGGCGGTGACGACTTCGTGGCCCATCAGGTTGAGGCTGACACGCAAGGCGCGTAGTAGCGCGGCGTCGTCGTCTATGACCAGCACCCGAGCCACTCAAGCTACCTCGGCGCCTTCTTCATAGCACCATTGTCCACCTTTGGGGCGGCCCGGCGCGCGCTCGCATTTAGATTTTTTTCAGGTTGGGGCTTGGGTGTTGAGATCCTGTTCAGGCGCCGCCTCAGAGGATTGGTGCATGGCTGACTTCCTAGCTGTGCTCGGCATGGTCCTGTTCACGGTCGCCTTCTTGGCCCTCATCAAGGTCCTCGAGCACGTATGACCCTGTCGCAGGCGATCTTGCTCTCGGTTTCCATCCTTGTGTTCATCTACCTGGGAGTGGCGCTCTTCAAGCCCGAGTGGTTTTAGATGGGCTTCGCTCTCACCATCATCCTCCTGGTCGTGACGCTCGGCCTTGCCTGGCGTTACCTCGGGTCGTACATGGCGGACGTGTTCGAGGGCCGCAAGCATTTCCTTTACTGGGTGGAGCGGCCCATTTACCGCCTGCTCGCAACGAGCCCCGACAGTGAGCAGTCCTGGCAGCGTTACGCGGGTGCGGTAGTCGTTTTCTCCGCCTTCGCCATCGGGTTTACCTACCTCATCGAGCGCACTCAGGGGTCGCTGCCGCTCAACCCGCAGCACCTGGGGGCGGTACCGCCTGCGCTCAGCTTCAATACCGCCGTCTCGTTTATGACCAACACCAACTGGCAGAACTACGGCGGCGAGACGACGATGTCGTACTTCACCCAGATCGGGGCGCTGACAGTGCAGCAGTTCGCGAGTGCCGCCGTCGGCATTGCGGCCGCCATCGCCATGGTGCGCGGCTTTTCCCGGAGGAACTCGCCCACCATCGGCAACTTCTGGGTGGACATAACTCGCTGCATCCTCTACATCCTCTTACCGATCACGTTTATTGCAGGCATCGTTGTCGTCAGCCAGGGCGCCGTGCAGACCCTTGCCGGGACGGTGACGGTACACGACGCTCTCAACGGGGTCACCCAGACGATCGCCCGCGGCCCCGCCGGGTTCATGGCCACGATCATGCAACTCGGGACCAACGGCGGCGGGTTTTTCGACGTCGACCTGGCCCACCCGCTCGAGAACCCGACGGCACTGACAAACGCTCTCTACATTTGGCTCACGCTCTCCATCCCGTTCGCGCTGACCTACACCTTCGGCAAGATGGTCGGCAGTATCCGCCATGGGGCTGCCCTCTTGGCCGCCATGGTGCTTATCTTCGGCACCTGGGCAGGTTTGACGAGTTTTGCCGAGCACCAGGGCAACCCTGCGGTGGTCGCCGCAGGGGTGACCCAGACCTCAACGGGCAATACCGAGGGCAAGGAGGTCCGCTTCGGCGATACGACCAGTGCCCTTTTCAACGTGACGATGACGCAGACGTCGGACGGTGCCGTTGACAGCGCGACTGATTCGTACAACCCGATGGGCGGTTTCGGGCCCCTGACCGGCATGATGCTCGGTGAGGTCACCCCGGGCGGCACCGGGAGCGGGATATATACCATCTTGATCTATGCCATAATCGCCGTCTTCATTGGTGGCCTCATGATCGGGCGCACACCCGAGTACCTCGGGAAGAAGATCCAGGCGAAAGAGGTGAAACTTGCCGGCTTCGGCGCTCTCGTGATGCCTGTGATCGTGCTCGTCTTCACGGGTATCGCGGTATCCATCCATGCCGGGAGAGCCGGCCCGCTCAATGGTGGGCCGCACGGTTTCACCGAGATCCTCTACGCGTTGACCTCGCAGGCCAACAACAACGGCTCGGCAATGGCCGGCCTCAGCGGCAACACGGCGTTTTACAACGTAGTCGGGGCCGTCGACATGCTGATCGGCCGGTTCGGGATCTTGGTCCCATCCCTCGCACTCGGCGGGTCGCTGGCCGCCAAAAACGTCGTCCCAGCCTCGCTCGGCACGTTCCGGACCGATAACCCCATGTTCATAGGGCTGACGATCGGCGTCATAATCATCATCGGCGGGCTCACCTTCTTCCCTGCCGTCTCGCTGGGGCCGATCGCAGAAGCGCTCAGCCACGGGAAGTTCTTCTGATGAGCTCTTCAGACCCCAAATCGAGCACGACGGCGACGGGGCAGGGCGAAAAGGCTCTTGCACTGAGCGGCACGACTGGTACCCGCCGGCCTCCTGGGGCACCGCCAGCGCATGGCGTCGCCCAATCCCGGAGCCTGTTCGACCCCGAAATCCTGCGGCATGCGCTCACCGGCTCGTTCAAGAAGCTGGACCCGAGGGTGCAGGTGAGGAACCCCGTCATGTTCGTGGTGCTGGTCGGCACGATCGTCACGTTCATCTATTCGCTCTCCTCACCGACCGTTTTCGACTGGAGCATCACCGTCTGGCTTTTCCTCACCGTTATCTTTGCCAACTTCGCCGAGGCAATGGCCGAAGGCCGCGGCAAGGCGCAAGCCGAGACGCTCCGGAGGATGCGCTCGGAGACTGAGGCACGACGGTTGCTCCCCGACGGCCGTGAGGAACGGGTGCCGGCCTCGGCGTTGGCCAAGGGCGACCGGGTGGTCTGCGAGGCCGGCGACATCATCCCGTCGGACGGGGAGATCACAGAAGGTATTGCCTCGGTCGACGAGTCGGCGATCACCGGCGAATCGGCTCCCGTCATCCGTGAGTCGGGCGGGGACCGTTCTGCGGTGACCGGAGGGACGAAGGTGCTTTCGGACCGGATCGTTGTCCGCATCACAGCGGAGAGAGGCCAGACCTTCCTCGACCGGATGATCGGGCTCGTCGAAGGGGCGAACCGGCAAAAAACGCCCAACGAAATAGCACTAACCATCCTGCTGGCAGTGCTCACTATTGTCTTCCTGCCCGTGGTCGTCGTCCTGCAGCCTTTTGGGCATTACTCGGCGCTCCAGGCCCACACCACCGGCGGGACGGTGTCGGTGGTAATCCTCGTGTCTCTCCTCGTTTGCCTGATCCCGACGACGATCGGCGCCCTTTTGTCGGCGATCGGCATCGCGGGCATGGACCGGCTGGTGCAGAAGAACGTGCTCGCCATGAGCGGGCGCGCCGTCGAAGCGGCTGGGGACGTGCAGACCCTCCTGCTCGACAAGACCGGGACGATCACTCTGGGCAACCGGATGGCTTCTGCCTTCCTACCCGTCGCGGGGGTCGGTGAGGAGGAGCTTGCTGCGACCGCTCAACTCGCCTCGCTCGCCGACGAAACGCCCGAAGGCCGTTCGATTGTGGTGCTCGCCAAAGAGCGCTTTGGCATCCGTGAGCGCGAACTCG
>DATJMJ010000247.1:0-22947 GCA_035508795.1 Acidimicrobiales bacterium
ATTATCACGACGAGGATGATCGCCGGCCGGATGATCGGCAGCTTTATCCGCGTCACGATCCTGCTGAACTTTGCCCCGTCGACGATGGCGGACTCGACTACGTCCCGGGGCACGGACTTGAGGGCCGTGTAGAGCAGGATGATCGTGAAGCCCGTCCACTCCCAGATCGCTATGACGACGATCACTCCTAGCAGGTGCCCCGGTCCGAAAAAGTTGGGGTCGGGCAGGCCGAGGTCGAGGAAGATACGCACGAAGACGCCCACATGGGTTTGCAGCATCGACCCCCACATCGCCGTGGCGACAACCCCAGGGACCGCGAAGGGGAGGAAGAAGAGCGCCCGGAAAACCCCGCCGAACCTGGCGACCCCCATGTCGAAGATGGTTGCGAAAAAGGTGGCAATGACGACCATGATCGGGACCTGGATGGCTGCAAAGAGGAAGGTCCTGCCCATGCCCGTCCAAAAGGCCCCGTCACCCAGCGCCTGGGTGTAGTTGGAAAAGCCCGTGAAAACGGTCCCGCCGATCATCCGTGTGGTGAAAAAGCTCGTGTAGACGGAATAGACAAGTGGGACGACCAAGAACATCAAAAAGACCACAAAAAACGGCATCACGAACCAGAGGCCGCGACGGTCGCGGCGGTGCTGGAACGCCCGCTGCCGCCTCCGGGCAACGTCTGCCGTCGCAACCGGGGGCGGTGCCATATTGCGGCCCTCGGCCCCGCTGACAACAACCTGCGTCACTTTTGCTCCCACAGTTGGAGGATGCACGGGCCGACTTGTCCGGGCCCGCTTCACAGGACATTACGCGTCTTTACCGCTCCTGCCCAGGCTTGGCCGACCGGGCAGGAGGCGGGTGGCCTCCTGCCCGGGCCGGTCACGGTCTGGTACTAGGTGCTGACGCTGAAGCCCTGGCTCTTTGCGTAGCTGACCATGGTGCTCTGGAGGAACTGGAAGTACTGCGGGATCGTCTGCTTGCCCGCGAAGAACTTCGATGCCCAGGCCGTCGTGCTGTTCAGGTAGTAGACCATGAACGGCGGCCAGGTGATGGGGGGGATCGCCGGCGCCGACTTGGCGGGGGCGGCGAAGAGCGACGACCCGCCCTTCAGCATCGGGATGGTCAGGCTCAGCAAGCCGGGAGCCGAAAGCTCAGGCTTGTAAGTCGGGAAGAGCAGCGACGGCGGGGTCACGGAGATCTTCCACGACGCCTGCGAGGCGGTGAGCCACTCCGCAAAGGCGGCGGCCTGTGCGGGGTGCTTGCTCTCGCTGAAGACGGGGTAGGTCGAGCCGCCCCAGTTGCCCGAGGACGTGGCGCTCCCTGGGAGGGCCGCCTGCACCCAGTCACCTGACGACTTGCTGGTGACGTAGCTGGCGAAGTACGAGGGCCCCCAGGCCGAGGTCGGCCAGCTTAGGTAGGTGCCGTTGTTGAGGCCCTCGAAGAACGGGCTGCTGCTCGTGAACGGGTCGTTGGCGTGGTCGATGACGCCCTCGTTGACCAGGTTTTGCCAGTAACTGGCGAATGCCATTTGCTTCGGGCCTGTGAAGTCGATGGTCACCTTTGAGCCACCGTTCCACACGAAGGGCCAAGCCCCGGCCTGCTGCATGAGGGCAAGCACCCACTGGCCGTCCCCGGCGGCAAAGTCGCCCAAGAACGACTTGGGATTTGCCTTGTGGACCGTGGCGGCGTCGGTCGCGAACTGCGCCCACGTTGTCGGCGGGGAAGCCACGCCGTCCTTTGTCAGCAAGGTCGCGTTGTAGAGGAGGCCCATCGAGCCACCGTCCATCGGCATGGCCCAGATGTGGCTCCCCTGGGTGACCTCGTCCCAAGCCCAGTTGACGAAGTCGGACTTGTACATCGCGGCGCCGTACTTGGAGAGGTCGTCCACGTAGTGAAGGGTCTCGAACTCGGGCAGCACGTCGAACTCGATCTCCGCAACGTCCGGGGCCCCGGAATTGGCCTTCAGGGCGTTGAGGAGCGGGACGTACTCACCCGAACCACCGACTTTGGTCACGAAATCGACGCAGATGCTCGGGTGGGTCTGGTTGAACACGTCCACCATCCGGTACATCCCGGGCACCCATCCCCAGAAGGTGACGGGCGTGGCGCCGGCCTTGCAGTAAGAAGTGGTGTTAGTGCTGTAACCACCAGTGCTCGAAGCGGCTGACGCCGTCGGGGTGAGCACGGGTGTCAAGCTCACCAGAGACGCCGCCGTAGCCAAAGCGGTTGCGCCGCAAAGCATTTTCTTGAACAACGCCCGACGGTGGCGGGGCGTCAATGTCTTGGTTTGTCTCATCCCAGAATAACTCCTATCGTCTCATAACTCGTCGGGAAGATAGACATTCGCCCGCGCTCAAGCTTCGAAGGTCGCCTGGTACGAGCTACTGCAAATTGTCGCTCAGATTTGCCGGCCAACTTGGCGTTGGCCTACTTTCTGAGCCCGATCGTCGTTTTTGCCCTCCTTTCCTCGATCGGGATTTGGTCCTTTAGTAGAGGCTCGGTCAATTCCCCATTTCCATGGCAGCTTCGACGACGCTGAAGCTCCGCGCCGGCAGGTCCAGCACGAGGCGCTCCCCTTTGGCCTCGTGCCAACTTTCGTCTGAACTGGCTTGAGCGAGGCCGGCAACGGGCGGCCCCGAAAGTGCGCCGGCGCGGTCCGTGAGCACGCGCACGCGTGCCTGGCCCGAGAAGGAAGCGTCTCGCAGGACCAGCTCGGTGGAGGCGAGGTCAGCCAGCCCACGGTTGACAATTGTCACGCAGGCTCGCCCGCGGCTGGCGTCGCAGGTTGCAGAGACGTCGAGCGTAGAAAACGGGCCCAGGTCGGACAGCCGGTGCCGCCAGCGGTCGCTTGCCACGGGCGACGGTGCGGGCACGACAGGGGCTTTCGTGCTGACGTCGACCGCCTCGTCGAGGGCTGCTTGGGAGCTCAGCAGGAAGGGATAGTAGATCGGTTGCGTCCCGGCGCCTTCGGTGCTCGTGATTATCGGCGCGATGGCATTGACCATCTGTGCAAGGTTGGCCATCTTCACCCAGCCGCAGTGCCTCGTAAAGATATTGAGGTAAGTGGCCACGGCCAAGGCATCGTCGAAGTCGTAGTGCTCCTCCAGGGCCCCGTCGTCAGTGCGGTACCAGACGTTCCACTCGTCGTAGGCGATACGGGGAGGAACCTTGACGCCCTGGTTGTAAGCCGCTTGGGAGATCAAGGCGGATGTGGTCACGATGGCACGCTCGGTCTGGTGGGGGCTGAGCACATTTGTCCAGTAGTCGGTCGAACCGGTGTAGATGTGCACCGAATGCAGGTCGACGAGGCTGACGAGGCTCTCAATGACCTCGCGGTCCCAATCGCTCCACCCGTTCAGGCCGCAGCTCACAAGCTTGACATCGGGTACGGCGCGCCGGATCGCCCGGGCCCAGCGGACCGCCAGGGCGGAGTACTCGGCGGCAGAGAGCTGGCCCACTTGCCACTCGCCGTACATCTCGTTGCCTAGCCCCCAGTACGTAACGCCGTAAGGCTCCTCGTGGCCGTTGGCCCGCCGCTGGCCGGCCCAATAGCTCTTGGTCGCGGAATTGCAGTACTCGACCCAGTCGAGCGCCTCGGACAAGTTGCCCGTGCCCATGTTGAGGCAGATGTAGGGCGCCACCCCGAGCTCGGCACAGTAGGCGAGGAACTCGTCTGTGCCGAACTGGTTGGGCTCGACGCCGCCCCAGGCAAGCTCGGCTCGCGCCGGCCTGGACGACTTGGCGCCAACTCCGTCCTTCCAGTGGTAGTTGGAGGCGAAGTTGCCGCCCGGCCAGCGCAGCACAGACAACTTGAGGGGCTTCAGCAGTTGGAGCACGTCGGTCCGGAAGCCCCGTTGGTCGCTGAGCGGCGAACCGGCTTCGTAGAGCCCGCCGTTGATGCAGCGGCCAAGGTGCTCGACGAACCCGCCAAAGACGTTGCGGTCGAGCCGGCCGAGCGGCCGCGATGGGTCAATATTTATACGCGCAGGTCCCTCCGACCCGGAGGGAGGCAGCACCCCGTCCTCAGCCATTCATCCCCTCTCTGCGAAGGCAAAGGATTTCCTCGAAGCTGATGAGAACGCTAACATCGGTGGTAGCGCGGTGCAAGGCAGGGCGGGGGTGGCGGCAGCAACGAGAATCCGCCAGCTTTAGCCGGCGGTCGCTTGCGACCAGGCGAACTGAGACGACCAGGCGACCTGGGCGTAATAGTTCGGCCAGTCGCCAGGCTGGAAAAGAGGCGCTGCGACCAGCACCGGTTTTGCTTGCCCACCCGGGGAGGGAGCGGTCACGAGCCACAAGCCGTCGCCGGCGACGTACATGATGCTCTTGCCGTCGGCCGACCATACGGGCGCCGACGCCCCATTGGCGCCTTCGACTTCGGCCACTGTCCGGTTGGCTGTCTGCATCACCCAAAGGGAGTGCTCCGCGTACCAAGCGGCGACCGTGCCCTGGGAGAAATTGACTGCCTCTCCTACCGGGGCCTCCACAAAAGCAAGCTCGCGCCCGTTGGGCGACCACGCCGGGTCGTAGGAGAGCATGCCCGGGGAAGCAGGCACCGGGGTGCAGGGCTCCTCGCCCGGCATGCAGACAGTGACCGATTTGGTCAGCCATTCGTAACGGTCCGGGCCATTGGTGAAGGCAAACTCGCCACCGGGCCCGATCGCCACGGCCTGGCCCACCGTCACGCCCAGGTTGAGCGGGCTGGCTCCCGGGGCCGTCAATTCGTAGAGGTTGACCCCGTCGGCGGCGAGGGAGGCCGACATGTCCGGGTCGACGGTGAAAAGGGCCCCCCTCGCCCCGGGGAGCACGTAGGCGCGGTCGATGAAATTGCCCTCGGCCCCGGTCTGTTCGGAAAACGACACGGGAGCCTCGTACCAGGTCGTGTGCTGAGCACCCAGCCCGCTCGCCAGCAAGAGGCGCTCCACCCCGCTCCCGGGCTTCGTAAACGAAATAACGAGGCTGCTCGATATGAACGCGTAACCGTCGCCGTCCGGGGACCACGCGACGAGGCCGGGAGGGACGGTGCCGGCTAAGCCGAGCCTGCCGCCGGCGCCAACTTGCCATACCGAGCGTCCCGCCAGGAGCTCGCCGTCCGGCAACCAGCCGCCCCAGCCGTTGGCGGCGATCTGGCGGGCGCCGCTCCCGTCAGCGCGCGCCAGCCAGACGCGACCGGCGCCTGTTGTGTAGACAAGCCATTTCCCGTTGGGAGAAAACTCGAGATGGCGCGGCAACTGCTGCGAGGTGGCGACCAATGTCAGCTTCCCGTTGGAGCCGTCGAGCACCCAAAGTGCGCCTTCGGAAATAAAAGCGAGGTCCCCGTGAGCGGCGAAACCAGCGGCGCTCACGTGCGGCGCCACGACGTCTGTCGCCCCGCCTGGGGCCCGTGCGCCCGCCGCGCCGGGGCCGAAAACCTGAGAAGAAAGCGCCGCAAGTAACAGGCAACAGGCGCAGGTCGAGGCGCAAAGGGCGCGCACCTTGCCTGCTCCTGTCCATCTTTGCGACCTCGGCCAGGACCGGGCCCGAACCGGCCGGCCACGCCGAGACAACGCCATGGATGGAGGGTAGTTCGCCCTGCTCGGGCATCAGCAATGGGGAGGCAGCCCGCCGGGTCACCGCTACGCTGACCCGATGAACGTCGCGGTCTGCGTAAAGGTGGTCCCGGCTCCCGACGCGCCGGCTCAGTTGAGCCCACAAACTCACAACCTCGAACGCGGCGACGACAGCGTCCTCGACGAGGCCGACAGTTTTGGCGTCGAGATCGCGCTCAGGTTGGCCGAACAGGCCGGGGGCGGTGAGGTCGTGCTGCTCTCCATGGCTCCCCACACCGCTACATCTGGCCTGCGGACCGCGCTCGCGATGGGCGCCGCACGCGCCCTGCTCGTTTCGGACGAACGCCTTGCCGGCAGCGACGCTCTCGGGACCGCCCGGGTACTGGCAGCACTTGCCCGTCGTGCCGGGGCAGATCTCCTGGTCGCCGCGACCGAGTCGAGCGACGGGTACACGGGTACGGTCCCGGCCCAGGTCGCCGAGCTTCTCGGGCAACCGGCCGTCACGTACGCGAAGCACGCCGAGACGGACGGTTCGTCGCTCACCGTCCAGCGCCAGACCGACAAGGGTTACGAGGAAGTCCTTTGCCCCTTGCCTGCGGTCCTCAGCGTGACCGCCGGCGTGGTCGACGTCCGCTACCCATCGCTGAAGGGCATCCTGAGCGCCAAGAACAAGCCGGTCGAGGTCCTTTCGTTGGCGGACATCGCCATCGACCCATCGCTCGTCGGCGCCGCCGGGGCACGCCAGGAGGTCATCTCCGTCGAGCCCGCCGAGCAGCGCAGGGGCGGCCAGGTGATGACCGACGAGGGCGGTGCCGAAAGCAAGGTCATCGAGGTGCTGACCGAGTGGGGAGTGCTGTCGTGACCACCCTGCTCGTAGTCGCCGAGCAGCACGACGGCGCGGTCACGGCGCACAGCCTCGAGCTGTGCTCGGGCGCGAGCTCGCTCGCCGCCAAAGTGATGGCCGTCACATGGGGCAAGGGGTCGGAGCAAGCAGCGGCTGCCCTGGGAGAAATGGGGGCCCACAAAGTCGTTACGATCGGCGACCTTGGCGACCTGCTGGCGGCACCACGCGTCGCTTCGGTCCTGGCGCAACAGGTCGAGGAGAGCTCGCCTGAGGCCGTCTTCGCTCCCGCCACCTACGAGGGCAGGGACATCGCAGCAAGGCTGTCGGCGCGGGCCGCTCTACCCGTCATCGCGAACGCCGTCGCCATCGAAAGGGTCGGGGACGGCCTCGTAAGCACTCACCTCGTCTTTGGTGGCCGGGAGCTCGTGCGCGCTCGCTTCAGCGGGGCGCAGGCAGGGATCTTCATCGTGAAGGCAAAGTCGTTCCCGCTGGGCGCCGCTGGCGCCCCCGGCGCCACGACGTCGCCCGCCCGGGCGGCACCCGAGGTCGTAGGCGCGCAAGCGCCCGAGCTCGGCCAGGCCGAAGCTGCCAGGGTCGTTTCGCGCCACGTCGAGCGGCTCGAGGGGCCGAGCCTCGACGACGCCAAGGTCGTCGTAGCAGGGGGCCGCGGCCTCGGCGGCGCCGAGCACTACGCCCTCGTGGAGGAGCTCGCCCGGTTGCTCGGGGGTGCGCCCGCTGCCTCGCGTGCCATCGTCGACGCCGGTTGGGCGCCGTACGCCAACCAGGTCGGCCAGACGGGCCGCACGGTCAAACCCGACGTGTACCTTGCCTTCGGGATCTCGGGCGCGACCCAGCACCTGGTCGGCATGAAGGACGCACGCCACATCGTCGCGGTCAACACCGACGCCGAGGCGCCCCTCATCCAGGTCGCCGACCTCGGGATAGTAGGTGACGTCCACCAGGTGCTCCCGAGGCTGATAGCCGCTCTCAAAGCGCGGCCCTGAGCCCTCGTCGCGCGGCGCCGCTCCCGTCGGGACGCGGGGGAAGAAGGCTGACCGAGCAGATTGTAGGAAATTGGACTATTGTATATCCTATGACCTCCACGGTGGCTCCCCTGGGCCCCCCGGCGGCGCCGATTGCACAGGTCACCCCATCACCCCATCTGGAGCCAGCTGACCCACCGGCGCTCCACATCCCCAAGCACCCCGTCCGGTTCGTAACGGCGGCCAGCCTCTTCGACGGCCACGACGCGGCCATCAACGTCATCCGCCGGCTCCTGCAAGCCCAAGGGGCCGAAGTCGTCCACCTGGGCCACAACCGCTCGGTGGACGAGGTAGTGACGGCGGCCGCAGAGGAGGACGCCCAGGGCGTGGCTGTCAGCTCGTACCAGGGAGGGCACGTCGAGTACTACAAGTACCTGCTCGACAAGCTGCGCGAAGCCGGCAGGCCAGATATCCGCGTCTACGGGGGAGGCGGCGGCGTGATCGTCGCAAGCGAGATCGCCGAGCTCGAAGCCTACGGTGCCAGCCACATCTTTTCGCCCGCCGACGGGCAGAGGCTCGGCCTGGCCCGGATGGTCAACCTCCTCATCGAGGAATGCGATACGGACCTCGCATGCCGCCTCCCTCGTTCGCTGGAGGGCCTTTATGCGGGTGACAGCAACGTCCTCGCCCGGGTGATAACGGCCGCCGAGTGCGGCACGCTCCCCCAAGCCTTCAGGGAAGAAATCACAGCACGTGCCAGGCAGGGACGGCGCGCCCCGGTGCTCGGGGTCACCGGGACAGGGGGTTCGGGCAAGTCGTCGCTCACCGACGAGCTGATCAGGCGCGCCCTCTACGACCTGGGCGGTCCGCTCCGGATAGCCGTCCTGGCCATCGACCCGAGCCGGCGCCGCGGGGGCGGGGCGCTCCTCGGCGACCGCATCCGGATGAACGCTGTCCGCTCCCCGGAGGTCTTCTTCAGGTCAATGGCTGCACGCAACGCCTCCGCTGAAGTCCCGCCATACGCCGGCCTGGTCATCGACGCCTACCGCGCCGCCGGTTTTGGCCTCGTCATCGTGGAGACGCCGGGGACCGGCCAAGCTGCCTCGGCGATCGTCGACGTGTCCGACGTCTCGCTCTACGTGATGACGCCCGAGTTCGGGGCACCGTCGCAGCTCGAAAAGATAGACATGATCGAGCTCGCCGACGCGGTGGCGGTCAACAAATCCGACTGCCGGGGCTCCGCCGACGCGCTTCGCCACGTGCGCCGCCAACGGGCACGGAGCCACCAGGCCTCGAGCGGTGACCACCAAGAGCTGGCTGTGTTCGCCACAACGGCCTCTCGCCTCGACGACGAAGGCGTCACGGCCCTTTACCGCCACCTGTTAGGGGCCCTGGCGGGCAAGGGGCTCGACGCCGGGCCGGTCCGGACGGCCCCCGCCGGGCCGGTCCGGGCGGCCCCCGCCGTGCGCAAAGCTGCCCCGGGCGCCCCATCGGTCGTCCCGCCGGCGCGCCAGGGCTACCTCGCCGAGATCGCCGCCACCGTCCGCGGGTACCACGCCGAGACGGCAAGGCAAGCCGAGCTGCTGCGGCGTGCCGGCAACGTCGCGGCCGCGGCAGAGTTCGCCAGCCGCCAGGGCCGCCGGATCGAGGGCTTGGCCGCGTTGGCTGCCGAAGCCGCAGCGGCGGTGAGCCCGGCCGCGACCGAGCTCGCCGATAGCTGGGCGGTTACGGCGAGGGCTTACTCGGCCGGCGAAATGGAGGTCTGCGCGAACGGCACCACCAAACAGGTACCTCTCACGCGCCGGTCGCTGTCCGGGACGCCGGTACCGCGGGTGGCGCTCCCCCGCTTCACGGGCACCGCAGACATCTACCGGTGGTTGAGGGGGGAGAACCTTCCCGGGAGGTTCCCCTATACCGCAGGCGTTTTCCCTTTTAGGAGCGAGGCAGAGCCACCGACTCGCATGTTCGCCGGGGAGGGGGGCCCCCAACGGGCCAACCGCCGCTTCCACCTCCTTGCGGACGGGCAACCTACCACGCGGCTTTCGACGGCCTTCGACCCTGTCACCCTTTACGGCTGCGACCCGGACGCCCGACCGGACATATACGGCAAGATCGGCACGTCCGGGGTCTCGGTGGCGACGCTCGACGACATGGCGGCCCTGTTCAGCGGCTTCGACCTCTGCGACCCGCTGACGTCGGTCTCGATGACGATCAACGGGCCTGCACCCGCAGTCCTCGCGATGTTCTTCAATGCGGCCGTCGACCAGGCCCTGGCCCGCTTCGCCGCCGAGCACGGCCGCCTGCCGAACGACGAAGAAGCATGCACAATCAAGGCGTTTGTCCTTTCGAACGTGCGAGGGACCGTCCAGGCGGACATCCTGAAAGAGGACCAGGGACAAAACACCTGCATCTTTTCGACAGATTTTTCTTTACGCGTGATGGGCGACATGGAGGAGTACTTCGTGCGCAACTCCGTGCGCAACTTCTACTCGGTGTCGATCTCGGGCTATCACATTGCCGAAGCAGGAGCCAACCCCGTCACGCAGCTCGCCTTCACGCTCGCCAACGGTTTCACTTACGTCGAGGCGTACCTTGCCCGCGGCATGGGTATCGACGATTTCGCGTCCAACTTGTCATTTTTCTTCTCCAACGGGATGGATCCCGAATACACCGTCATAGGCCGTGTGGCGCGCCGCATCTGGGCCATCGCGATGCGCGACCGCTATGGGGCCAGCGAGCGCTCGCAGCGCCTCAAATACCACGTCCAAACCTCGGGACGCTCCCTCCACGCCCAAGAGATGGCCTTCAACGACATCCGCACCACGCTTCAGGCACTCTGCGCTGTCTACGACAATGCCAACAGCCTCCACACCAACGCCTTCGACGAGGCGGTGACCACCCCGACAGCGGCATCGCTCCGGCGGGCGCTCGCCGTCCAGCTCATCATCAACAACGAATGGGGGCTGGCCCAAAACGAAAACCCGCTCCAGGGGAGCTTCGTCGTCGAACAGCTCACCGACTTGGTCGAGGAAGCCGTCCTCGAAGAGCTCGAACGGATCTCCGAGCGGGGAGGGGTGCTCGGCGCCATGGAAACCGGTTACCAGCGTGGCCGGATCCAGGACGACTCGCTGCAGTACGAGCAACGCAAGCACGACGGCAGCCTTCCCATTGTGGGGGTAAACACCTTCGTCAATCCCGCCGGTGCAGGAGTGCCCGAGCACCTCGAGCTCGCACGGAGCACAGAGGGCGAGAAACGCGCTCAGCTCGCTGGCCTCCAAGAGTTCCAGGCGCGCCATGCAGCCGAGCGGCCGGGCGCTCTCGCCGCCCTGCAGGAGGCCGTGCTTTCGGGAGCGAACGTCTTCGAGGAGCTGATGAAGACTGTGCGCTGCGCCTCCCTCGGAGAGATCACCAACGCCCTTTACGAAGTGGGCGGCTCATACCGCCGCAACGTATGACACGCACCCTCGAGGGCCCGGCTGCGGCGACCGTGCCCCAGGCGAGCGGGTACCGCGCACCCGTAACAGACATCATGGCTGCTCTCGAGCTGGCCGGCCTCCGCGAATTGCTTGCCCTCGACGATTTCTCGCACCTCGACGCCGCGCTCGTCGAACATGTGCTGGCCGAGTTCGGCCGATTTGCCGCCGAAGTCCTCTTGCCGGTGGACGCTGCCGGCGACAAGGAGGGCTCACGCCTGGCCCCCGCTACGGGCGAGGTTGGGACGCCACCAGGGTTCGGGGCGGCCTACCGGCGCTACGTAGAAGCCGGGTGGGGCGCCCTCCAGTTCCCGGAGCGCTTCGGGGGAGGCGGCTTCCCGTCGGTAATCGGGCTGGCCCTGCAGGAAATCTTTGCGTCGGCGAACATGGCTCTCTCGCTCAACCCGGTCCTCACTCAGGGTGCGATCGAGCTGCTGCTCAACTGGGGGAGCGAAGGGCAGCAAACGACCTACCTGCCGGCGATGTTGACCGGGCGATGGTCCGGCACGATGGAGCTGACCGAGCCCGACGCGGGGTCCGACCTGAGCGAGGTGAAGGCCGCGGCACGGTGCCGGCCGGACGGGACCTGGGCACTTTCAGGGACCAAGATATTCATTACATGGGGCGAGCACGACCTCGCCGAAAATATCGTCCACCTCGTGCTGGCGCGCGCCCCTGGCGCGCCGGCCGGCACGAAAGGGCTCTCGCTCTTCCTCGTCCCCAAGTTCTTACCGGGCACCGCCCCCTCCTCCCCAGGCCGGCGCAATTCATTACGCTGCCTCAGGTTGGAAGAAAAGCTCGGGATCCATGCCAGCCCCACATGCGTCATGGAGTACGACGACGCCGACGCTGAGCTGGTTGGCCCGCTCCACGGCGGCCTGCGTGCAATGTTCACGATGATGAACCAGGCACGCCTCTCCATCGGCGTCGAGGGCCCTGCCATTTCCGAGCGCAGCTACCAGCAGGCTCGCGCTTACGCTTCCGAGAGGTTGCAGGGGCGCCGGCCCGGGACCGGGGGCCGGGACCGCGCCGCCATCGCCGAGCACCCTGACGTCGCGCGGATGCTGCTCAAGATGCGGGCATCGACGCTTGCCTCGAGGCTGCTGCTCTATTTCACCTCCGCCAGTGGCGACTTCGCCCGGCACGGGCGCAACACCGCCCAGAGGCAACGAGGGCAGGCTTATCTCGACCTCCTCACGCCGGTCGCAAAGGCCTGGTCGACCGATCTGGGTTTCTTCATGAGCTCGACCGGGATCCAGGTCTACGGCGGCGCCGGTTACCTCGAGGAAACCGGGATGGCCCAACGCCTGCGAGACATCCGCATCGCGCCTATATACGAGGGGACCAATGGGATCCAGGCCATCGACCTCGTGGTCCGCAAGGTCTCGCGCCACGGGGGCGCCTCGGTGCGCGCGCTCCTCGAGGAGATCAGCGCCACGATCGAGGCCACTCAAGCCAAGGAGCTTGCGCCGACTGCCGAACTGCTCACAGAAGCCCGCCACGCCCTTTCCACTGCGACGGCGTGGGTGCTCGAGCGGGCGGAGGAGTGCCCCGACGACGTGCTTGCCGGGGCGGCCGCCTACCTCGAGCTGGTGGCGGTAACAACCGGCGGGTGGCTCATGGCGCGGCGCGCCTGCGCAGTAGGGCGCGCTGACGGCCGGTTCGGTGTAGCGGCCGGGGAAAGCAATTTTTTCGCGATCGATGCGGTCGCCCACGCCGGCGCGCTCCTGCGCCAGGTGAAAGCCGGGGCTCAGCACCTCTCCTTCCTCCAATAAGCCTCAGGCACTCCCCGTCCCAGGCGCAGGGGCCCTTCGCATCGAGCGTTGGAGGACTTGCGAGATGTCCAGCACCTCGACCTCGTCCTGGCGCCCTCGGGCCTTGACAGCGTCGTCCAGCATTATCAGGCAGTACGGGCACGCTGTCCCGACTATCCCCGCCCCGGTCGCCAGGGCCTCGTCGGCTCGCTCCAGGTTGACGCGCTTGCCGGTCTTCTCCTCCATCCACATGCGCGCGCCGCCGGCGCCACAGCAAAAACCTTTCTCCCTACAACGTCCCATCTCGACCCGCGCCAGGCCATCGATGTGGCCGAGCACGTCTCTCGGCTCGTCGAAGACCCTGTTGTGGCGGCCGAGGTAGCAGGGGTCGTGGTAGGTGAGAGATGTTGCGAGCTGACCGGGGCGGAGCTTTCCTTCGGCAACGAGCTTGGCGAGCAACTGGGAATGATGGACGACTTCGAATTGCCCGCCGAGGGCCGGGTACTCCCGTCCGATCGAGTTGAAGCAATGCGGGCAGGAAGTGACGATCTTCCGCACCTTCGAGGACGACAGGGTGGCAATGTTCTTTCGCGCCTGCTCCTGGAAGAGGTACTCGTTGCCGGCGCGGCGCGCCGGGTCGCCGCTACAGGATTCCCGGCTCCCGAGGACGGCGAAGTTGACGCCGGCTTCGTGGAGGAGGCCTGCCACCGACCGTGTCGCCTTGCGGGCACGCTCGTCCAACGCACCGGCACAACCCACCCACATCAGGTATTCGATCTCGGCCGGCACCTCGCCGGCGACAACGGGGACCTCGAAGTCGAGGTGGCCGGCCCAATCGAGGCGCTTGCCGGGCCCGAGGCCCCAGGGGTCGCCCCGGGCCTCGATATTGCGGAACATCGCCGCCGCTTCCTGGGGGAAGTCGCTTTCGGCGAGCACCTGGTGGCGGCGCATGTCGATAATGGCGTCCACGTGCTCGATGTCGACAGGGCACTGCTCGACACAGGCGCCGCAGGTGGTGCAGGACCACAGGACGTCCGGCTCGATTACGTCGCCGACGAGCGGGCGCCGGGCGGCGTCTGGCCGGCCAGGACGCGAACGGAGCAGTTCGTCGCGAAGGTCCATTACCAAGAGCTTCGGTGAAAGTGGCTTACCTGTCACCCAGGCGGGGCATTGGCTCTGGCACCGGCCGCACTCGGTACAGGTGAGCAAGTCGAGCAACTGCTTGCGGTTGAACTGGTCGATATAGCCGGCGCCGAACACCGTGCTTTCGTCTATGTCGTCGGGCGACATCGGAGGCGTCGTGGCGAGCGGCCCGAGGGCGCGCGGCTGGCGGGACAGGGCGACATTGAGCGGCGCAAGGAAGATGTGCAGGTGCTTGGAGTAGACGACAAAGACACCGAAAGCGCAGATGGCCACGACGTTCAGGTCCACGAAGGCCGTCTCGAGCGACCTGTTGGCCGAGTACCCGAGCGGGCGCAGGGCCTGGCCTATTGCGTGCGACGCAAAAGCCCAACCGTTATAAGGGAAATCTCCGGTATTGGTCCCGGCCGCCCTGTAGGCCAACAACGACGAGACGACGATGGTAATGGCGCCCAGCACCAGCCATCCCTCCGCCGTCCCCGACCCGAAGAAACGCGAAGCGCGTCCCGCCCGGCGCGGGCTCTGCCCGTAACGGAGAACGGCGAACACGCAGACCGCGCCAAGCACCGCGCAGGCAAAAAAGTCTTCGAGGAAGCCGACGAAACCGTTGTGGCCTATGAGGGGCAGAGCGAACGTGGGGGAAAACAGGTCCCCGAAAGCCTCGACCACCGTTAGGAGAAGCACGGCGAAGCCCCAGAAGACAAAGGCATGTGCCAGCCCGGGCACCGTCCAGCGCAGCAGCCTGCTCTGGCCGATCACCTCGCGCACTTCAGTGGCCAGCCGCGCGGCCAGCCCCCTCGCCCTGCCGCGAGCCGGCGCGCCGCTGCGCACGAGCCTGGAAAGCCACAAGAGGCGGGCACCGGCCAGGTAGAGGGCGACGGCCAGGGCGACAAGCCCGATCGGGAAGCGGCTCAGCACGGCAGTGCGCGGCGGTTCGGGCCGCACCCGGCAGGCGTCATAGAAGGACCTCAGGTCGCCGGTGGCA
Source organism: Acidimicrobiales bacterium (assembly GCA_035508795.1). Classification (GTDB taxonomy): domain Bacteria; phylum Actinomycetota; class Acidimicrobiia; order Acidimicrobiales; family Palsa-688; genus DATJMJ01. Next base: position 14,723 of record DATJMJ010000247.1, read on the forward strand.
AGCCGAGGTCACGAGCGATCAGCATGCGCTGGATCTCCGAGGTGCCCTCGCCGATCTCGAGGACTTTGGCATCGCGGTAGAAGCGGCCGACCGGGGACTCGTTCATGAACCCGTAACCGCCGAAGATCTGGGCAGCCTCGCGGGCATTGGTCATGGCGGCGTCGGAGGCGACAAGTTTGGCAATGGCAGCCTGCTTTTTGAAGGGCTTGCCCGCCATGAGCCTCGTCGCTGCGTCGTACCAGGCAAGGCGTGCGGTGTGCGCCCGGGCTTCCATGTCTGCGAGCTTGAACTGGAGCACCTGGTACTCACCCAGCTTGCGGCCGAAGGCTTCACGCTCACTCAGGTAGCCGAGGCACTCGTCTATGCAGCCCTGCGCGAGCCCGACGGACAGGGCTGCGATCGCGACGCGGCCCTCGTCGAGGATCTGGAGGAACTGCCGGTAGCCATTGCCTTCCTCCCCCAGCAAATGGTCGACCGGCACCCGGCAGCCCGAAAAGGACAGTTCCCTCGTGTCCGAAGCAGACCAACCGACCTTTGAGTACTTTTTCGACACCACCATCCCAGGTGTGCCCGCCGGGACCAGGATGCAGGAGATCTGGCGTTCGCCCCCCGCGCCGCGGCCGGTAACCGCCGCGACTATGACGAGGCTCGTGATGTCGGTACCGGCATTGGTTATGAACGACTTTGTCCCCTCCAGTGCCCACCAGCCGTCCTCGCGGCGGGCAGTCGTGCGGATCGCGCCGGCATCAGAGCCACCGCCCGGCTCGGTGAGCCCGAAGGCCCCGAGCGCCGCACCGCTGCACAAGTCAGGCAGCCAACGCTGCTTTTGCGCCTCGGTCCCAAACCGGTAGACCGGCATCGCACCGAGCCCGACGGCCGCCTCGAGCGTTATCGCTACCGAGGAGTCGACGCGGGCGAGCTCCTCGATCGCGAGGCACAAGGCCACGTAATCTCCCCCCATCCCGCCGTGCTCCTCGGGGAACGGCAGGCCGAACAGGCCCGTCTCACCCATCTTTTTCACGACCGGGTAAGGGAACTCCTCGCGCTCGTAATAGCCCCCGATGACAGGTGCAACCTCTCTCGCTGCGAACCGCTCGACCATCCGTCGGAGTTGTTCGTGCTCCTCCGACAGCGGGAGGGCACTGCCGGCGCCCGTGCTCACTGCCCCGTGCCGCCGGGCCGGCCAAAGGCTTCCGGCACAGTCTCAACGGCCTCTCCGGCCACGGTGGCGCTCCGGGCCGCAAGTGCTTGGACGGTACGGCTCGGGCTCGACCGCCCGAGCTTTCCGGCAAGCCACAAGCTCGTGCGAGCGAGGGCGGCCAGGTCGATGCCGGTACGGATACCGAGCCCGTCCAGATGGAAAACCAGGTCTTCGGTCGCGAGGTTGCCTGTCGCGCTCCCGGCGAAAGGGCAACCACCGAGCCCACCCGCCGAGGCGTCCACCGTGGTGATGCCGGACCTCAACGCCTCGAACGTGTTGGCGAGCGCCTGGCCGTAGGTGTCGTGAAAATGCACAGCCAGCACCCCCGTACTTGCGCCGGCGGCCACCAATTTGGTGACCAACCGGCCGACGGCACCCGGGGTCGCGACCCCGATCGTGTCCCCGAGCGACACTTCGCCGCACCCCATCGCCAAAAGCTGGCCTACGACACCGGCGACGGCGTCCGGCTCGACGTCGCCCTCCCAGGGGTCGCCGAAACACATCGAGACATATCCCCTGACGGGAAGGCCTTCCTGCCGTGCCGCGTGGACGGCCTCGCTCAGCATTTTGAGGCTCTCCTCCCGACCGCGCCCGAGGTTGCGCTCGGCGAAAGCCTCGGTGGCGCTGGCAGGGACGGAAACTTCGGTCACGCCGGCCGCCAAAGCCCGCTCGAGCCCGCGCATGTTCGGTACCAGGACCGGGTAACGTACGCCGGCAACACGCTCCAGGCAGCCGAGGATCTGCTCGGCGTCGGCCAGTTGCGGCACCATCTCCGGCCTGACAAGGCTGGTGACCTCGATCACCCGCAAGCCGGACCCCGACAGCCGGGCGATCAGCTCGAGCTTGGCCTCGAGCGGCACGATGGCCGCTTCGTTTTGCAACCCGTCCCTCGGGCCGACTTCGTAAACCGTCACCTCGGCCGGCAGGTCGGGGTGCCCGACGGCGGCCGGCATCACGAGGGCGCCCCGTCCCGGGTGACGGCGCCTTCAGGCGCAAGCCCGGGCGCGTCCCCCCCGGGGCCCGCGCTAACACCGACGGCCGCGGCGCTCAGCTCGAAGACGACGTCTCCCCGGCCGACATGCGCCCCGGCTGCGAAAAGAGCCCGCTCGACCGTGGCGGGAGACTTGGCTACCAACGGGTATTCCATCTTCATCGACTCGAGGATCCCTAGCACGTCTCCCGCCTTGACGTTGTCGCCGGCAACAACACTTACCACAGTCAGGATCCCCGGCAGCGGCGCCACGACGGCCCCTTCGTCGGCCAGGTCGGGCCGGGTGCTGCCCCTGCCCACGTCGAAAAGGTAAGAGCGGCCCCTGTAACCTACGTACACTGAGCGGCCCTCACCCGGGACGACGAAGAACTTTTCGACCGCTCCTTCCAGTTCGAGACGGAGCTCGTCGCCCCCGGCGTAAGCGATGGCCACCTCGACGGGAGCGCCAACACCTTCGACGACGTGCCTCCTGCCCTCCCCGTCAGGGTCGTCCCCTCCGCCTACCCGGCGCACGGACACTTCATGGGCCTGGCCTTCGGCCAAAAGGTACAACCGCACAGGGGAAAATAAGCCCCCGCCTCTCCAGCCGTCGGCTGCGAACGGGCCGGCCTGGGCGCCAGCGGTACGCTTGCGGCCGGCAAGGTAGACGGCTGCGGCGACGACCGGCAGCTGGCCACCCCCTCTGGCGAAAGAGGCCCCACGGTGGTCGGCCCAGCTCGTTGTGACCGATGCGCTCGCGAATTCGTCCGAAGCGAGAAGGCCCCGGAGGAACCCGAGGTTGGTCGTCAAGCCGAATATCACCGAACCATCGACTGCGTCGATGAGCTTGCGCCTCGCGACGTCGCGCTCGGGCCCGTGCACGATGATCTTCCCGACCATAGGGTCATATCCCGTACCGACTTCTTGGCCCTCCTCGAGGTCGCTCTCCACCCGGGCCTCGCTCGGCCCGCTCGGCCAGCGGACATGCACTACCCTGCCCGCTTGTGGGAGGAAGCCCTGCTCGGGGTCCTCTGCGTAGATACGTGCCTCGATCGCGTGGCCTTGCGAGATGACCTCGTCCTGTGAAAAAGGGAGCGGCTGACCGCAGGCGAGCCGCAGTTGGAGCTCGACGAGGTCGAGGCCCGTAACCGCTTCGGTGACGCCGTGCTCGACCTGCAACCGGGTGTTCATCTCGAGGAAGTAGACGTCGTCCCCCTCGGCCATGAACTCCACCGTCCCGAGGCTCCGGTAGGAGACTTTCGAGGCGATCCTCAGGGCCGCCTCGAGGGCGCGGGCCCGCGCAACCGGGGAATTGACCGAAGCCGGGGCCTCCTCGACAACTTTTTGGTGACGACGCTGCACAGAGCAGTCCCTGTCCCAAAGGTGGAGGACTTTGCCGGCACCGTCGCCGACAACCTGCACTTCGAGGTGCCTCCCGTTCGGCAGGTAACGCTCGATGAACAGCGAGCCGTCCCCGAATGCGGAGAGCGCCTCACGTCTCGCTCCGTCGAGCGCCCGCCCGAGCTCGGCCTCGCTCCCCACGACCCTCATACCCTTGCCACCGCCGCCTGCAACGGCTTTCACAAGTGCGGGGAACCCGATCTCGCTCGCGACCCGTGCCCCGAGCACGCCCTCGGGGAGGCCGGCCGCCAGAGCGGGCGCGACGGGGGCACCCGCCTCGAAGGCGACCTGCCTTGCCCGGTCCTTTCGGCCCATCAGCTCGATGACATCAGGTTGCGGGCCTACGAAGATGAGCCCCTGGGACTCGCAGGCTCGCGCGAAACCCGCGTCCTCGGCCAGGAACCCGTACCCCGGGTGCACGGCGTCGGCCCCTTCGCGCCGCGCTGCGGCGAGGACGGCTTCGGCGGAGAGGTAGGACCGGCTCGCTGTACCCGGCCCGAGGTAGACGGCCCGGTCCGCCTCGCGGACGTGGCGCGACCCCCGGTCGGGGCCGGAGTAGACCGCCACGGTACGCAGGCCAAGCCGGCGTGCGGTGCGGAGGACCCGCAGCGCCACTTCGCCTCGGTTGGCGACGAGCAGAGTCCCTATCGAGCCGTCGAGCATCATCGCGCGCTCACATCCGGAACACGCCGTAGCGCGCCGGCGAGGCCGGCGGCGAAGAGGCTGCAAGGGCGAGCCCCATCCCGAGGACGCGGCGCGTGTCGACAGGGTCGATTATGCCGTCGTCCCAAAGCCGCGCCGTCGAGTAGTACGCAGAACCCTGGAGGGCGTAACGCTCCCTGACCTGCTCCCTGCGGGCTTCGTCCTGCGGTCCCGGGCCTCCCCCGACGAGCGAGAGGACAGCCGCCGCCTGGTCGCCACCCATGACCGAAATCCTCGCGTTCGGCCACATGAAAAGAAAGCGCGGGTCGAACGCTCGCCCGCACATCCCGTAATTACCGGCGCCGAACGAGCCACCTATCACGACTGTCAGCTTGGCGACCCGCGAGCAGGCGACGGCGGTAACGAGCTTGGCGCCGTCCTTCGCGATCCCACGGTTCTCGTACTCGCGCCCGACCATGAAACCGCTTATGTTCTGGAGGAACACGAGCGGGGTCCCACGCTGGTTGCACAGTTGCACAAAATGGGCACCTTTCAAAGCAGATTCGCCAAATAGGATGCCGTTGTTGGCCACGATGCCCACCCGGTACCCCAAAATGCGCGCGAAAGCGCACACGAGGGTTTCCCCGTACTCCGCTTTGAACTCGTGCAGTACCGAGCCGTCCACGAGCCGGCGGAGCACTTCGTGTACGTCATAGGGCTGGCGGGTATCAGCCGGCACCCGGTCGTAGAGTTCCCCGGGGTCCTCCAAAGGCTCTTCGGGGCTCTCCCTGTCACGGTCGGCCTGGCCGGCCCCGGCTGCAGGGCCCAGGGTGCCGACCATCGACCGCAACCGGGCGATGGCCTCGGCGTCGTCCTCGGCGAGATGGTCGACAACCCCGGAGCGCCTCGCATGGACGTCACCCCCACCGAGCTCTTCCGCCGTGACGACCTCGCCGGTCGCAGCCTTGACGAGCGGCGGGCCACCGAGGAACACGGTCCCCTGGTTACGGACGATAACGCTCTCGTCGCTCATCGCAGGCACGTACGCGCCTCCGGCGGTGCTCGAGCCGAGCACGGCTGACAGCTGCGCGATCCCCGCTTCGGACATACGAGCCTGGTTGTAGAAAATACGGCCGAAGTGGTCCCGGTCCGGGAACACCTCGTCCTGGAGGGGAAGGTAGGCCCCGCCCGAGTCCACGAGGTAGCAGCACGGGAGGCCATGCGCCCAGGCGATTTCCTGCGCCCGGAGATGTTTTTTGACGGTCATCGGGAAGTAAGTACCGCCCTTCACCGTCGCATCGTTTGCGACGACCATGCACGGCCGCCCGCTCACGGTCCCGATACCGGTCACTATCCCGGCGGCAGGCACCGGCTCGTCGTACATGTCCCATGCAGCGAGCGGGGACAGTTCGAGGAACGGGGCCCCCGGGTCGAGCAGCATGTCGACCCGGTCCCGCACGAGCAGCTTTCCCCGCCCGACATGGCGCCTGCGGGCAGCCTCGTCGCCGCCCTTGCGCACGAGGACGAGCCGTTCGCGAAGCTCGGCCGACATGTCGCGCAACGACGGCCCGGTCATCGGCATCTTGTTACCCCCCGGCACTGTTACCCGAGGCTAACCTAGGTGCGCAGTGCCGCCGGGGAGCCCGCCCGGGCCCACGGAGGAGCCGCTGATGGCACGGCCGAGCCAGACAAGTGAGCCCCCGCTGGTCCGCCGTGCCGACCACGGCTTGGTCGCCGAGCTTGTCCTCGACCGGCCTGGTGCCCTCAACGCCATCTCGACGGCCATGGCGCGCCAGCTCACCGAGCGTTGTGAAGTCATCAGCGCCGAGGGGCTGAGAGGGCCGGCAGCAGTTGCGCTGACCTCGAGCTGCGAGCGGGCCTTTTCTGCAGGGGCGGACCTCAAGGAGCGGGCGCGCTTCGGCGACGCCGACATGCTGGCACAACGACCGGTCATCCGCGCCGCCTTCGAAGCGGTGCGTTCGCTCCCGGTCCCCGCGATCGCCGCAGTCGCCGGCTACGCGCTGGGTGGCGGGTACGAACTGGCCCTTTGCTGCGACGTGATCGTCGCAGACGAGACGGCGGAAATAGCCCTGCCCGAGGTCACGGTCGGGCTCGTGCCGGGTGGAGGCGGGACCCAGCTCCTCGCCCGCCGGAGCGGCCCAGGGACGGCTGCCGACCTCATCCTGAGCGGCCGGCGTGTCCGTGCAGGCGAAGCGCTCCGGTTGCGGTTGGTCGACAGAGTAGTGGCAGCCGGGACGGCGGTTGCTGCCGCGCTCGAGCTCGCCCAGCTGATGGCGGCAAACTCGCCCATTGCGGTTAGGGCCGCCAAGCGGGCGCTGCGCTCGACAGCGGAGCACGGCCTTGCAACCGGCCTGGAAGTCGAGGACGCTGCTTGGAGGGCGGCAGCGACATCAGAGGACCGCGTCGAGGGGATCTCTGCCTTCGTGGGCAAAAAACAGCCAGCTTGGCCCTCGCGCAAATAACGGGCCACGGTCCCTCTACAATAATGCGCCGGAGGCACATGCAAGGTGCTTGACACCGGCGTTGACGTTGGGTACGTGGACGGCACGGGGGTAGCACCGCGAGCCCGGCCACTTACCCGCCCTGTAGAGCACCACCGCGGTCGGCGGCCCGTCAGCGAAGTTCTCGGTGCCCACGAACGCCAGCTCGAGATCCTCGCCTCTGCCCGTGAACATGGAAGGGTCGACGTGTCCACGGCCGCAGAGCGCTTCGGCGTAGCCGTCGAAACCATAAGGCGCGACATGAAAATGCTCGAGCGCAATGGCTTGATCCGCCGCAGCTACGGGAGCGCTTTTCCCGTTGTCAGGTCCGTATTCGAGACGGACCTCGCCTCACGCGAGACCAACCATGTCGAGCAAAAGCAGCGCATCGCCGAAGAAGCAGTCAAGCACCTCAACGAGGCGGACACCGTTTTCGTAGACGAGGGTTACCTACCCCAGCTCCTGGCTCAAAGCCTCCCCGCTGCCCGCCAGCTCACGGTCGTCACAGCCTCACTGCCGGTTGCCGCACTGCTCGCGCCCCGTCCCAATTACATGGTGCTGCTCCTCGGAGGGCTGGTGCGCGGCCGCACGCTCGCTACTGTCGAGCACTGGGCGACCAGGATGCTCGCAGAATTTGTGATCGACCTGGCCTTCGTGGGGGCTAACGGGATTTCGCTAGCCGAGGGCCTGACAACCCCTGACCCGCGTGTAGCCGAGGTCAAGGCGGCCGTCGTGCGCGCCGCCCGCCGCCGGATATTCGTAGGCACCTATGAGAAGTTCGGCACGGCGAGCTTTTGCCGCTTTGCGCACGTGAGCGACCTCGAACTCATCGTAACCGACAGCCGGTTCCCATCCGGCATTGCCCGCCAGTACTCCGCAGCCGGACCCGTCGTAATCCGCTGCTAATCGCGCTTCCAGGCACCGCGCAAGGGGAGGCGACAGACGGTGCCTATTTACGCGGAGTAGCAGCAGCGGTCTCGGCGGGAAAGCGGTCCGCACTATTGCCGGTGATCGTCGACCGGGCAGCTACGGCGCCCTGTTCGGGCAAAGACTACGACATCCTCGCTGGTCAGGTAGTCAGCAACAGCCCTTCAACCCCACAAAACCGGGCATAAACTCTCCCTCCTGCACTATTGAAGGTCCTCCCAACTCGTACTTACAATCCGTTGTAGGGGAACCAACAGATAAATGCTCAATCTCTTGCCGTAAATATCCAACTTAATACCGCTTAATTTAGCTCGTCCCTCAGGCATTTCCCTTCTGAGGGCGCCTAATTCAAACCGGACAAACCCGGGTAGCGGCGCGCGTTTTGTGGCGCGCCCGATTGCCTCCTAACCCATAAGCAACGAGGGGAGAAAATGACAAGAGCATTACGGACAAAATCGCTAAGGCGCCAGGATCTCAAGCGGCTGAGCGCCGCTGGCACAGCATTGGGGATGCTCGCGGCAGTAGCCGTCAGCACCACAGCATCAGCGACGACGTTGAAGCATCCCGACGCCAGCGTCACGAT
>DATJMJ010000248.1:0-15843 GCA_035508795.1 Acidimicrobiales bacterium
CTGAACCTTTCGGAGACCCGGGTGAAGCCTACATCTTTACGCTCTCTGGAGATACTTGGTCTTCGACCGAGTTGACCCCCACTGACGGGTCGGCCGGTGATCAGTTCGGCTACTCCGTGGCCGTGTCAAGCAGCACAGCGCTAGTTGGCGCGGCATATGAAACGGTGGACGACCTTATGTACGCTGGTGGGGCCTACGTGTACACCCTGAGCCGCGGAACGTGGTCCGAGGCCGACAAGCTCACGGCGTTTGAGCCTGGAGCTGACGAGTTCTTCGGCACTTCTGTAGCACTGTCGGGTTCAACGGCCCTTGTCGGTGCTACTGACGAAGGGATCTACTGGGGCGCCGTCTACGTCTTCACCCTCAACGGGAGCACCTCGACCGAGGACCAAGAGCTGACCGACCCCGATCCCGAGTATTCCGATTATGACGGTTCCCCGTTCGATTCGACAGGTTTCGGCAACGCGATAGCCGTTTCGGGGTCAAACCTAATTGTAGGGGCCTTCTCCGAGCAGGTGGATGGAAATAACCTCCAGGGGGCAGCCTACGGTTTCACCCTCAATGCTTCTACCGGGTATACCCTGACGGACAGTCTCGGTAGCCAGCCCAACCCCTCTAGCCGGCTGGACTCGGAGTGCTCGACCGGGGCCCCCGTCAATTGCGCGACAGGCGACTTCTACCACACTTTCACTGATATCTCCGTCCCAGGAAGAGGTCTTCCGCTTGACCTCACGCGCACCTACAACTCTCTCGCCGCCTCCAGCGAAGGCCTCTTCGGCTACGGCTGGTCCTGCTCCTACTGCATGACCCTCACCTCGGACGCAGGCACGGTCACTATTACCCAAGAAGACGGCGCCACAATAACCTTCACCGCGGACGGCTCGAGTTACACAGCCCCGAGCTGGGCCGATGCCACTCTCGTCGAAAACTCCGGTCCGACTTGGACCTTCACCCGGCTTGGCACCGAGGTCTTCAATTTCTCCTCGGCCGGGCTGCTCACGTCGGAATCCGACCTCGAGGGCTACACGACGACACTTTCCTATAACGGTTCGGGCCAATTGACGACGGTCACCGACCCGGCCGGACGGACGCTATCGTTCAGCTATGGCCTGGACGGGCTCGTCTCGGAGGTGAGCGGGCCGGGCAACGAGACGGTATCCTATTCCTACGACGGTTCGGGGGAACTGACCTCGGTCACCGACGTCGGCGGCGGGGTCACGTCGTTCACCTACGGCTCGGGCCACCTGCTGCTCACAATGACCAACCCGAACGGCCAGTCAGGCGGGCCCGACGCTGGGGACGAGCTAACGAACACCTACAACGGTTCGGGCCAGGTGAGCGAGCAGGTGGACCCGATGGGAAGGGCCACTTATTTCGCCTACAGCGGCGACCCGATGTCGGCTGCTGGCGGCACGACGACGATCACCGACCCCGACGGCGATGTCACCGTCGAGTCCTACCAAGGCGGCGAGCTCACCTCGATTACTGACGGCTATGGCACTTCCTCAGCCGTGACGACGACTTATGCCTACGCCGACTCGGCGCTCGGCCCCACCACTGTCACCGACCCCGATGGCAACGTCACTAGCTATACCTACGACTCGCTAGGCGACGTTTTGACCAAGACCGACGCCTTAGGCAATACGTGGACCTACACCTATAACTCCCTCGGCGAGGTACTGACCTCTCAGACGCCTGACCAAGCAGCGGCTGGGACCGAGACGACCAATACATATAACGCCGACGGCCAGCTCGCCGAAGTCTCTACGCCTCTCCCGGGGGGCGGCGACGCCACCACGACCTACAGCTATGGCGACCCCGCCGAGCCAGGCGATCTGACGGCGGTTACCGACGCCGACGGCAATACAACCCATTACGCGTACGACTCTGACGGCGACCTGACAGCGATCGTCGACCCAATGGGCCGGCTCACGACCTATGCGTACAACGTCCTCGGTGAAAAGATCGACTCAGTTTCGCCGGGGCAGAACAACCTCGGCGCCTCGCTCGTCCCAGGCGACATCTACACCGTGGACGCTAGCCCCACCCTGTCCAACCCAGACGGGGTGCTCGTCGATGCCTCGGGAGACGTCTACATCGCCAATTCGAGCGACAACCAGGTCGTAGAGGTCGCCGCTACGACCGGCACGCAGTGGGGCATCTCCATGGTGGCCGGGGGGACTTACGTCATCGCCGGCAGCTCGTCTGGGACCTCGGGTTACTCGGGCGACGGCGAGGCCGCCACCTCGGCGTTGCTCAACGACCCGATCAAGCTCGCTTTCGATTCGGCGGGCAACCTCTACATCACCGACTCGGGCAACAACCGTGTCCAAGAGCTTGCCGCCACCACCCACAGCCAGTGGGGCCAGTCCATGACGGCCGACGACGTATACACCGTCGCCGGCAACTCTTCGGGAAGCTCTGGTGACTCGGGCGACGGCGGGGCGGCCACCTCGGCGCTGTTGTCAGGACCCGTCGCGATCACCTTCGACGCCTCGGGCGACCTCTATATCGCCGACTGGGGCAACAACCGCGTCCAAGAGGTGGCGGCCGAAACAGGCTCCCAGTGGGGCCAGTCCATGACCGACGACGACGTCTACACCGTGGCCGGCAGCTCCTCGGGCGCCTCGGGCGACTCGGGCGACGGCGGGGCTGCCACCTCGGCATTGCTGGACAACCCAGGCGGCCTGGCTTTTGACGCCTCAGGTGACCTCTACATCAGCGACTTCGGGAACAACAGAGTCGTCGAGGTGGCTTCGGCGAGCGGCAACCAGTGGGGCCAATCGATGACCGTCGACGACATCTACACTGTTGCCGGCAACGCGTCGGGCAACTCAGGCGACTCGGGCGGGGGCGGCCCGGCCACCTCGGCACTGCTGTCCGGCCCCGCCAGCATCGCCATCGACCCTGCCGGCGACCTCTACATCGACGACGGCTTCAACAACCGCGTCGAAGAGGTCCAGGCGACCACCGGCGACATCTTCACCGTTGCAGCCGGGAACGCAAGTTGTGGCGACGCAGTCCCGGCCGCCACCTCGGCGTGCTTGAACTTCCCGACCGGGCTCACCATCGCGCCCTCGGGTGACATCTACATAGGCGACAACTACAACGGCTTGGTGAAAGAGTTAGTGCCGGCGGCCCTGCCACCAGGGCCCGTCCCGGGCGACATCTACACCGTGGCCGGCGTGAACGAACCCCTCGACGGCCCTGACGGGGTGGCGGTCGACGCTTCGGGCGACATCTACATCTCCAACTCGGTCGAAAACCAGGTCGTAGAAGTGGCGGCCACCACCGGCACGCAGTGGGGCATAGCCATGACCGCCGGGGGATCCTACGTCATCGCCGGCAGCTCGTCCGGCACCGCAGGCTACTCGGGCGACGGGGGCCCTGGGACCTCGGCCCTCCTCGACTACCCGGTCCAGCTGGCCTTGGACCCAGGCGGCGACCTCTACATCGCCGACAGGGACAACAGCCGGGTCCAAGAGCTCGCCGCAACGACGCATACCCAATGGGGCATCTCCATGACCGCCGGCGACATCTACACCGTGGCCGGCTCCGCCACCGGTGCCCCCGGGAGCTCGGGCGACGGTGGCCCGGCAACCTCGGCTTTGCTCTACGGCCCCCTCGCCATCGCCGTCGACGCAGCGGGCAACCTCTACATCTCAGACCGTGTCACCAACCGGGTCCGAGAAGTGGCCGCCACCACCCATAGCCAGTGGGGCATCTCCATGACCGCCGGCGACATCTACACCATCGCCGGCACCGGCACCGCGGGGCACTCGGGTGACGGCGGCCCGGCCACCTCGGCCGAGCTCGACCTCCCAGACGGCCTCGCGCTCGACTCCTCGGGCGACCTCTACATCGCCGACCCGACCAACAACCGGGTCCAAGAAGTGGCGGCCGCCACCGGCACCCAGTGGGGCATCTCGATGACCGCTGACGACATCTACACTGTCGCAGGGTCCTCCTCGGGCACGTCAGGTGACTCGGGCGACGATGGCCCGGCCACCTCGGCGCTGCTGTCGAGCCCCGACTCGGTCGTCGTCGACGCCGCAGGCGACCTCTACATCGCCGACACCCCGAACAACGAGGTCCAAGAGGTGGCGGCCACGACCAGCACCCAGTGGGGCCAGGCCATGACCGCCGGCGACATCTACACCGTGGCCGGCGGCTACGCTGACTACTACCAAGACGGCGTCTTCGCCCCCACGTCGGCCAGCTTCAACCAGCCGATCGCGCTCGCCATCGGCCCCACGGGCGACATTTACGTGGCCGACATCTATAACAACGTCGTGAAAGAACTCGCCGGCGGCCAACCGACCACCTACAACTACGACGCCTACGGCGACCTCACCTCCACGACCGACCCGGACGGTGACACTGTCACCGCCACCTACGACGACCTCGGCAACCAGCTCAGCTCTACGGACGCCGATGGCAATACGACGGGGTACAGCTACGACGCTGACAACGAGCTCACGGGAGTTAGCCTCCCGAGCTCGCTCACCGAGAGCTACACATACGACTCGGACGGCAACGAGCTCACCTCAGTCGACGCCCGGGGGAAGACCACTACCTACACCTACGACGCGCTCGGGCGGGTGACCTCCGTCGAGGACCCAGACGGCCATACGACGAGCTACACCTACGACCCGGCAGGCAACAAGACATCGATGACCGTCCCGGACGGGAACACGACGAGTTACGCTTATGACGCGGACAACCAGCTCGTCACGGTGACTCAGCCAAACTCGACAACGCTCAGCTACAGCTACGACCCCGACGGGAACCAGACGACCTATACCAACGCGGCAGGCGGCGTGACGACCTATTCCTACGACGACCTTGACGAACTAACTGCCACGGCCGACACGCTCTCGCGGACCACCACGTACACCTACGACGCCGATGGCAACGAGCTAACGATGACGAACCCCTCGTCGAAAACGACTACTTGGTCCTACGACACCGACGACGAGGTAACGGGCGTCAGCTACTCCGACGGGGTCACCCACTCGGTCGGCTACACCTACACTCCTGACGGCCAAGTCGCAACCATGTCCGACGCCAGCGGCACGTCGAGCTATGTCTACGACCCGGCTGGCCGCCTCATCTCCTACGAAGACGGCGCCGATGCTACCGTCAGCTACGGCTACGACCCTGATGGCGACCTCACCATCCTTGGCTACCCGAACGGCCAGCAGGTCACGCAGAGTTACGACGACCTAGACAGGCTCAGCTCGGTGACAGACTGGCTCGGCAATACGACGAGCTTCGGCTACGACGCGGACTCGGACCTGACCTCGACCGCCTACCCGAACGCGATCAGCTCGTCTCTCAGCTACGACGACGCCGACGAGCTCTCTTCGATAACCGACACCAAGAGCTCGAGCACGCTCGTGTCGTTCTCCTACTCGAGAGACGACGACGGCAACATTACTTCTGAGACCGACACGGGTACCCCCGGGGCAGGGACGACAACCTACAGCTACAACTCGCTCCAGCAACTAACGGGTGCCGGCTCGTCGAGCTACGGCTACGACTCGGCCAACGACCTCACTTCGGGACCGGAAGGGGCGACCCAGTCCTTCGACGCTGATGGAGAGCTTTGCTGGTCGGGTACGGGGAGCGGCACGTGCTCTTCACCGCCCGCTGGCACGACTACCTACACCTACTCGTCGGAGGGCGACCGCACGGATATGACGCCAGCTTCTGGCCCGTCGACGTCCTTCGCTTGGGATGAGGCGAACGAGCTCACCGGGCTGACGACGGGGTCGTCGTCAGTCAGCTTCATCTACGACGGTAGCGGTCTCCGCCAGTCCGAGACGTCCGGCTCGACGACGACTGACTTCACATGGGACACAGAGGGCTCGCTCCCGCTGCTCCTCGCCGACGGCGACAACAGCTATATCTACGGGCCGACAGGCACTCCGGTCGAGCAGGTCAGCTCTGCGGGCACGCCGAGTTACCTGCTCGCCGACCAGCTCGGCTCGACTCGGGCGATTACGAACTCGACTGGCTCGGTCACCGGCAGTTTCACCTACGACGCGTGGGGCAACGTCACCGGCTCGACCGGTTCGGCGACCACGCCGTTCATGTACGCAGGGCAGTACCTGGACTCTTCCACTGGCTTTTACTACATGCGGGCGAGGTACTACGACCCAACCACGGGGCAGTTCCTGTCGGTGGACCCAGCCGTTTCTTTCACACAGTCACCGTTCGACTATGCCGGCGACGACCCGGTGACCGAGACCGACCCGAGCGGTGCCTGTGGTGGAGCAAGGGAGACGGCAGCACCGCCCCCCACGAACATAATCACCCCTAAAAACGGTGACCTGAAGATAGGCACCGAAATAAGTTCACCTACAGTTTACCTTGGCGGAGGCTTCTACATCAGTGCTTCGACGACTGTTACGGACGTCAAGGGGACGGATTCGATCAACGAAATCGACCTTCAGGCGAATGGTGAGGTCGATATCGGCACGCCGTTCGGTACTGCAAGTATCGACCCACGGGGTAACTTATCAACCAATCTGAACGGATTTGTTGGCAACGTGCAAGGCCAGCAGGTTACCGTCGGTATCAACTCCAAGGGTCAGATATCCGCCACGATCACGTACAGCAAGAGTACGACGTTCGGGGAGGGTAATGACGAAGAAACGGTAGGGGTCGATACGTCTGTCACCTTCACGTACTCGCCCAAGTTGGCGAGCATCTCCGGCGACCCCCAATTAAGTAACGAGGCTGTAGAGGCTGTCGGTGCCGAGTCAGTAGCAGTCAACTCTCTCGGTTTTGACACCGAAGCTGGCTCGTCGGCCGACTTGGGCTTTGATGATGTCGAGGTGTCGGGTTTCGACAACGTCGCGACTATCGCCGTCGCGACCGAAGCAGCGGAAGCAGGGGGAGTGGAAGGAGCCGTGCTGGCCGCCATCGACGATTTGTTAGCGGCGTAGAAAAGGTTGCTAAAGACAATGAACCAGCCAAACGAAATAGAGGCCGTGCTCCCGGCGACGCTCCTCGTAGGAACGAGGAGCGAACGTATCGGCGAGCAGCTATGAGAGCCTCCATGACCTGGAGGAGATACTTCATGGCATTGGTGGTGGCCTTAGGACTCCTAACCGCGGTCAGCAACAGCGCCTGGGCTGGCATGACAGCTCTTCCTGCCCTCCCGGTTCTGTGCCAGAAGATAAGTCCTGTGGTCATGGGAGCAATCCTTGGTCGCCCCACACCGTCACCGGTGAGCGGCTTCACCGCCACCTCGGGCACGGGACGGAGGGCGGTGGTCATCACGACATGCGTCTACGGCCAAGATAACTCAGCATCTGCAAGGCGCTCTGCGGTCTCCTTCCTTTATGAGACGTGGTCGACTCCTCCGTCGCTGTCGCTTTTGGAGGCGAACGCCGAAAACGCTCGCGCGTATCGTACGCGGGTATACAAAGGCCTGGGAGTGCCTGCCCTGCTCGAGGAGGGGGCGCGGACCCCGCCAGTCAGCCCAACTGAACTAATAGTTGCCTTCAAACGGGAAAGGGTCGTTGTGACTGATGTCCACTGGAACCTGTCCGTGGCAAAACTAGCGGACCTCGAGAAGCTCGCGATCGATGACTTCCTTTAAGTGGCTTTAATTGTCCGGAGTTCTAGGGGGAGTAGCCCGCAGCGCCTCGATGCTAGCAGCGCGCGTATGGTAGGTTGCGGCGCAAGTCAGATCACCCATTAGGGCAAGCGTGTTGGACAGCTCCTTCAGCGCATCGACAGTTTCATCGCTAGTCAAGGCCGCTGTTTCAGCAATGGCCAGTGCCCGTTCGAATGACTTTCTGGCCTGCGATGGCTCTCCAAAAGCTAACGCCACGTGACCGACCGCAAGCAGGCACCGGGCCATCTCCATTGATCTTGGGGCTAGTCGGCCTGCCACAGTGAGTGCCCGATCGCTGGAGTTGCGCGCCTTCTCCAGGTCATCCATGTCGAGGCTCGTCTCTGCGATCAACCGTAGGGCTTTGGCCGCGAGGAGCGAGTCAGATCTGAGTTTTTTGATGATGTCGTACGCTTGCTCGAAATACGACAACGCTGGTCGCAGCGTGTTGGATTGCTTGTGCACGGCACCAATGCCTAACAAGGCGTTCACAGCACCCAGCGCATTTGCGGAGGCTTCGGAAACCTCACGGCATTTCTCGAAAAACTGTAAGGCTTGTTCCGGCTGATGCATCCGCAGGTGCGCTGACCCCATGCTGGAAAGGATAAGAGCTGCCCCCGTCAAACCGCGAGGGTGTTTTCTGTACTCGATAAGCGCCTTGTGAAAGTAAGAAAGCGCTTGCACTGGCTCGCCACGGGACAAATGCACGCTTCCGATCCCCTCGAGCGCTGTGGCTTCGATGAGCACTCTTGCTCCCTCGTCACGATCCCACATCGCTGAGGAGGTAAGGCGAAGAGCTTCTTGGCATCCTGTCATTGCGCCGTCGAGGTCGCCGGAAAGCCGTTGCACGACGGTCTGGACGGTGAGGGCGGCGCTCAGATCGGCTGGTAAACTTACGCACCGGAAGATCGCCACCGCTTCGTCGATTGCTTTCCTGGCGTTCTCAAGCTGACCCAAGCGTTCGTGTGCCGTTGCGGCAGAGGTCAGGCTGCGAGCCAGGTTGCTCGATCGAGGAGCCCACTTAGCGAATAAGTCAGCCGCGCGTCTCGCGTACTGTAAAACAGCGGCGTGCTCGTTAGTAGACAACATCTGGTTTGCCTTCGCCAAGTGGGTACTCGCCAACTTGAGGGCAATTGTTTCCCTTAGGCCTTGCCTGTGCAATCGGTCCCCATATCAGACGTGCCCAGCGCTCTCTACCACCATAGCCTTGCTGTTCTCGCGTGAGTGGAGACCGTCCTCCCGTTCTGGTCTGACGGGTAGCGAAACGCAGGCTCTGTTGCCGGGAAGCTACGAGAGTGCCAGGAGCTCGGCGCGCCTTGACCCGCTGCTAGGCCGTCATCGACCAGCCATGCTCTTCGATGGTTGTGGTTGGGTGACCACGCTCACGTAAAGCTCCCCAGACCTGCTAATCGAAATTCCCCACTCTTGAGCCCGTCGGTGGACTGACCATCCACCACCGAGGGTGGCCCCCTCCTGAGGCTTGTGGTGTCCAAGCCACAACCCAGAAGGGAGCCGACCTCCATGCTCTCAGGAGAAGAAGACGTGCAGGCAAGTGCCCTACGAGCCCGCGGTTGGTCGATCTCGGCCATCGCCCGTCACCTCGACCGGGACCGCAAGACGGTCCGTGGCTACCTGTCCGGCAAAAGGACCGCCGGGCAACGAAAACGGTCCGCTCCCGACCCTTTCGACGAGGTGGCGGCCTATGTGGCCCAACGCCTGGCCGACGACGCCCACGTGTGGGCCAGTGCCCTCTTCGACGAGGTGGCCGCCCTTGGCTACCCGCTCAGCTACCCGAGCTTCACCCGCTCGCTGCGGGCCAGGGCGCTGCGGCCCCACTGCGAGGCGTGCTCTGGGGTCAAGGGCCGCGACACCATCGACATCCCCCACCCGCCGGGAGAAGAACTGCAATGGGACTGGGACGAGCTGCCCGGCGCGCCCTGGGGCGGCGATGCCCACCTGCTCGTTGGGTCATTGCCGTTCTCGGGCCAGTTCCGGGCCGCGTTTGCCGAAGCCGAGGACCAGGCCCACCTGGTCGGCGCCATGGACTATGTGCTGAGGGAGCTCGGCGGCACGGCCAGGTCGTGGCGTTTTGACCGCATGGCCACCGTCGTCGAGCCGGGGAGCGGGCGCCTGCGGGCGAGCTTCGCCCCCGTGCTCAAGCATTACGGGGCAGGTATTGCCGTCTGCCCGCCTCGGCGGGGCAACCGCAAAGGCTCGGTGGAAAAGTCGGTCCATTTCTCCACCCAGCGTTTTTGGCGCACCATGACCGCCACGACGATGGCCGCGGGCCAGGCCCAGCTAGACCGTTTTTGCAGCCGGGTGGCCGACAAACGGTCCCGGCCGCTCGCCCGGCTCGAACAGGTGCTGGGTGAGCGGGCAGGCGCCTACCTCGCCTCGAGGGGCCTGGCCCGCCCGACGGTGGGCCTGTTGGCCGGCCTCGAAGGGCTCCTCGCCCTCCCGGCGGCCCCCTACCCGGCCATCGTCGAGGCCGTGCGCACCGTCACAAGCGCGGCCACCGTCAGCTTCGAGGGCAACTTCTACGGCACCCCGCCTGGGTTTTACGGCCAGGTGGTGACTGTCCGGCACCGGCTCGGCTCGGGCCTGGTCGAGGTGGTCTCGGCGTCTGGGGCGGTGCTGTCTTGCCACGGACGTGCCCGGCCGGGCACCGGCCGGGTGGTGCGCGACCCGGGCCAGGCCAAAGCCCTAGAGCTCGCCGTACTGGCCCAGTTCACACGCGCCGCCCCCTGTCGGTCCAAGGCCAACCGGCCGCCCTCGGCCGCAGCCCGGGCCATCGCCGCCGGCGTGCTCGGCGCCCAGCACGACCCCGACGTGGTCATCGACCTCGCCGTCTACCAACAAGTCGTCGACGCCCAAGGACAGGGCGCCCGGTGAGCGCCGATACCTACCAGGCCCTGCGGGGCCACCTGGCCGCCCTCAGGATGCCGGCCGTGGCCGAGGCCCTGGCGGCCGAGCTCGACCGTGCCCGGGAGCAAAAGCTCGGCCACGTCGAGGTCCTTGAGCGCCTCTTCGCCATAGAGGTGGCGGCCAGCCACGAGCGGCGCCGCTCGTTGCTCGAGCGCTTTGCCAAACTGCCCGCCCCCTGGAGGTTGGCCGATTTTGACTACGAGGCCCAGCCCACCCTCGACCGCAAGCTGATAGAGGACCTGGCCAGCCTGCGCTTCTTGGACGACGCCACCAACATCTTGCTGATCGGCCCACCCGGGGTGGGAAAGACGATGTTGGCCACCTGCCTGGCCCGGGCCGCTGTCGAAGCCGGGCACCGCTGCCTTTACACAACCGCCGCCGACCTGGCGGCGCGTTGTCACCGGGCGGTCATCGAGGGCACCTGGGAACAGGCCATGCGCTTTTATGCCAACCCCCGGTTGCTGGTCATCGACCTATGCCAACCGTGCAACTATGCCGACACGGTGGCCCGCGGAGCGGGAAGGCCCTTTTGATTAGGCGGGCTCTGGGGGCTGGGCCGGGCGGGATTGTCGGCATAGTCACAGTGCTTCCAGGAAGGCGAGCAAGGCATCGGGGGGTTTGTAGCGCCCAGGCGGGACGGAGGCGGGCGTCGTCAGTGCCAGGGCTCGCTCTTTGATGCTGAGATCGGCGTGGAGATAGGGCTGGGTGGAACGGACGTCGGCGTGGCCGAGCCAGAGGGCGATGACAGAGGTGTCGACCCCGGCCTGCAGCAAGGACATCGCGCAGCTGTGGCGCAGCACGTGAGGGTGAAGCTTCTTGGTGAGCAGCGACGGGCAGAATTGTCCTGCTGTGGCAGCGTGAGTAGCGACACGGCGCTCGACGCCATCACGGCTCAAGCGCCGTCCGGTCCGGGTGGGGAACAACGGTGCGTCGAGCTCACCAGCTCGCTCGGCAAGCCACGTAGTGAGCACGGCCTGGGCATCTGCGGTCAGCGGCACTGCCCTCTGCTTCCGGCCCTTGCCCTCGCAGCGTACATGCCCACCGGTGCCGAGGACGACGTCGCCGCAGTTGAGCCCCACCAGCTCAGAAACCCGGAGGCCCGCTTGGACGGCCAGCACCAAGAGCGCACGGTCACGCCGGCCCTCCCACCGCGCCGGGTCGGGAGAGCCGAGCAATGCCTTTGCCTCCTCGGCGACGAGGAACGTGACCGTCCGTTTCTCGAAACGCTTGGGCGGGATGTCCAGCACCCGGGCTATCACAGCGGCATGTTCGGGGTGGCGTAGCGCTGCATAACGGAACAGTGAGCGGATGGCGGTCAGGCGCAGGTTGCGGGTCCGGGCGGTGTTGTTACGACCAGTCTCCAAATGGTCGAGAAATGCGGTGACGACCGGTTCGTCGAGGTCGTCCCAGCTAAGAGAAGACGGGGACTTTCCACTCGAAGCTTGCACGAAGCACAGCAGCAGCCGCAGGGTGTCCCGATACGAGGCGACGGTGCGGGGGCTGGCTTGGCGTTGACGAGCAAGGCGCTCGCTGAAGAACGCTTGAAGGGTCGGGGCGACCGAGCTCACCTCGTCACCGCCGACGCGGTCTCCAGCCGCCTGGCTGCGTGGGCAAGCAGTTCGGGCGCTGCCGATAAGTACCAGTAGGTGTAACGAGGTTCCCGGTGGCCCAAATACGTGGACAGCAGAGGCAACCGGGCCTGGACGTCTACTCCCTCGGAATACCACTGGGCGAGACAGTGCACCGCGAAACTGTGGCGCAGGTCGTGGATCCTCGGCCGCACCGATGAACTGGCACCCACGCCCGCACCAGCGCACAGCTCCCTGAAAACCTGGCCGACAACGGCGTAGATGAGCGGCGTGCCGTGCAGGGACACAAAGAAATTGGGCGTTGGCAGCCGGCCTTTCAACTTGTCGCGCTCTTTGGCGTAGAGCGCGAGGGCAGTGACACTGGTTTGTTGAAGCGGGACCTGGCGCGACTTTCCGAACTTAGAGCGGTGCACGAAGAGGACGCCCTCGGCCCAATCGATGTCGTCACGCCCGAGCTTGATCGCCTCGCCGACCCTGAGCCCTGTAGTGGCGAGCAGGCCGACCAAGGTCTCGAACGTCAATGCCCTGAACGGCGATGTCGGCAAGAGACGAGCTTGGCCCATCAAGGCCAGGACATCTGCGTTCGAGTAAGTGAACGGCGGCCGCCAGTGCTGCCTAGACGCCACGAGCCCTGGCGGGGGCACCTCCGTGCGGGCGTCGACGCCGGCCATATAGCGGGCGAAACCTCGCGCCGCCGTCATCCTCTTTGGCCAAACCGTGCTGCTCGCCGGGACGTCGGGTTGACAGGACCAGGCGAGCGCGGCCTCGGTGCTCACGAACTCGGCACCTATTGACTCCAAGTAGCCAGCAAAGCGCGGGAGCAACCGGCCAGCGTCGGAGAGGTCGTGGCCGAGCGAACGACGAAGTGCCAAATAGTCCTGGACGTCTTGGCTGAAGGGGCTCACCGGGCCGCTCCTGGCCATGGACGGGCGACCTGGCGGAGCCGGCTGAGGTCGACCTTCGCGTACACAGCCGTCGTGGCCAGGTCCCGGTGGCGCAGCACCTGGCTGATGTCCACCAGCGACGCACCTTGGCGCAACAGCTCAGTGGCCAGGGTGTGGCGGAGGCGGTGCGCCCCGACGACGGGCAGCCCAGACCGTCGGCACGCCCTTTGGACGACCTCGCCCACCAGGCCAGGCAGCACAGGCCGGTGGGGAGGGCGGAGCGTCAAGAACACCCTCCGGGTGCCCACGCTGCGCCGAAGCGACAAGTAGGCGACCACTGCCTCACCCACGTCGTGCGGCAATGGCAGGCGGTCCTGGCGGCGCGCCTTGCCGCGCACGATGAGTTCGCCTGCCCGCCAGTCCAAGTCGGCGACTTCCAGCGATGCCACCTCGGCTGATCGCAGTCCCAACCGGGCGAGCAACGTCACCATTGCGAAGTCCCGCGTCCCGGCCAGGGTGGAACGGTCACAGCTTTGGAGCAGGGCCTCGATATCGGCAACGGGCATGGCCTTTGGCACTCCCGTGTCGCGCCAACCTGCCACTGGTGGCACCGACTCGGCAAGCGACAGTGCCGTCAGGCCCTTCAAGTGCAAGAACCGCAGCAAGGACCGTAGTTCGGTGACCCTGCCCTTAGCGGAGCCGACGCTGAGCCGGGCGCATTCCCCGAGCAAGAACCTGGCCACGTCCGCACCGTTCAGGCCGTCTAGGCCGAGCTCACCGCAAGACGTGGCCCGTCCCTGCAGGAACACCCGGGCCAAGGCCTCGTAGCGGAGCACCGTGGAGGGTGCCAGTGCCCGGTCGGTCATGAGCCACTGCTTGTAGCTGGCCATAAGGTCCCCTACAGGAGCAACTCTTACTTCGGGACTTCTTGCACTGACCACCCCCTCGGCCCTCAAGTGCTTGATCAGCTGCGCGAAGCTACGCGCCGTCGCGATCCGCTTGAACCCCTCGGCGCGCCTGTCCGCAAGGAACTTCTTGATGACAACGTCGTCCAGCTGGGCTGGCTCGACGCCCCGACTGGCCAACCACCGGCCCAACTGGCCCACCAGTTTCAGCTCGCCCCTAACGGTGCTGGGCGTGTAACCGAGCCCTAAAAGCCAAGCGCGATAGCCCTCAACGTAGGGGCCAAGGCTCCCAGGTTTCCTCCGGGTCCCCGACATCGTTTGTTTCGCCTCCCTTCGCCCGGAGCACCACGCCCCGGTTGCTGGAGGCTCTAGCCGGTCAGCGAACTATGCCGACAATCCCGCCCGGCCCAGCCCCAAGAGCCCGCCTAATCAAAAGGGCCTTCCCGCTCCGCGGGCCACCGTGTCGGCATAGTTGCACGGTTGGCATAGGTCCAGGACCAACAGGTCCACCCGGACGAGCTTTCGGATCTCGGCGTCGTGGCTGTTGTCGAGGCGTGAAGCGCGCAGCCGTTTCAACAGCACGTCGGTGCGGCTGAAGACGACGCTGTAGCGCCGCCGGACGGCGGCGTGGCCGAGCGCAGTCGCCATGAAGGTTTTGCCCACCCCGACCGGGCCGAGGACCAAGGCGTTGTGGCCGGCGTCGATGAAGCGTAAAGAGCACAGCTCGTCCCAGATCTGGTGGTCGAAGCTGACTTTGGTCGAGGCGTCCCAGTTCTCCAGGCACATGTCGGGGTCAAGGCCCCCAGCGCGCGCCCGCAACGATGCCGAGGTCGTTTCGCGCCTTGTGACTTCGTCCGACAGCACGAGCTCCAAGAAGTCGGCATAGGCCATGTCGGCGCTCTTGGCGAGGGCGAGGCGTTCGGGCAAGGTGTCCAGGCAACGGCCGAGCTTTACTTGTCGCAGCACGGCTTTCAGCTCGGCGCTGACGACAGGGCCGGGGGCGCTCACCGGGCACCTTGGCGACCGAGGAGGCTCGGTTGGCTAAAAACGGCCTCTACGTCCGCTCCCGAGGCCCCATCGGGGGTGGTGGTAGTCGTTCCTGGTCTTTTTATGGCGAACTGCTCGGGGGGACGGGCAAAACGACCGGGGAGGGACAAGCCTCGCGGCGGGGCGGCGATGTCGGCGCCTTCGGTGGCGCGCTCGAGCATGCGGCCGATGAGGCCGATGTTGAACGCCTCGGCGTCGGCCGCCTTGGAGCAAGCGGCCTCCACCCGCTCCGGGCCCCATTTCTTCACAAGGCCCAAAAGTGCATATACCTGGCGCATTTTCCGCCACGGGAGCGGGTCGTCCAAGATGACCTTGGCGTAGGCACCGATGGCCGGGCCATGGGCGGCCGCCATCGCCTGGAGGCGGTCCAGGTCCCTCATCGCGTAGATGGTCTTTTCGGCCGGGAAGTCGGCCGGGTCGGTGGAACGCCCGCCCGGGGGCTTGCGGGGGTGGGTCTTCACCAGGGCCCCGCGGGAATAGACGCGCACGATGGCGCGGTCGGCGCGGGCCTCGACGCGTTGGCCAATTAGGTTGCCCGGCACCGAGTAAAGGGCGCGCGCCACTTCGATGTAGTGGTCGCGATGGACCTTGGGGCTGGCATAGATGGGCAGGTCGTAAGGCTGTAGCGGTGCCGGCAGGAGCTGGGGCGCTTCCTCTGCCGAAAAGACCTCGGCTGGCCGGGCCGCCGTCGTGCCGTGGACGCGTTGGCCGGCGCGGCCCCGGCACCATTGCTCAGCTCTTGCCTGTGCGTCGGCCAGGTCGATGAAGCTCTCCCCGGCGAAGAACGAGCCCCTGGTGAAAGGCACTACGCGCTCGACCCTCGGTTTGTCGGTCGGTTTTCGCACCCTGGCAGGGTCAATGAGGAA
>DATJMJ010000249.1:0-7885 GCA_035508795.1 Acidimicrobiales bacterium
GGCGGCACCTACCAGACGGAGGGCATCGAGAGGAGCGCTGCCGGCCAGGAGGAGCGCAATGGCCTCGTACACCATGCACAACCCACGCCGGTCGCCAAGATCGCGGAACATCTCGAGGGCGGCGGCATAATGCTCACCCGCAGTTGCCCGGTCCCCCGTGTCCCGGGCGATGTCGCCGAGGTTGTGACGGACCTGGGCGACGTTATAGGTGTCACCGGTCTCGAGGAGGATGGCGAGCGCCGTCTCCTCGTGCGAAGTCGCCAAAGCGTACTCCTCGCGCAGGAGCGCGTGCACCCCCAGATTGAGGTGGGAAATGGCGACACCCCAACGATGCCCGAGTGCCGACCACAGGTCGAGGACCTGTTGGCCGAGATCGGCCGCCACCTCGTAGTTCTCCCGGTAGATCGCTGCGACCGCGAGGCTGTCGAGCACCCTGGCCTCGGCTTCCCGGTTGCCGATTTCTTTCCAGAGCACAAGGCTCAGCTGGAGCTGCTCCCAGGCCTCGTCCAACTCACCTCGCTGGTAGGAAACGACGCCCCGCACGTGGGCGACCCGGGCCATCCCCGGCGTGTCGCCGATGGCCTGGAAGTTGCGGGCGGCGGCGTCCAAGTCAGCCGCGGCGTCGTCATATCTCCCTAGCCGGCGCGTGGCGACGCTGCGCCCCACGAGGGACCATGCGGCCGCGCCTCCATCGTCGAGCGCCTCGGCCAGTCTGAGCGCCTCGGTGTACGCCGCCTCCGACCCCGCCCAATCGCCTCGTAGCTCCAGTACGACCCCGAGCTTGCGGAGGACCTCTCCACGGTCCTCGTCCGGCAACAAACCAGCAAGCCGCCTGTAATAATCGATCGCAGTGTCATTTGCGTAGCGTGCCTCTGCCGCCTCCCCCGCGCGCCGCAGGTACACTCGCTTCTTCGTCTCGTCGGCGCTATGCCAGAAGTGGTGCGCCAGGAGGTCGAGCGCCTCCGGCGACGTGAGCTCGAGCCAAGCGCCGATACGCCCGTGGAGCCGCGCTCGCATTGCGAAGGGGAGGCTCTCGTAGGCAACCTCGTGAATTACGGCGTGCTTGAACGCATAATTGTCGGACGCCGGCTCCTCGCGCATCAGGAGGTCGCGCGCGCAAAGACGGCTCAGGTGGCCTATGACTGCGCGACGCGCCCCAAGACGTGGGTGCGCCGCGTTCAAGCTCTCGAACCCGAACTCGCGGCCGACGACACTGGCCACCTTGAGCACCCGCCGCGGTGGTTCTGCCAGGGCGTCGATCCGGGAAAGGACCAAGCTGGCCAAGCTCCCGGGTAGTTCAAGCGACGCTGCGCCTGCCGCGTCGGCGAGGTTCACCCCTTGGCCATAGAGGTAGTTGACGAGCTCCTCGAGGTAGAAGGGGTTGCCCTCTGCACGCGACAGCAATTTCTCAAGCATGGGCTCGGATGGTTTGGTCTCGGGCCCGTAGAGCTCCGTCAAGCGGGCCACTACCAGCTCCCGGCAACTGCCGGGGTCGAGCCGGTCGAGTTCGAGGACAGTCGTGTGCCGGAGCGCGGGCGCCTTGAACGGGCCAGGCCTGTAGTTCAGGAGTACGAGCACCGGCAGGCTCGGCACGACACGAGCCAAAACGTCGAGGAGATCGGACGACAACGGGTCGAGCCAGTGGCAGTCCTCCAGCACCAGGACCAGAGGTTCGCACTTGGCCCGCAGCGTGAGGTACCGCGATAAAAGTGACTCGAGGGACGATTTGCGCAGTTTTGCGTCGAAATTGCGAGTCAGCTCGTTGTCCTCGACCGGCACCCCTAGGACTGCGCCAAGCAGCGGCAGCCGGGGCAAGAGGCTGGGATCCACTTGCGAGAGCGCCTTTTCCAGCTGGGGAACCGGGTCGCCTTCCGGTTCGATGCCGAACAACATTGCCCAGACGCTTTGCCAAGCAAGGTAACTCGTCGCCGAACCGACCGAGGCAGCCGCCCCTGCGAAGGCTCGCATCCCGCGGGCCGATAGGAGCCGCACTCCTTCTTCGGTCAACCGGGACTTGCCCATGCCCGCTTCGGCTACCAGGCCGAGCACCTGGCCGTTGCCCGCCCTCGCACGCTCGCCTAGCTCAACGAGCTGGCCGAGCTCGGCAGAGCGGCCCACCATCGGGCGAACCGGTCGCTCCAGTCGCTGGATCGCACGACCGCTCCGTCCCACGAGCCTGCGCGCAGAGACCGTCGCCGACTTGCCTTTCACGGTGAGAGGAGGCAGATCTTCGAAGTTGAAGCTGCCCCCGGCATCGCGCGCGACCCCGGTGGTCAAGTAGACCTGCCCCGGAGGCGCCGCTTGCATGAGCCTGGCGGCGATGTTGACCGCATCGCCGAGACAGGTGAACGCTCGCCTGTGCGAGTGACCGTAGGCACCACTGCGGACCCGGCCAGACGAAACCCCAACCTGCAGGCCGGTCGCAGCGGTACCGAGTTCGAGATCGAGGACCTCGAGGGCGGCGGCGCATGCCCGCGCAGCGTCGTCCTCATGAGCCAGCGGGCAACCAAAAACTGCGAACAAATATGCGCCCTTGTCGCCGATCGTCAATTGGAGCACGTTCCCGCCATAGCTGTCGATCACCCGCTGCGCCCTTCGGATGAAGTGGTCGAGGAGAAGGTGAGCCTCAACGTCGTTGTCGAAATCGATCCCACCGAACCGCACGAACACTGGTACCGCCGGCCGCAACTCCGAAAGGAACTCGCCCCTCCCGGAACGCATCCTTTGGTACACAGCAGGCAGTAGCCACTGCTTGACGACCGCCCTCGAGAGCTTGGGGTAAGGCATGGGCGGCTTGAGCACCGGCGCGGGCCCGCTCAGCGCGCCGACCACGCCAACGCCGTGCTGGCCGTGGCCGCGGGCCAACGCAAGCTCGAGGGCGCCACTCAGAGTTTCGAGCGTCACCGAGTCGACAACAACCTCGCCCCGCTCGGCGTGGTGCTCGGCGTTGGCGAGCCGGTCCATCAGTTCACCCGCCAGCACGTCGATCAGCTGGATGTCGGGGTCCCCCACGACGAACCGGCGAGCATGACCGGCGGCGACTGCGACCTTCATTGCCAGCCCCACCGTCGCTCCGCCCGGAGTGCGGACAGTCTTGACCCTTTCCATAGCCTTCTGCATCGCAAGGGCACAAAAGACCGCCAGCGAACCGTCGTCGCCGTCCAGCCAGCAGGTGACCGCGTCCCCGCTGAAATAGATGACGCTGCCGCTGTAGCGGTGCAGTTCCCCGAGGACCGCGTCGTACACGAGGTTGAGCACGACCGTCAGCTCCTCTGCTCCCCGCTGGGGGCCAAGCTCCGCGGCGAGCGCCTCGGTGAGCGGGGTGAAACCGGAGATATCGGCGAAGATCGCGGCCCCGCAGACTCTGTCGGCGAGCGGTACCCCCGCGGCGAGCGCTCGCCGGCGGTCGCCCGCGATGTAGGCCTGCGCGTCCTCGGTGATCGAAGACAACGGCACGGCGCCCCCGAGCGTCAACCCCGACCTGGCACCTGGGTCGTTGCGCGCCATATTGAACGGTACACGGCAGGTGCCCGCGCCGCTAGGGACTACGGGGGAGGTTCGCTCAGTCCCCTCCGACCGTGTCGACGATCAGGACCGAGCAGTTTGCCTTGTGGGCGACGGAGTTGGGCACGCTGCCGAGGACCCGGCGCACACCCTTCATGCCCTTGTTGCCGACGATGATCAGGTCGGCGTTGATGTGGTCGGCAACCTTCACGATCGCGTCGGCGGGGTCGCCGGCGGCCGGGTAGTACTTCGCCTGGACCCCCGCCTCGCTGATCGACCCGCGAAGCTTCTCGAGGAGCAGGTCCGCAGGGTCCCTCACCCGGTCGATGTACTCGTCGGGCAGTTTGTCGACCTTTACAGAGTCGGGGTCGTAAGCGGTCACGACATGGAGATCGCCGCCGAGCGACTTCACCAACTCGACCGCCGTGGTCACGGCACGAGAAGCCGTCACCGAGCTATCCGCAGCAACCAACACAGTTTTGAACATGCGCGCCACCTCGCTCTGCCTCAGCTGACCTGACGTTACTAACGGGGTCCGGTCGCGGCAAGCCTGGCGCTAGGCCGCCCCCGCCATCGCGAGCAGGCCCGCAGCCCGGCAAGCAACTATGCTCTCGCCATGGCCGACGAGAGCGAACTGCTGGCTCGGATCCCTCTCTTTGCCAACCTGCCCAAGAAGGACCTTCGGGCGCTCGCCAAGGTCGCGCACGACATGAGCTACGAGCCCGGGACACGCCTCACCACCCAGGACGAAGCAGGTTCGACCTTCTTCGTCGTCGTGGAGGGGGAGGCAGACGTCTCGCTCGGCGGGAAGGCGCGCTGGCGGCTCGGCCCCGGTGACTATTTCGGTGAAATGGCGATTATCGACCGGTCGCCCCGTTCGGCCGATGTGACAGCGGCCTCGAAGCTGCGCTGCATGGTGTTCACTCAGTGGGAGTTCCGGCCCTTCCTGAAGGAGCACCCCGACGTCGCATGGGCAATGCTCGAGGTCCTCGTACGACGCCTCCGTGAAGTCGAAAAGGCCGCCGCCGGCAGCGACTGGTAATCGCGCCCCGGGGGCCGGGCCGGTCCCTTACAGGTGGCAAGCCGCCTTTGACAGGCCGCCAGCGGCAAGCCGGCCGTGACCTTGCGCTCATGGCAAGCCGGCTGCGACCTTGCGCTCATGGCAAGCCGGCTGCGACCTTGCGCTCATGGCAAGCCGGCTGTGACGACCCGCCGGCGGCGAGCCGCCGATGCGAAGCCGCCAATGTCAAGCCGCCGATGCGAACCCGGTCCTAATCGGGCGGGACGACCGAACCGCCGTTCAGGCACACGACGTCGTCGACGTGGTCCCGTAGCCACGGATCGTGAGAGACAACCAGCACGCAGCGCCGGCCTGCCGCGTCCAACAGCTCGGGCAATACGGCTTCGGCGGTCTTTTGGTCCAACCGCGACGTCGGCTCGTCCAGCAGTAGCACCGGTGAACCTGCCAGCAGTGCCCGGGCCAACCCGACCCGCTGGCGCTCGCCTGCACTGACCGGTAGCCCCCCGGCGCCAAGGCGCGTCTCGAGCCCGGCCGGCAACCCGCTGGCCCACCCAGCCAGACCGGCCCGTTCGAGCGCCTCGAGGCACTCGGGGTCGCTCGCCGAGGTACGTGCCACCCGAAGGTTGTCGCGCAAGCTGGCCGCGAAGACGTGAGGTTCATCGGGCACCCAACCGGCAAGGGAGGCGATCTGGCTCCTCGAGATCTGCGAGACGTCGTTACCACCGAGCTTGGCAATGCCCGATGAGCAAGCCATGAAACGCAGCAGGGCATAGATAGCACTCGTCTTGCCCGACCCGCTCGGGCCGATCAGGCCAAGCCGCTGCCCCGCCTTGGCCTCGAGAGTTACGCCGTTGAGGACTGTCGAGCCGCCGGTCCCGATTGTTGTCACCCCGATGAGCCGCGCCGAGGGAGGCTCGTCCGCAAGGGCCTGCCTCGACGTCGGTTCGCCCGCCGGGACAGGAAGTTGGCCGAGCTCGAGCAGCCGGCCGACCGAAGCACGGGCGGAGTTGGCCCGCGCCATCGCCTGGGGGAGCGCCGAACACTGGTCCATAACGGCGAGGGCCGTAAAGACCACGACTGCGACCATGACCCCGGCGACGCGGTGCGAGGTGTTGAGCGAGAGGGCGACGGCGGTGACAGCGAGGACCACGGCGCCCGTTGCGCCGGCGACGGACGCCTTCGCAAGCCCGCTCGACCACGCCCGGCTCCTTTCCAGTCGCGCCGAGCGATGCTCCGCTTCGTCCAAGCGCTGCTGCACTATGTCATGGCGGCCGAAGGCAACCAGTTCGCGTGCGGACAAAACGGTCCCCGAGACAAAGTCGGCCAGCTCGGCCCGCTGCTCCGCGACCCGCGTTTCAAGGTCGCGGCCCGTGCGCGTCGCCAGCGAGGCGACGGCTACAACCGTGGCCGCACCGCAGAGAAGGCAAACTCCGAGCACCGGGGCGACAAGGACGGCGACAACCGTGCCGAGCACGATGCTTGCCCCGACATCGACGGCAACTGTTGCCACTGTCGAGAGCCCCTCGGCTGCGACCTCGGTGTCCCCGACAAAGGCACTGAGGGCAACCCCACGCCCGCTCCGCCCGAGGCCTCCCGGCACCAGCGGCACCAAGGTGTCCCAAAGGTGGAGCCGGAGCCGGCCGAGCACACCCAAGGACAGCCCATGGGTACTCAGGCGCTGCAGGTAGCGCGACAGCCCGCGTCCGAGCGAGAAGGCCTGCACGGCGCCAATTGCTATGCAAAGGCTGAGCACCGGCGGCCGCTCCGAAGCGCGGGTAATGAGCCAACCCGACGTGGCGAGCAGCCCGATACCGCACAGGGCGCTGAGCACACCTGCGCCCGCCGAGCGGCTTAGTGCGGCCGGGCGCAGGCCGGCCACCCGCAGGCACCACCTTGCGGCTCCCGGGCCATGTGCGGCGCGGACCTCAGGCGACAGGCTCAATCTCTCGCCCCCACCAGGGCTCCGGCCCGGACCTCGACCAAATTGGCGCTCTCCAGGCACACAACGCGGTCGGCGATGTGATGGGCGGCCGGGCGGTGCGAAACGATCAGGGCGCTCCGGCCCTCGAGGCGAGCCCTGAGCGAGGCGAGGACTTCTTGCTCCGCTTGCGCCGCGAGGTGGACGGTCGGTTCGTCGAGAAGATAGAGCGGCCGGTCACGCAGGAAAACCCGGGCGAGCGCGATCCTTTGGAGCTCACCGGCCGAAACCGGGCGCCCGCCGTCGCCAACCATCGTTGCCAGCCCGTTTGGGAGGGATGCGTACCAGTCCGCTGCGGCTGCTCTCCCGAGCGCTTCGACGAGGTCGGCATCGGTGGCGGATGGGCAAGCCAAACGCAGGTTTTCTGCCAGCGGCGCTGCGAGCAAGGTGGGGTGCTCCGGCAAGTAGGTCACACTGTCGCGCCAGTCGTCTCCCCTCATCCGGGAGAGGTCAACACCGCCGGCCCTTACGCTCCCGCGGTCGGGGCGCTGGAAATCGAGCAGCATCGATACGACGGTCGACTTACCGCACCCGCTCGGCCCGGTCAAGGCCACAGTTTCGCCCGGCCCGACCCTCAGGCATGCCTCGTCGAGGAGCGGGCGGGCCCGCCCCGGCACGAGGACGGTCACCGAGCGGAGCTCGACGACCCCGACCCCGACCCCGGCCCCAACCCCGGCCCCAACCCCCGCCCCGGCCCCCGCGCCGGCTCCTTCTCCGGCCCTGGCCCCGACCTTTACCCCGGCCTCGGCCTCGGCCCCAGCCGCGTCTCCGGCCCCGGCCGAGGCTATGGAGGGGACATCGTCTCCTCGCGTCGCCACGGCCCCCACGCTCTCGGGCCCGATCAATGACAGCGCCCGGGACGCGGCCGCAAGCCCCTCGGTGCTCTCGTGGAACTCGGCGCTGGCGCGGCGCAGGGGGAGGAAGACCTCGGGAGCGATGATCAATACCGCGAGCGCAGGCGCCAGGCCGACCCCGCCTGTGATCAAGCGGAGCCCAAGAGGCACGGCCACGAGCGCGACTGACACCGATGCCAAAGTGTCGAGCACCAGTGCAGAAAGAAAGGCAACCCGCAGCGTGCCCGACGTCGAGCGCCGCAAAGTTTCGTTGGCGGCGGCCAGCCTCGCACGTTGTTCGGGCGTGCGGCCGAAGGCCTTGAGGACCGGTAGGCCCTGGAAAAGGTCGGCCACTTGCCGTCCGAGTTGCTCCAGCTGAGACCAGCGCTTGGCGGCGAGGTCGAGGCTCGACCTGCCGACGAGCGCCCCAAAGACAGGGAACAGTGCCACTACGACGGTCATGACCAACGCAGAGACCCAGTCGAGCACGCCGGCCGCGCACAGGAGCGCCAGAGGTGATGCAGCGGCGAGCACCATATCCGGGAGGCA
>DATJMJ010000250.1:0-6827 GCA_035508795.1 Acidimicrobiales bacterium
AGAGCAGGTGAGATCCGTAGACGTCGAACGTGTCGGCACCTTGGTCGGCGTGGTGCCGCCTGCCATCCTCGCCTCGCTGGACGAAGCGCTGAGGCTTCATCTAGCCCTGTAGGCGAGCGGATGGCAGCGAAGGCACGGCCACGGGGCCTCCACCGACGTGAACCCCCGGCAGAACGCGAATTTCAATGGCGGTGTCGCTGATGGCCATTGGGATCCCCCTTCAGTTGTGGGTGCCGAGCGGCACCAGGCGAACAGTGACCTTGTGGGCGTCGGCGCCGAGAGAAGCCAGTTGGAGCTCCTCCGCCTGGCCGATGCGCTCCAGTCGGTCCGAGCCCCAGGCCGACGGTGCTCCCAGCATCAGTGGCCTGCCTTCCGGTTGGCGGCGACGTTGAGCTGTGACGGTGGCAGGCCGCGGGTGATGGGGTCTACCCACACGTCTCCGGTGAATGTCTCCTCCGGGCCTTTGGTAGTGGGGGGTTTTGGACAGATCTCCATGGCTTTGCCTTTCTGTGGTTTCAGCGCCGGTGCGGCCGAGCGGTCGCATTGTGCATTTACCCTTACTCCTTCTTTGTTTTCATGATGTTTTGCTGTGCTGACGGTCAGGGCCGGACTAGGACCTTGAGGGCGGTGCGCTCGGCCATCGCCTTGTAGCCCGAAGCGACGTCGTCGAGGCTCACGGTCATGTCGAAGACCTTGCCCGGTTGGACCTTGCCCTCCAACACGTCTGGCAGCAGCTCGTCGATGTAGGCCCGGGCGGGAGCGACGCCCCCGGTGAGGGTGACGTTGCGCATGAACACCGGGAACGGCATCGGGACGTCGTCGTTCTGTGGCGCGCCCACGCGGCTCACGCTGCCGCCGTCACGAACCACCGCGAAGGCGGTTTCGATCGCCTCCTTGAGGCCGACGCACTCGAGCACAGTGTGGGTGCCGTCGCCACCGGTCAGGTCCCGGACGCGCTCAATGCCTTCCTCGCCTTGTTCGGGGACGACGTCGGTGGCCCCGAACTGGGCTCCGAGGTCGGTGCGGGCCTTGTGGCGCCCCATCAAGATGATGCGCTCGGCCCCGAGCCGCTTTGCCGAGAGCACCGCCGACAAGCCGACGGCCCCGTCGCCGATCACGGTGACGGTGGTCCGGGGGTTGACTATGGCGGCAGGAGGTCTGCAAGCCCTCTAGGCAGAAATCGCATGTCCCGTCAGACCACACGAAGGGGGCCACGACGAGGTCCCCGGTCGCGAGGCCCTCCACCGCTGCACCGACGTCCTCGATTACGCCTCTCGACTCTGACGTCGCCTGCCCCGTGGATGATGGTGGCTCGCATTTGGTTCTCCTTTTGTCTCCTGGGCGTTGTCTCCTGGGCGCGCCGGACCACGCCCTCTGCGGGGCCGTGTTGCGTGCCGCTCCTGTTCGGTTCGGGCCCCGGAGGGCTCAGGCCGGGGCTCGAGCCTCCCGGTCCTGGCGTTCCCTCTCCAGGGTGACGGCCCAGCTGGCCAACAGGTCGAGGGCCTGCTGGGAAGCCGAACCATGTTCGGCGGTGTAGACGAGCATCGTGAGGTCCTCGCCGGGAAGCTCCACCAGCGAGTGCGATGCGCACACCCCTTCATGTTGGTGCCCGCTAAGTCTCGCGACATGTGCCCGGTATGTCTTGGGACCAGACATCCCGGCAAGGTTTCGGCAAGACGGCTCCAAAAGGATGGCGGTACCAGCCCTCGAGCGCTGGTACCACAGGAGGAGAGCCAACATGAACACCAAGAGGGCCAGGAACGCTCTACTTATTACTAGCGTCACGGCGTCGATAGCGCTTGCAGCAAGCCAAGCGGGCACTGCTATGGCAGTGGGCCACAACGCGACCCGCCCTGCGCTCGCAGTCAGCCGGGCCGTCGACAATATGGCGACTGCAAGTGCTTGCTCAGAGGCGCTGGCGACGCGGTCCCTCAGCACGGACAACTTCGATCGCCGAGCCCTGACCCCGGCGAGAAGTGACGCCATGTCACGCCTCAGTGGCCTGCCTTTCGGCGGCGCCGCCGCCTATAACCCAGAGATCGACGGCATGCCACCCAAATCCGCGGTAGAGCACTCGGTCGCGAGGCCTGCCCTGGCGTCCGGCCTGAGCGGCCTGCCCTTTGGTGGCGCCGCCGACTGCGTCTAGGCGAAGCTGAGACCACTGGCAGCCGGTGAGAAGATGACCTCGGTGAGCGCGTCAGTGGGGATGGGCCTCGAAAACCCTCCCGTCGTTGAGGCCCGCCTGCTCGGACCGTTCGTCGTTTCATTGGAGGGGCGCGACGCAGGGCCCTGGGGGCGCCCAACCGCCCGGCGGCTCTGCCAGCTTGTCCTCGTCAGCCCAGGGCGGCGCGTCAGCCGCGAGGAGGCTTGCGAAGCGCTCTTCCCGGCGCTATCTGGCGAGGCCGCCACCGCTGCGCTCTACAAGGCGCTCTCTCTTGCTCGCTCGGTCCTCGGCGAGCTGGGGCCGCTCGGCGAGGGGTTGCTATGCGCCAACCGGAGCCACATATGGGTGTCGTCAGAGACCCCCCTGGAGGTGGACATCGCGTCGCACGAGCAGGCCTTGCGTAGCGCGCTCGGGACGTCGCCAGGACAGCAACGAGACTCCGCGCTCGTCAATGCCCTCATCGCCGACGGTGTGCCGCTGGCAGAGGAGCCGGCGGCGGAGTGGGCCGTCCGGGCGCGCGAGCGCGTCGAGTACCTGCGCCAGGAGGCGCGGCTCGAACTCGCCCGGGACCGCGCGCGAGGGCTTGGCCAGGCGCGGCCCGAGGAGGTCCTAGCGGCTTGGCGCGCATGCTTTGATGCTGACCCAGCCGACGAAGAGGCCGCCTCGGCGCTTATCCGGCTCTACGTGGCCCAGGGCCGCCGGCCGCTGGCGGTTGCAATCTACGAGCGCTGCGCGGAAGCACTAGCGGCGCTCGGGCTGCGGACCTCGCCCGCCCTCGAGGAGGTGCGCCCCCGCGTCGAGGGGGTGGATGCCGCTGACGGGCGCTTGGGGCAGCTAAAGGGCGACCTCGCCCCCGCCCGAACCGTGGGTGAGCGGCGGCTCGTGAGCACAGTCTTCGTAGAGCTTTCTCAAAACGGGGCCGTGGCTGACCCTGAGGACCTCCGTGAGCTCGTCGGCGTGGGTCTTGCGCGAGCTATCAGCGAGGCCGAGGCCTTCGGGGGCACCGTCGTGTCCGTCTCGGGGTCTGGGATGTCAGTCCTGTTCGGTGCGCCACAAAGCCACGAAGATGATCCCGAGCGAGCGTTACGTTCGGCGTTGCGCATCTCAGCCGCCTGTTCGCACGGCGACCACGGTGGCACCCGTCTCAGCAGCGGAACGGTTTTGCCGGGGATCTCTGGGCTATCGGTTTCGGCCCGGATCGGGGTCGAGACCGGCCCGGCCGTGGTGGGGCCGGTGGGGGGAGGCGGCAAGTTGGGTTACGGCGCCGTGGGAGAGGTCGTTGGCGCAGCTGCCGCGCTCCAGTCGGTCGCCAGACCAGGCTCTGTGCTGGTTGGGCCGGCCACCCGCGCCGCTACTGAGGGGATCTTTGAGTGGGGGCCAAGCGAGCAGGTCCTCCTGGCGCCGGACGCCAAGTCGCTCGCCGGCACCTATCTCGTCGCGCCACGGCCACGCCCTGCCGCCGAGGCTGGGCGACGCAGGTTGGCGGCTAGAGCGCCGCTCGTGGGCCGGGCGTCGGAGCTGGCAGTCCTTACAGACGCGGTGCGGGCGACGGTGTCGTCCGGCCATGGCCAGGCCGTTGTGATAGTCGGCGAGCCCGGGCTCGGCAAAACCCGGCTCGTCGGCGAGTGCCGCAAGTACTTCATGGGCTGGGTCGGAGCGGGATCCGGGCGGCTGCCTCTCTGGCTCGAGGGCCGTTGCGCCTCCTACGCTTCGTCCACGCCCTACGGGGCCTACCAGCAGCTCCTCAGCCGGTTCATCGGCACGCCATTGGAAGCAGGCGAGGAAGTAGTCCGCCCTGCCCTCGAGGCAGCCGTGCGGGCCGTGTTCGGCCGTGACAGCGACCTCCTTCCCGTGCTCACCCGGATGATCGGCCTGCCTGCCGGCGCCCGGGGCGCGCACCTCGAGCGCATGGGGCCGGCGGCCCTGCAACACGAGACCTTCTTGGCCGTGCGGTCGGTGCTTGCCCGCTTGCTGGAGAGGGGCCCCACCGTGCTGGCAATGGAGGACCTGCACTGGTGCGACCCCACGTCGCTCCGGCTTACCGCCGAGCTAGCGACGCTCGCTTTGACCGGCCCGCTCCTGGTGCTCCTGACGCGCCGTCCCGAGCCCGACCCGGGAGTCGGAGAGCTCGAGGCCGACCTCGCGGCCAACGCCGCGAGCCCTCTACGGCGAGTAGAGCTGGCCCCAGTGCAAAGATCAGATGAAAGGGCTCTCGCTCGTTCGCTTCTTGGCGGTAGCGTTGACGACGCGGTGGTAGAGGCGGCCTGTGAGGGGGCGGACGGCAACCCGCTGTTCTTAGAAGAACGGCTTGCGTCTCTCGTGGACTCCGGCGCCCTTAGCCGGGACGCCACCGGTTGGCGGTTCGGGGAGCCAGAAGCGGCTCCTCTCCCCGAGGCCCTCGAGCGGCTCATCCGGTCCCGGGCCGACCGCCTCAGCCTGCCCGCCAGGGAGGCCATAGTGGCGGCGTCGGTCCTCGGCGAGGAGGCTGAGCGCTCAGCGATCGACGCCGTAAGCGAGCTCGGCGAGGAACTGGACGGTGCTGTTAACGAGCTCGTCTCGGCTGGCCTCCTGGTGGAGGCTCGGCGCGAACCGGAGCCGTCTTACCGGTTCCGTCACGCTTTGATCCGAGAGGCTACTTATCGCGGGCTGCTGCGCTCCCAACGCCGACAGCTTCACGCGCGGGCCGCCTGGCACCTCGAGGAAAACGCGCCCGAGCGAATACCCGAGCTCGCGCCCGTCCTCGGGAGGCACTTCGCCGCCGCTGGCGAAAGCGAGCGCGCCGTTCACTACCTCGAGCTGGCCGGCGACCTCGCCGCACGGGTGTTCAGCAACGAGGAAGCCATTGACCTGTACCGCCAGGTACTCGAGGTTATCGACGGGGACTCCAAATCGGTGGGCACGGCGAGAGCTCCTAGGAAGGCGCATGTCCAAGGGGCAGCAGCTTTATGCGAGAAGCTCGCGGCGGTGCTCGTGTTGGTGGACCGCTTCGGCGAAGCACGAGCCGCCGCCCTAGATGGGCTCGTCAGGGTGCCACTCGACCACAAGCTTCGGGCGGCGCGGTTGCAGTGCCTACTGGCCAATATCGAATGGCAGGACCTCCGCTCGGATGCAGGGAAGGCGGCTCTCGACGCCGCCGAGGAGTTGATCGGGCCGTGCGACCTGGACGACGACCAGGAGCGAGTCGATCTCTGGGCCTGTGTACAAGCTGACAAGGCCTCTTTCGCGCTCCGGGACGACGACGTAGAGCGAGCCGGCTCCATCCTGGCCAATGCACGGCCACTTATAGAGGCGAGAGGCGGGGCGGCGGCTCGGGCCGGGCTTTACGCGAGCCTTTCATGGCAGCACATGCGCCAACGGCGTTGCCGGGTCGACGCCGAGCTTGTCGAGGAACACCGGAGGGCGGTGGACGCCGCTCAGGCGGTCGAAGGGACAACATGGGGCCTGGGGGGGAACCCCGAGACTGGGCGTTTTTCGTCGTTGATGAGCCTCGGTGTCGCCTTGACGTGGTACGGCGATCTCGATGAGGCGCAGCAGGTGCACCGACGGGTACTAGCCGAAGTGGAGAGGGCGGGGACGACCAACGGGCGCAGCATGGCGCTCACGGAGCTGGCGGTCACTGCGTGGCGGCAGGGGGACGTCGATCTTGTCCGCGAGCTTGTACCCGAGGCGCGGGCCGCGGCGGCAGCGGGCCCGAGAACGGGGCAAAACTGGCAGTACGTCACGGGGGCGACGGCCGCGCTGGAGGCTTGGGTGGCCTGGCGTGACCAGCGGCCCGAACAGGTCATCGAACTCGGGACCGGAGCGCTCGCCCTTTGGAGATCCCAGCTGGAGTCGTTCCCGTTCCGGTGCGTGGCCCTGTTCCCGATCGCCTCTGCCTACCTCCAACTCGGGCAAACAACTCGGGCCCTTGACACTGTGAGAGAAACGCTCGAGCCAACGCAGGCTCGCTTGCCCGACGAGCTCGAGGCCGCCGTGCTGGCGGCCTGCGAGGCCGGGGACCGCGCCGAGACCGAACTCGCAAGCACGCTGCTGGCCGACGCAGTGGACCTCGCTCGTGCCCTCCGCTACGCGTAGGGGACAGAAGGCTTTCAACAGTGGGGCTTTTTCCCATACGTGCCGTCCCGACCTAGCGCTCCCCTTCCTCAGGCCCGGGTACGCCGCGGGTCAGCTAACTGCAGCGAGTTCTTCGGGGTAAACCTCGTAACAGTTCTTGCCCGCCCGCTTGGCGGCGTACATGGCGAGGTCTGCGCGGTGGAGCAGGATATCTGCCGAACATGCGCGGTCGCTCGTGGTAGCTACCCCGACGCTGGCGTGCACGAACGCCTGCTTCTGAGGGAAGGAGAAAGGTACCTGGAGCATGTCGAGCAGGCGCTGAGCCGTCGTCATCGGCGCCGAATAGTCGGTGCCTTCGACGACCACCGCAAATTCGTCCCCTGAGAGGCGGGCCAACGTCTCGCCGGCGCGGACCGCAGCCTGGAGGCGCTGGGCCAAAGCTGTCAGCAGTTCGTCCCCCGCACGGTGGCCCGCCCGGTCATTCAGGGCCTTGAAGTCGTCGAGGTCCAAGAAGAGGACCCCGACAACACCGCCGCTGCGCTCGAGTCGGCCGAGCGCCTGCCTCAGCCGGTCGAGGAACAAGACCCGGTTCGCCAGGCCCGTGAGGGGG
>DATJMJ010000251.1:0-5706 GCA_035508795.1 Acidimicrobiales bacterium
AATCGGCACAGCACTGTCAGCGGTCCTCCTTACGAGCGTCCCACTCATACAAGGGACAGCGTCAGCGGGGACATGGTGGTCACCGGGCACATTGCAATCCTGGGCCTACGTGATCGGTGAGAATTACCCGCTGACTATCCCACCCATAGTCGACGGCACAGTGACAAACGTGCAAGCGGTCGACTCCGACTTGGGCGACGAAGACGGGCTCACTTCGAGCGGGATGCCGATCGCCGACGCGAGTATCGAGTCGTCGGTAGCGGCCGTCCATGCCATGGGTGGCCATGCCATTTGCTACGTCGACGTGGGTGGTGCCGAGAACTACCGTTCGGACTTCAGCGAGTTCGACCCCTCCGAGCTTGGCAGCCCCGAACCCGGATGGCCCGACGAGCAGTGGATAAATGTGACCGACTGGTCGGCGGCTGTCCCTGCTCCGTACGAAACCATCGAACAAATAATGAGCAACCGCATCGCCCTCTGCAAAGAGGAGGGATTCGACGCGATGGAGCCCGATAACGACGATGCATATTCGAACGACCCTCTCGGAGGCTTCAGCCTGACAATGGGGGAGGACGAGACGTACCTCGAGGATCTTGCCGCGATCGCCCACTCGGACGGTCTGGCGATCTTCTTGAAAAACGGCATAAACGGGGACAGTTTCGTCTCGGACATGGAGCCCTACGTGGACGGGGCGATCAACGAGCAGTGCTGGCAGTACTCGGAGTGCTCGGAGCTCGACGTCTTCGTCCAGGCTGGTAAGCCAATACTCAACGTGGAATACCAGAGTTTCGCTGAATCCACCCTTTGCCCCGAGGCACTGGCGTTCCCGATGGCCTCGATCCAGGCAGGTGTGGACCTGACGGGGCCCATCAACTACGGATGCTGGCAGTACGGCTCTCAAACGACTACTACCAACCCTTCGAGCTCTTCCGCTCCCACGACGGCCGCTCCGACGACGAATGCCCCGACAACCGCCGCTCCTACGACCGCCGCGCCGACGACTGCCGCGCCGACGACTGCCGCTCCTACGACCGCTGCGCCAACAACCGCCGCTCCCACGACAGCCGCTCCCACGACAGCCGCCCCCACCACCGCAGCTCCTACCACGGCTGCCCCGACGACAGTGGCCCCCACAACGGACGCTCCCACGACAGCCGCCCCCACCACCGCAGCTCCAACGACCGCAGCTCCAACGACCGCAGCTCCAACGACCGCTGTGCCGACCACGGCAGCTCCAACGACCGCAGCTCCAACGACCGCTGCGCCTACGACTGACGCCCCGACCACGGACGCCCCGACAACGGACCCCCCGACAACGGGTGCCACCAGCACCTCGCGCTCCACCACCAGCACCACTGGGGCGCCGGACGGATCCCAGCCAAGGGACAAGCATGGTGTCCGGACCGGCCAGATCAGGCGCTACCCCAACCTGAGCCCGCCAATCGCCATCCCGCCGTCAGCAGGCTCGTCGGGATCCTCAGTGGTCAGCACGGCTCAATGGGTGGTTTCGCACCTGAAGCGGCACCATCATCGGGAGAAAAACCACCACTTGGGCCCCTTGCCCATCGCGCCGAACCCCTCGCCCCCGGGAAGGACCCAAGCACCGTAGTCACCACATCGGCTGTGCAATTGCCGCGCCCCAACCTCAAAGTATGCCCAATTCCCCCTAACTAATCGAGGGTCTTCGGGGAGGCTATAAGGGACCGGAGAGGAAAAGTTCGGGGTTGTAACGAAGGCAATTGGTCTGTACCTTCCCAGAGGAAAGCTCTGTTTGCCTCGTGGCGGCGTGCAACCCCAGGGGCGAGGGGAGGGTCAGTGGCACTTCTTGTTGACAGCGGTCGAGGCTACGGCAGTTTGGCCCGCGAGGCGGCTGATGTCCGCGAGCCGGCTGAGGTCCGCGAACCGGCTGATGTCGGCGAGGAAGGCCGCGAGCAAGGCGAGGTCCGGGCGGTGGCGCCAACGCTCCCCGAGAAACCGGTCCCGGTCGTAACACGCTTTGGGACCGATGGCCTGAGAGGGCTTGCAAATTCTCAATTGACGCCCGAGGTGGCGATGGGCCTCGGCCGTGCAGTGGCCCGGGTCGTAGGGAGAGGTCACCTAGGCGGCCCACACGAGAGGTTTATCGTGGGCCGGGACACCAGGCGCTCCGGGCCACTGCTCCAGGCTGCACTATCTGCCGGGATATCTGCCGAGGGCCTCGACGTGACCGACGTCGGCGTCCTGTCAACGCCCGCCGTGGCGTACCTCGCGGTAGAACGCTCCGCGCCAGCGGCGGTGATCTCGGCTTCCCACAACCCGTTCCCCGACAACGGGATCAAGTTTTTTTCCGCGATCGGGTCCAAGCTCCCCGAAGAACTCGAGCGGGCACTCGAATCCGAGCTCTGCGCCCTGCTCGCTCAGCGCACTGTGGCCGGGTCGCCGACAGGCGTGGGTGTTGGACGGATCGACCGGGACGTAAATGCCGTAAAGCGCTACGAGCAGTACCTGCTGTCCTGCCTGGAGGGGCGCGACCTCCGTGGGCTCAGAGTGGTGCTCGATTGTGGGAACGGGGCCGCCTTCCGGACCGCCCCGGCGGTCTTCAGGGCCGCCGGGGCGAGGGTGGCCGCCGTCCTCGGTGACGAGCCCGACGGCACCAACATCAACCTCGGTTGCGGGTCCACGGACCCACGCCTTCTATCCGAGACCGTAGTGGCCAAGGCCGCCGATCTCGGCGTTGCTTTCGACGGGGACGCCGACCGTGTCATTGCGGTGGACTCGGCAGGCAAAGTCGTCGACGGCGACCGCATCCTCGCACTTTTTGCGACGGACCTGGCTGCAAGGCAACGGCTCGTCGGGAGCACTGTCGTCGTAACGGTGATGACGAACCTCGGGTTTTACCGCGCGATGGAAGCGTCCGGCATAAAAGTGTGCACCGTCGATGTCGGCGACCGCCACGTCGTCGAGGCGCTCGATGCCAACGCGTGGGCTTTGGGTGGTGAACAGTCGGGGCACATCGTTTTCCGTTCCTGGGCGACGACGGGGGACGGGGTCTTGTCGGGGCTCCTGCTGGCAGACCTCGTCACCCGCCGGGGCGAGCCTTTGGCCGGTCTGGCGAGCGCAGCGATGGAGCACTGCCCGCAGGTCTTGCACAACGTGGCCGTTGCCGACAAGGAGGGCCTCGAGAGCGCCACCGCCGTGTGGCGCGAAGTCGCAGAGTTGCAGACCGGGTTCGGCCCTCGGGGCAGGATCCTCGTACGGGCGAGCGGCACTGAGCCCATCGTCCGGGTCATGGTGGAGGCGCCCACCCGCAATGAGGCCGATTGGGCGGCTTTGCGGATCGTGAGCGCGCTCGAGGCCGCCTTGGGCAGTGCCACCCGCGCCTGATGCCATGACAAAGGCGGCTGACTAGCCGGCTGAGTGACGGAAAGTGTGCCGGTAATTACCGGTATACGAAAAACGAGAAATCTCGCTCGGTATTTCCGCGAAATCGAAGAGATGGCGAACAAACAGGCAACTCTCCCGCGCTGAGCGTTAGAGCGCGAACGCCGCGCGGCGTGATCTGTTGTTACGGCAGCCACCTCGAGGTTACGGGTGCTTCCATGGATCTCGAGCGCCAATGCCTGCACCACCCATGGACGACCAAGATACCCGCCACGCAGGCGCGCCCGCGAGAGCGGCTAACGAGGTTGTCAGGTTGTCAGCCGACGAAGCATTGTTGCGGCTGCAGGTGCTTTCTGATATTTCAAAAGCGCTCGAAACGTCCAAGCAAAATGTCGACGACCTGGCTGCCAAGGCGTGCGACGCGCTGGTCCCGGCCTTTGCCGACTTCTGCGTGATCGAGCTTTTCACGAACCAGGGCAAGCCACGCACGAGCGCCTACAGCTGCGACCCGGCAAGCGGCCTCAAGGCCGGCCCCTGGTCTCCCGGCAACGTCCGAGCCAACTCGCCCGTACTTGCTTACGAAGGCAACGAAACGTCCGGCCCGGTGGCCGACGCCCGTTGTCGCCTCCAAGCAGAGTCGCTGATAATTGCCCCAATTTGTTGCCGGGCGGCAGTGGCCGGGCAACTCGTGCTCGCCACCGGGCCGCTCAGGCGCGCCTTCCGGCCGTCGGCGTTGAGCATCGGCACCGAGGTCGCGGCGCGCCTGTCGTCGGCCCTCGAACGTTACGAGTTGCACCAGGAAATGGACGCCGTCTCCAGACGCCAGTCGCGTGCCGCCCGCCGCCTCCGCCGGCTTGCTTCCGCGTCGGCAAAGCTCTCGGGTGCGACGGCGCCGCAAGAGGTGCTCAGT
This sequence comes from Acidimicrobiales bacterium, assembly GCA_035508795.1. GTDB lineage: Bacteria > Actinomycetota > Acidimicrobiia > Acidimicrobiales > Palsa-688 > DATJMJ01. The sequence goes on from DATJMJ010000251.1 coordinate 4,271, forward strand.
ACCGCCTGCGCCGAGGCGCGTGCTCTCCAGGGGGCGCGCGGCGCGATCGCGCGTTGGTGGGGCTCCGACGGCACCGTCGTGGAAGGGCGCTCGGGCGATGTCGACCCGGCGGTGGCCGAAGAGGCCTTCGAGGCGACGAGCCACACCGTGGCAAGAGGGCGCGGCTGGGTTGGCTACCCGCTGCTGCCCAACGATGTGAAGCGCCGGGCGGCGCTCGTCGTGTTCAGCGAGAAATCTGCTCCGGGCGACGAAGAGCTCGTGCTCGCCTCGTTGGCGTCCCTGGTACCGGTGGCGTTCGAGCGGGCCGTCGGGACACGTGCCGCACTTTTGCAGCAGGCAAGGCTGCGCACCGTCGTAAGCGCGTCTCCAGTCGCCCTTGTGGGCCTCGGGCGAGCCGGGGAGGTCACGCTGGCCAACCCTGCCGCCCACCGCCTTTTCGGGTGGCAGGACGCTAACGCTGTGGCGCTGCCGCCGGTCCTCCAGCCGGCTTTGGTCGAGTTGGCGAACGGCGTCCGCCGGACGGGCGAAGTTGCGACCACGGTCGTCTCCGAAGGCACTTACGAGCTTTCCCTTTCGGCCGCCCCGATGCCCACGGCGATGACGGGGCTCGATGACGAGTTGAGCGTCCTCGTGGTTGCTACCGACCTGAGCGAAGTCAAGCGAGCCGAGCGTGCTCTCGTGCAGGCGCAGCGCCTCGAGGCGATGGGCTTGCTTGCGGGGCGGGTGGCTCACGACTTCAACAACCTGCTGACGGTGATCCTCGGGTACGTGGACATCCTCGGGCGGGACGAGTCTGCCAACACCCAACGCTGGGCGGCGGTGAACATCGGGCGTTCGGCACGGCGCGCGGCGTCGTTGACCCAACAGCTCCTCAGTTTGAGCGGCAACCGCCAGGAAACGGGGAAGGTTGTCGACTTTGCCGCCGAACTGAGCGAAATGGAGCCCGTGCTCGGCCGCCTTGCCGGTGACGGCATAAAGGTGCAAGTCGAGTACCCGTCCGGCCCCGTCCCGGTCGGCTTGAGCCCGAGCGGCGCGCAGCAGGTGTTGCTCAACCTTGCCCTCAATTCGTGCCAGGCGATGGAAGGCACCGGCGGCTCCCTGGTCATCAAGGTCGCCTCCGGTGTTTTCGACGCCGGGGTGGGGCTGGGGGGCGACGCGGGGGCTCCCGGGCCCCGGGCCGCCCAAGCCGAGCCCGCCCAAGCCGAGCCCGCCCAAGCGGAGCCCGCCCAAGCGGAGCATGGCGAGGGGGACGGGCAAGCCGGGCAATGGGCCGTCCTGTCCGTGTCGGACAACGGGCCGGGGATGAAAGACGACGTAAAAGCACGTTGTCTCGAGCCCTTTTTCACTACCAAGCAGCGCTGGAAGGGCACCGGCCTCGGGCTGTCGACTGTCCACTCGCTGGTCGGTGAAGCGGGCGGCCACCTCGATATCGACAG
>DATJMJ010000252.1:0-8521 GCA_035508795.1 Acidimicrobiales bacterium
AACGGCGGGCTCACCTGGTCAGCCTCGCCACCCCCTGAGGAACACGCGAGATGGCTGGTAGACGTCGTGACAGCGAGGACGTGGAAGCTGTACTCGGGCCGCTCAGTGCTTACGACTACCGATGCCGGCCTCATATGGCGCCGGGCCGAGTCCAATCTCAGCCTGCCTGCTCAAGCGGTGGTCGACTACGTCGACGTGAACCACGGCTGGTACTTGCCGGCCGGAGGCGCCGGGCTGGAGCGCACGACCGACGGTGGCGTGACCTGGCAGGCGGTGGGGTTGCCGACGCTCTCGTAAGGGACGTCCTTCGGCGGTTGCTAAGGCACATGTCCGTAAACCGCTAGATGCGGCCCGGGCCGTCCACCATTATGTCTCTTGTGACCCCGAATTCCCCTTCGGCCTCGTCCCCCTCCCCCTCCCAAATGGCCCAGCCCATTGATGCAGTGGCGGCAGGTGCAGTGGCGGCAGGTGCAGTGGCGGCAGACGGCTCGGTGACCGGGCCCGCCGCTCCGGCCACCGCCGCCCTTGCGAGCACTGCGGGTACTGCGCCTACTGCGGGTGCCGCCTCTGTCGACGGCTCCGGCCGCCTTGTCAGCGAGCGGGCCCCCGTCCTGGTGGCGGTGGCCATCACAGCGCTGCTTTGGGGTTCGGCTTTTGTGGCGATCCGTTCGGCGCTCGGGCACTTTTCGCCGGGTGCGCTCGCGTTCGGGCGCCTGGCGACGGCATCGGTTGCGCTCGGCGGCCTCGTGTTCCTAAAGGGTGGGCCGCTGCCCGCCGTGCGCCACCTCCCGCGCATTGCCTTTTGCGGGGTGTTCTGGTTTGCCTTTTACAACGTCGCTCTCAACGAAGCCGAACGAAGAGTGGACGCCGGCACCGCCTCGATGCTCGTGAACGTGGGGCCCGTGCTCATCGCCGTCCTTGCCGGGCTCACATTGGGGGAGGGTTTCCCTCGCCGCCTCCTTGCCGGCTGCGCGATCGCGTTTTCGGGGGTTGCCGTGATCGGTTTCGCAACCTCGCGTCACGGCTTCGCGCCGAGCTGGGGGGCTGGCCTCTGCCTTTTGGCTGCGGTCTTTTATGCTCTGGGTGTCGTCTCGCAGAAGCCGGTGCTGAAACATGTACCGGCCCTGCAGGTGACCTGGATCGGGTGCGTCGTCGCCGCTGTGGTGTGCTCCCCGTTCGCGCCGTCGTTCTTTAGAGAACTTCCTCGCGCGAGCGCGACCAGCATCGGGTGGGTGGCCTATCTTGCACTCGGGCCGATGGCGATCGGGTTCGTAACTTGGGCCTATGCGCTTGCGAGGATGACGGCGGGGCTCATGGGCTCGACGACGTACCTCGTGCCTCCGGTGGCGGTGTTCCTTGGTTGGCTTCTGCTTGGCGAGGTACCGGTGGCCGCCTCGTTCGCAGGCGGGGCGCTGTGCCTGTGCGGGGTTGCGGTGGCACGGCGGCGAAAGTAGCAGCGAGGCGGGCCGGAAGCTTGCCCACGCGAGCAAGGTCCAACGGGTCAATCGCTGAGCGGGTCGGGCAGGGGCGGTGCGGGCCCAGGGCGGTGCGGGCGCGGGGCGGTGCGGGGGGCGGGCTAGCGGGGTGAGCGGGCGGGCGGGTGAGTGAGCGTGCGGGTGAGCGTGCGGGTGAGCGTGCGAGAATTGCCGTCGCCCTTGATCACTCTGGTCGCGTCTACGCGACTTGGTCGCGAATAGTCACGGAAAACCGTGCTCTTTCGCGACCAGCTAGCATGAGCGCGACCAGAGTGAACGTCTCGGGACATCGTTGCTGCTAAGCGAGGGCAACTAACACAAACGCAGTTACAGGTACAAACACCTGATCGGTCTGTCAAAACAAGGAGGCGCAAGAGTGGCTGACCAAGAGCAAGGCTTGCCCAGCATCGGCTGGATTGGCACCGGTGTCATGGGCTCTGCCATGTGCGGGCATCTACTGGCGGCTGGGCACCCGGTCAAGGTCTTTAGCCGCACCAGGCAAAGAGCGGAGCCCCTGGTGAGTTCGGGGGCAACCTGGGCGAGTTCTCCTGCCGAAGCGGCGAAAGGTGCCGATTTTGTCATCACCATGGTCGGGTACCCCTCGGACGTCAGGGAGGTCGTGCTAGGGGAGGAGGGCCTGTTGGGCACGGCCAGAGAGGGTGCAACCTTGATCGATATGACTACGAGCGAACCTCAGCTTGCGAGGGAAATTTTCCAAGCTGCGAAGGCCAAAGGGGTAGGCGCCCTGGACGCCCCGGTATCGGGTGGGGACGTGGGAGCTCGCAACGCCTCGCTCGTCATCATGGTCGGGGGTGAGCAGGAGGTCTTTGACCAGGCGCTGCCTGTCCTGCAACGGCTGGGCAAGGTCGTCGCGCTACAAGGGGGCGCGGGGTCGGGTCAAAACACCAAAATGGTCAACCAGATAGCCATTTCGTCGGGGATGATCGGCGTTTGCGAAGCGTTGTTGTACGCGTTCCGGGCGGGCCTCGACGTCATGAAGGTGATCGAGACCATCGGTACGGGTGCTGCCGGCTCGTGGTCCTTGAGCAACTACGGCCCCCGCGCCGTAAAGGGAGATTTCGAGCCGGGGTTCAAAGTCGACCATTTCATCAAGGACCTCGGCATCGCCTTGACGGAAGCTCGCAGGATGAACCTTTCCTTGCCGGGGCTGGCACTCGCTGAGCAGTTTTATGTCTCGACCACGGCGCAGGGCATGGGCCAAAAAGGGACTCACTCCCTCCTGCTCACCCTTGGCCGCCTTTCGGGCGTCGAGTGGGAGGTCAAGCCTCGCTGATCGGGCGCCGCTCCTCTTTGCGCAGCGAGCGGAGCCGTTTGTCGCGCAAGCGCCGTTCTCTGGATGCTCCGGTGGGGGCAGTTGGCACGCGTGGCCGCTGGGATAGGAGTGCTTGGTCGAGCCGTTCTGCCAAGCGGCGGAGGGCAATTTCCCGGTTACGGGCCTGTGAGCGCTCCTCACTTACGACTAGTCGAGCGGTGGGGCCGAACCGCTCGATGAGACGGGCACGTTGGCGAGGCCCGAGGGCACTGGAGGTCGCTATGTCGTAAAGCAGCTCGACCCTGGTGTTCGAGGTGTTGGCGTGTTGGCCGCCGGGGCCACCGCTCCCGCTGAAGCGCCATTGGAGCTCTCCGGACGGGATGACGAACCGGCGGCCGACCCTGAGGTCGTTGCCTCCGGCGATCGGATCCGCTACGCGGACGTTCAGGTCGAGGGAGCTTTGGTCCTTGGCACCCACGTCGTCGGTTTTCATGTCGACGAGCCTTTGCATCGTGCGGCCCTCACGCCGGCGCACATCCGCGTTGTGCGGCCCTCACGCCGTCCTCCAACTGGTGCCGCGCTCCCCACGCGTGTTCGCCGAGCCTGCCGAGGGTTTGGGGGCATCGAACCGGCACGCTCTGGGTCGACCAAAGTGGGGGGACGACGCGGAGGGGGGACGACGGGAGGGCGTGCGGCGCTCCTCTTGGCTGGCGTCAGCTCTCGAGCTTGGCGACGAGGTTGATCTCGCCGACGGCGGCGAGGGCGCGGCTAACGGGGCACCCGGCCTTGGTCTTTGCCGCGAATTCTTCGAAACCGGCTTGGTCGAGGCCCGCGACCTTGCCTGTAGTAACGAGGTCGATCGTTGTGATCGTGGGCTTGCCGTCCACCGGGCGCAAAGTGACCGTAGCCTCGGTGCGGACAGACTCCGGATGGTGGCCGGCCTCGGCGAGGGCATTGGACAAAGCCATCGAGAAACAAGATGCATGTGCCGCTGCGATCAGCTGCTCGGGGTTGGCGCCGGGGCCGTCCTCGAAGCGCGACTTGAACGAATAGTCACCGCTGATGCCATCGCCCGCCGTGAACGTACCGTGCCCCGACCTGAGGTCGCCTTCCCATAGAGCGGTCCCTTTGGCTGCCACATTGCCTCCTGTCTCAGGCGCCCTCTTAGCGGCGCTACCCCGCGGATGCTACCTGGACCTCGAGTAGTTGCGGTCACTTCGGCCCGCAGCCCCGCCCTGGCGGCTCGCTGCAAGACCGGTGCGCGAGGGAGGCCCGCGAGGGGGGCCTGCGAGGAGGCCCCGCGAAGGAGGCGGCGGCTCAGGCTCGCCGGGTCAATTTGACGCTCACCTCGTTTGAGGAGCCTGGAGGGCCGCTATAGATGCCCCGCATGGGGGCCACGTCGTAGTAATCGCGCCCTCGGGCGACGACAACATGGCGCTCGTCGACCGGTACGCCGTTGGTCGGGTCGTGCGGCGCCCATTCGCCCGTCCATGCCTCGACCCACGCATGGCTTTCACCGAGGAGCTCGACGTCCACCACGCCGTCCGCGTTCGGGTAGAAGTAGCCCGAAACGTAGCGGGCCGGGATGTTCATCGCCCGTAGCACCGCGAGGCTCAGGTGAGCGTAGTCCTGGCAGACGCCCCGGCCGGCTCGCCAAGCTTCGATGGCCGAAGTACCCACGTCCGTTGCGCCGCCTCCGTACTCGAGCTGCCCATGAGCCCACTCGACGCCCGCCCGGGCCGCCTCGAGCGGGGTGGACGAGGCCTCGCGCAGCTCGCGGGCCACCGGCGAAAGTTCCGTTGTGTTCACAAGGCGCGAAGGGGCGAGGAACTCGTAATAGCGGTCGGCTATTTCGCTCGTGGCCAGTTCCTCCCAGCTGGCCCCGTCGGCGCCGTCAAACTCCTCGACCCCCTCAACAACCGGCCTCCCGTCCGCCCGGACCAGTTCGCCGGGCTCCCCGCCGGGCCCGCCCGAGCCGCTCGAGCCCCCCGAGCCGCCCCTGCCGCCCGAGCCGCTCGTGCTCGTCTCGACTGTGGCGACACTCGTTACCACAAGCGTCTCATGTGGGTCGTGGATGTCGAATGTGTGGACGAGGGAGCCCCAATAGTCGTAGTAGGCGAACACATCGGCCTGGGGCTCGACTCGGACTTCGGAATGCCCGACCAATTGCCGGTCCGTCCCCATCGGCGTCACCCGGGCTTCGTTGTATGAGGAAACCACGGGCCGGTCGTAGTGGTACGAGGTGACGTGGCAAATATCGAGTTTCCAGCTCACGCGCTCCACTCCACTATTGCTGCAGGGCGGAAATAACGCTCCGATATGGCCGCGCTTGCGGCCGAGCACCGTTTCTGGACGTGGCCGAGGTGGCCGGGGAGGTCGGCGAGGAGGTCGCTCGCCGAGGTGAACTCGAGCTCGGCGCGCGCCTGGCCCAAGTGGCGCCGGGCAAGGTCCTCGACCCCCGCCCGCCCGGCGCGCGGGGCGATCTCGTCGAGCGAGTTTTCTGCCGACCGGAGCGCAAAATACAACGAACGCGGGAAAAGCCTGTCGAGCACCAGGAACTCCGCCGCCGACGACCCATCGACCGCACGGTGGTAGGTCCGCAGGTATGCCTCGTACGCCGAACACGAGCGAAGGGTTGTCACCCAGCCCATCTGGCCCCAACTCTCGCCGTAACGGGCCGAAAGGAGCCTGGCCGTCATATCGGCCCGCTCGAGTGAACGCCCGAGCATAAGGAAACGCCAACCTTCGTCACGGCTCATCGTCGATTCGGAGAGGCCTCCCAGTATCGCCGCCCGCTCCTTCACCCACCAGAAAAAGGCGTGCGGCATTTGCCCGGTGGCAGCCTCGATTTGATCGGGCAGCGCCTCGTGGGTCGCGTTGAGGCATTCCCACATCTCCGAGGAGACAGCCTCCCTGGCTCCGCGAGCATTTTCCCACGCTGCCTCGAGCGAGCGGACGATCGAGCCCGAGTAGTCCGAGTCGAAGGCCAAGGCTCGCGTCACGAGCACCGAGTCGCTCGCCTCGCCGTCTGCGGCAGGGAACCCCATCACGGTCAACAGGACGCGTCCGGCCACCTGTTCGTCAACCCATCGGTCCTCGAGCAAAAGATGGAAATGGACGTCCAGGATCCTCGCGGTGTCTTCGGCTCGTTCGACATAGCGCCCGAGCCAATAGAGAGATTCTGCGATCCGGCTCAGCAGCTTCGGTCCCACAACTGTTCCTCGGGCGGTGTGCGCGGCGGCTCGGTTGCCGCAAGAACTGTTCTACCCGTTCCCGGTCTCGGTACCGGTCGGGTCTGGGTCTGCATCTGTGCCTGAAATGCCGCCTCACCCCCGAGGTTGGTGCCCCGGGCCTGCGGACCTCCCGGGACGTCCGTGCCCGACAGAAGGCGCTCCGGTCGCCGTTGTTGTTGCTGCTGTTGTTGCTGTTGCTGTTGCTCCGAGACCGAGGCGATAGGACCGGGCTCGGGCGCGGAAGATGGCGGGCGCGCCCCTGGCCATGCCGGCTCCCAGAAGCCAGGGATGGGGCCACCTGCACCGGCGGCACCGCTGGCAGCTGCGGCACCGCTGGCAGCTGCGGCACCGGCTGCACCGGCTGCACGGGCGGTCGAGGCCACCAGCCGCTCCCTTGCCGTACCGGTTGGGCCGAGCGCCCAGGTGTCCTTGGAACCGCCGCCCTGGCTGGAGTTCACAACGAGGCTCCCCCTACGGAGGGCGACACGCGTCAGGCCTCCGGGCGCGACCCAGATCTTCCCCCCGTCGTTGACGGCGAAGGGGCGCAGGTCGATGTGGCGAGGCGCGAACCCCTCCTCGACGTAAGTGGGAGATGTGGAAAGCGCAATTACTTTTTGGGCGATCCAGCCGCGGGGGTTGGCCTTGAGCTGAGCCGTCAGCGCGTCCAGTTGCTCGTCAGAGGCTTGGGGGCCGACGACGATTCCATAGCCGCCTGACCCATCGACAGGCTTCACGACCAATTCGGCGATGTGCTCGAGGACGTAGCTGCGGTGGTCGGGGTCTTCGAGCAGAAACGTCTCGACGTTGTCGAGCACCGGCTCCTCGCCGAGGTAGTACCTGACAAGGTCGGGGACCCTGGGGTAGAGCGCCTTGTCGTCAGCGACGCCGTTGCCGACGGCGTTGGCGATCGTGACGTTGCCCGCCCGGGCAGAGTTCATCAGGCCGGGGCAGCCGAGCACCGAGGTCGCCAGGAACTGAAGGGGGTCGAGGAACTCGTCGTCCACACGTCGGTAGATCACGTCGACGCGCTCCTCGCCCGACGTGGTCCGCATAAAGATGACGCCTTGGCGGCAGACGAGGTCCCGCCCCTCGACGAGCGAGACCCCCATTTGGCGGGCAAGGAAAGAATGTTCGAAATAGGCCGAGTTGTGGACGCCTGGGGTGAGCACGACCACGGTCGGGTCTCGCGAGGCGTTCGCAGGGGCAGCCGCTCGCAAGGCAGCAAGCAGGTGGGCCGGGTAATCGGCCACCGCACGCACCCGGTAACTGGCGAACAGTTCCGGGAAAACGTGGGTCATCGCGCGCCGGTTCTCGATCACGTACGAGATCCCCGACGGGGTACGGAGGTTGTCCTCGAGCACTCTGTAGCGGCCCTCGCCGTCTCTCACGAGGTCGATGCCGGCTACGTGGACCCGGACTCCGTTGAAGGGAGGGAGCTTTGCCGCCTCCCGGTGGAAATGCGACGAGGACAGGACCAAACGTCTGGGTAGCACCCGGTCCTCGAAAATCTCGCCCGGCCCGTAGATGTCGGAAAGGAAAGCCTCGAGCGCCCGCACCCGCTGCACGACACCCTTTTCGATCACGGCCCACTCCTCGGCGGGGATCACCCGCGGGACGAGGTCGAGGGGGAAGGGGCGTTCCTCTCCCGAGAGAGAGAAAGTTATGCCCTGGTCGCGAAAGCTCCGGTCGCGGGCGACGCAGCGTGATTGGTAGTCCTCGGCCGAAAGCGTCCCGAGCACGTCATAAAGGGGCAGGTAGTGAGACCTGGGGGCAAGGCCTCCGCCAGTCAGGCCGGCCACGCTGTCATTGTCGAACATCTCGTCCCACGCGTCCCACGCGCCGCCCACTGGAGCTGCCCGCCGGTACATGCCGAACAGATCGCCCACAAGACATGGCTACCAGGGAAGTGTTTCCGATGTGTTAAACGGCTCCTTGCCCCGGAGCCTCGGCGCCCAGCTGCCGGCCCAGCTCACCGCTCCGCCCTCACCTCACCGCTCCGCCGTCACCTCGTCCTCACCGCCTCGTCCCACCGCCCTGCCAGCGCCCTTGGCGTGGGCGGTATGAGGGCCGAGCCGGGCCGCCGACCGGGCCGGCGGATGGGCTCTGGCTGCGTGCCCTGGCCGGGCATTGGCTGGGCGCACGGGCTGGGGCGCACGGCCTGGGGCGCACTGGCCTGGGGCGGCCTGGGGCGCACTGGCCTGGGGTGCACTGGCTGGGGCGGGTGCCTACTGCCCCTGCCCCTGTCCCGGTCCTTGCTCGCCGGCGAGGATCGAGTACAGCCGCTTGCGGGTCTCCTCGAGCACCTTTACCGCTTCGTCGTGCTCACGCGTCCCGCCCGAAGTCCCCACCTGCCATATCACTGGCATCAGCTTCGCCACCGCTTGACGTAGGGCTCTCGCACCGGCGGGGGCGCCGGCTGCCACCTGTTCCCAGGGAGACGGGCCCTGCGCGACGGTCTCGGCGGCGGCGCGGCCCTGGTCAGTGAGGGAATAGCGCCGCTTGCCCGTGGTCGTCTCGGAGGTGACCAAGCCCTCGTCTTC
>DATJMJ010000253.1:0-24460 GCA_035508795.1 Acidimicrobiales bacterium
TTCGACGAGGTGGACGCGGGAGTGGGCGGTGAAGCCGCCTTGGCGGTTGGCAGGGCGCTCGCGAACCTCGCCAGCCGGTACCAGGTGCTCGTGGTGACCCACCTCGCACAGGTGGCGGCCCACGCCGACGCACAGGTCGCCGTAGAAAAGACGGAAAGCGGAGGGCGGACGCTGGCCTGTGCCCGCCAGGTGACCGGTGAGCAACGGGTGATCGAGCTTTCCCGCATGCTGTCGGGGCAGCCGGGGAGCAAAACCGCGAGGCGGCACGCCGAAGAGCTGCTGCGTGCGGCCCGTTCAGCAGTTGTACGAGGCTGAGCGGGCGCGAGCCTCCCGTACCCCGGGATCCGGGCCCTGCGCCGTGCGGGACCTGTCGCCCGGGGGGTGCCGGCGGCACCGGGTGGCCGGGCCGCCGCGTCTGGTGGCGAGCGGACAGCGGCCGGCGCCATCCGGGACATGCATAATCGTTATGGTCCGATGACGTTCGATCTAGGAGGCAAGCGGCAATGAACTACAGGCTCTCTCGCTGCTTCAAGGCGCTGCCGAACGCGGCGCTCGCTACGGCCCTGGTAGGCGGCGTCTGGGCGCAACCTGCCTCGGCTGCTCCGGCTACCCGCATTGCGGCGGGGGCCAACTTGAGCGGCAACCCCTACTACCCGCTTGTGCTCGGCGCGAAGTGGGTCTACAGCTACACCGAGAGCACGGGCAGCACTTTCACGAGTACCCAAACGGTGGCCGGTACAAGCACTTCGGCCGCGGGCACCCAGGTGTCCATCCACTCGAGCACCAGCTTGGAACCGGGCAAGATCCTCGCCTCGACCTACACGATCGCCAATGGGGGGACTGTCAAAGTGGAGGGCTCTTCGGGGTCCGGGTCGAGCACCAGCAGTTTTTCGAGCACCTACTGGATCCCGACTGCGTCTCAGATCCAGACGTGTTCGGACTGCAAGTTTTCCGGCCCGTTCTCGGCTTCGATCGAGGGCCAGAGCCTGAAGGGGACGCTCAGCGAAACAGCGACCGCCATGGGGCCCCATACGGTCAGCGTCCCGGCCGGCACGTTCAGCACGGCCGAGGTGCGGATGACCATCGCGATGCACGGCACGGGGGTGATGGCGCTGTCTTCCAGCTTGCACTTCAACCTTTTCCTGGCAAAGAACGTAGGCCTCGTGGAGGACACGGGTGGAAGTATGGCCATGACTGTCATGGGCCACGCGATCGACACCTCCCTCGGCACCGACAAGCTGGTGAGCTACAAGCCCTAGGCATCGCGAGGACCTTCGGCGGGCGGCCAGTGGACGGCACGCGCCCGAGGTCCAGCGGGGCCACCGGGTCCACCAGGCAACCGCCGTGCCTGAGCTAAGCTTAATAGGGCTCGCAAGCAATACCCGCCGGTCTTGCAGGCCCCACTTGACCCCACGGATGGTCGAGACCTTTTTGACGTGTGGCTTCCGCGTCCCGGGCCAGGCGCGGCTGCGGTATTGGTGGCTCCGCCGGCGGCGCTGCGCCTCGGCACCGTACGAATGCACGGTCGCAGGGGTCCTTTTAAGGCCGTTATAGGGACAGTTGACCGGGAGGGGCTTGTGGCCGGCCGGATGGCGGCAAGCCCGTTTCGGTTTGCCGAACATTGGAGGAGACAGTGGCGAAGCACATCTTCGTGACCGGTGGCGTGGCGAGCTCGCTCGGCAAAGGGTTGACGGCGGCTTCGCTCGGCCGCCTCCTGAAGAGCAGGGGGCTCCGGGTCACCATGCAAAAGCTCGACCCCTACATAAATGTCGACCCCGGCACGATGAACCCCTTCGAGCACGGCGAGGTCTTCGTCACCGAGGACGGGGGCGAGACGGACCTCGACCTCGGCCATTACGAGCGCTTCATCGACGAGGCACTGTCGAGGGACTCAAACGCCACGACCGGCTCCATCTACCAGTCGGTGATCGGCAAAGAGCGTCGCGGCGAGTACCTCGGCAAGACCGTACAGGTGATACCGCACATAACCAATGAGATAAAGCACAGGATCCGCCGCCTCGGCACAGAGGACGTCGACGTAGTCATCACCGAGATCGGTGGCACGGTCGGCGACATCGAGATCCTCCCCTTCCTCGAGGCCGTCCGCCAAATTCGAAAAGACATCGGCAGGGACAACGTCTGTTACGTGCACGTCACGCTCGTGCCCTACCTCGGCCCGTCGGGGGAGCAGAAGACCAAGCCGACCCAGCACTCGGTCACCGAACTGCGCAGCCGCGGCATCCAGCCCGACGTGATAATCCTGCGGAGCGACCGGCCCATCCCGGGCACCCTCAAGACCAAGATCTCGCTGCTGTCCGATGTGCCCGAAGAAGCCGTCATCTCCAACGTCGACGCCCCCAACCTCTACGAGATCCCGCTCGCTCTCCACGACGAGGGCCTCGACGACTACGTCTGCCGTCTTTTGAGGTTGGACGGCCCCCGTCCCGACGCCGGCGACGGGCGCGTGCCCGACCTGGCGCACTGGGAATCGCTCGTGCACAGGGCGGAGTCGGCCTCCAAGCCGGTGAGGGTCGGGCTCATCGGCAAGTACGTGAACCTGCCCGACGCGTACCTTTCGGTCGTAGAGGCGCTCCGGCACGGGTGCTACGCCCACGGTGCCAAGCTGCAGCTCGACTGGGTGCAAGCCGAAGAGGTCGAGGGCCTGATGGCAGAGGGCCGCCTGAAGGACCTCGACGGCATGATCATCCCGGGCGGTTTCGGCGAGCGCGGGATCGAAGGGATGATCGAGGCGGTCGGCTATGCCCGCGCCGAGATGGTGCCGTGCCTCGGTTTGTGCCTCGGGCTCCAGGTGATGGTGATCGAGTTCGCCCGCAACCAGGCCGCCCTCGAGAGGGCCAACTCCCGAGAGTTCGCGCCGAGCGCCCCCCATCTCGTCATAGATCTCATGGACGAGCAGCGAGAAGTGGTCAGCCAGTCCAACTATGGCGGCACGATGCGCCTCGGCACATACCCGGCCAAGCTCCGGCCGGGCAGCCAGATGGCGGCGATCTACGGCGACGGGCTGGTGTTCGAACGTCACCGGCACCGCTACGAGGTCAACCCGCGCTACAGGTCGCGCCTCGAGCAGGCGGGTTTGTCGTGTTCGGGCGAGTCCCCCGACGGGCGGCTCGTCGAGATGATCGAGCTCCCCGGGCACCCCCTCTGGGTCGGCACCCAGGCGCACCCCGAGTTCAAGAGCCGGCCCGACCGGCCTCACCCGCTCTTCAAGGCGTTGATCGAAGCGTCGCTCGGGCGCGCCGAGGGCCGCCAGCCGCACCTGATCGACCCCGACGGGCTCGGCGTGACGGTCCACGAGGCACCCGTTGCCCTCCGCTGATTTCCGCAAGCTCGGGGAGCGCAGCGTCTACCGCTCCAACCTTCTCGACGTCACTCTGAGCACTTTCGAGGGCCCGGGCGGGGAGCGCTTCGAGAGGGACGTGGTGCACCACCCCGGTGCGGTCGTCGTGGTGCCGTACGACGACCAGACGGGAGAAGTCGTCCTGGTAAGGCAGTTCAGGGCACCGCTCGTCGGCGAGCTGCTCGAGATCCCCGCCGGCAAGCGCGACGTCAAGGGCGAGCCCAACGACGTCACCGCAGCGCGCGAGCTGGCGGAGGAGACGGGCCTTGCCGCGTCCGATTGGTCGCTGATCGGGCACTTCTACAACTCGCCCGGTTTTTCCGACGAGGAGAGCTGGTGCTACCTGGCGCGCGGCCTGAGCGCCGTCCCCGACTCGCGCCACGGCATCGAAGAACAGCACATGACAGTGGAGCGCCACCTTCTCTCCGACGTCCCTCGCCTCGTCCACAGTGGCGAGATAACCGACGCCAAGACGATCATCGGGCTGCTGCTGGCACGCTCGGAGCTCGGCGCGACTTGAAGCCGCTGTGCCTCGCCGGCGAGGAACTGCTCAGTTGGCTCTCTGTCGAAAAGGGCCGTAGCGCCAACACCGTCGCCGCCTACCGCCGGGACCTTTCGGACTTCGAGGCCTGGCTGCGGGCACGCCCCGGGTCGCCGGCGCCCGAGGACGCCGGCGAGACGACGCTTGCCGAGTACGTCGCCCACCTGCGCGGCCAAGGGCTCGCGCCGGCTTCAGTGGCCCGGCATGTGGTGGCGGTGCGGTCGCTCTACCGCTTCCTCGTCCAGGAGGGCCCGATCGCCCGAGACCCGAGCCGGGACCTCAAGCCTCCTCCGCTGCGCCAAGGGCTCCCGAAGGCCTTGAGCGAGCCAGAGGTTGCGTCCCTCCTGGCATCGGTCACCGGGAGCGCGCCTGTCCGGCTTAGGGACAGGGCGGTGCTCGAGCTCCTCTACGGCACGGGCATGCGCATATCCGAGCTCACGGGCCTCTGCCTGGCAGACCTTGCCGCCGAGGACCAGGTGGTAAGAGTCCTCGGCAAGGGCAACAAGGAGCGGATGGTCCCGCTCGGCCGCTTCGCCCGCGAGGCGCTCGGCGCCTGGTTGGGGCCCGGCGGGCGGGCGGCAATGGCCCCGCGGCGCTGGTCGCGCAGGGGGGATGCCGAGGCCGTGTTCCTCAACCAGAGGGGGGGCCGGTTGACCCGCCAAGGCGCCTGGGGCGTCGTCCGCCACTACGGTCACCTGGCCGGCCTTGACGGGCGCCTCAGCCCGCACGTCCTCCGCCACAGTTGCGCTACCCACTTGCTCGACCACGGGGCGGACATCAGGGTCGTCCAGGAGTTGCTCGGCCACGCGTCGATCTCGACCACCCAGGTGTACACGAAGGTTTCGGCCGAACGGCTGAAAGCTGCCTACCTTTCGGCCCACCCGAGAGCTCGCCTCGCCGGTTGAACAAAACACGACGAAGTTGGCCGTTCCGGGCCTCGCAGAGGCCCCGCCAGGGGCTACACTGCGCCCGATGGAGGCGAACACGACGAGCGCGCTGCGCGAGGACCTGATCTCTCAGCGGGACTCTCTCCGGCGTGAGCTCGAGGAGCTCGGCTACGGGAGCGAGGGCCTGTCGTACGACCCCAACTTCGCAGATTCGAGCCAGGTCACCGCCGAGCGGGGCGAGACCGAAGCCTTGGCGATGACGCTCACGACCAACCTGGTCGACGTCGAGCACGCGATCGGCAAGATCGATGCAGGCAACTACGGCGAGTGCGAAGGGTGCCACCAGGAGATCGCCCCGGCTCGGCTAGAGGCCATGCCGGCGGCGCGCTACTGCATCGCCTGCGCGGCCAAGCGCCGCTAGCTGTACGAGCGGTGGGGGAGGAGGCCGATCGCCCGGCTCGCCCTCTCGTAGGTCTCCGAAGCTACCTTGGCGGCACGTTCGGCGCCGTCCTCGAGCACCTGCTCGACGGCCGCGGGGTCGGCTGAAAGCTCGCGGTAGCGCTCCTGGACCGGGCGGAGCAGCTCTACGACCGCCTCGGCTGCGTCGCCCTTCAGCTGACCGTAGTTGGAGTACCCGGCCGCGATTTCTGCAGGGCTCCCGCCGCGGGCCGAAGCGACGAGCTCGATGAGATTGGAAACGCCCGGTTTCGCCTCGCGGTCCCAGCGCACAGCTCCAGGGCCGGGGGGGTCGAGGTCGGTGACGGCGCGCTTCACTTTTCGCTCGATGACTGCGGGGTCATCGAAAAGGTAGATAACACCTGCGTCCGACGACGCCGTTTTGGACATCTTGTGGGTCGGGTCCTGGAGGTCCATGATCCTCGCTCCGCCGCCGGCCGGCGGGATGGCGGCCTCGGGGACCGTGAAGGTGTCCCCGTAGCGGGTGTTCCAGCGCTGGGCCAGGTCGCGGGTCAGTTCCAGGTGCTGGCGTTGGTCGTCGCCGACCGGGACGTAGTTGGCGTTGTAGAGGAGGATGTCGGCTGCCATGAGGACCGGGTAGGCGAACAGTCCGAGGCGGGCAGCCTCCTCTCCGCCCTTGGCCGATTTGTCCTTGAACTGGGTCATCCGCCCGAGTTCGCCGATACTCGCCGTGCATTCGAGCAACCAGGCAAGCTCGGCATGTTGGTGGACGTGGCTCTGCACGAAAAGGGTGCAGCGAGCGGGGTCGAGGCCGCAGGCGAGCAATAACGTGGCCATTGTGAGCGTGGCCCTGGACAGCTCTTCGGGGTCCCCCGGGACGGTCAGGGCATGCAGGTCCACCACGCAATAAAACGCGTCGTAGCGGTCCTGGAAATCGACCCACCAGCGCAGGGCGCCCAGGTAGTTGCCAAGGTGCGGGCTCCCGGTCGGCTGGATCCCCGAGAGCACCGACCTGGTCGCGCTCGAGCTGTTCACGAAGACGAAGGTAGCGCGGGTGGCGACATCGCCTCGGGCGATGGGCAGTTGGCGTCGCCTGCTGTGGCGGGCAGGTAGGGGCCGGCCGTGCCCGTGGCGACCGTGGCGACCATGGCGGCTGCAATGGACAGGCACAGCTAGGCTGGTCGGCGGTGGGGTACCAGGTGAGCACGCCCGTGTTCGAAGGGCCGTTTGACCTGCTTCTTCATCTTGTCACTCGCCAACAGGTCGACATCTGGGAGCTGTCCGTCTCCTCCATCGTCGACGACTACGTGGCGACCCTGGAACAGATGCAGGCGCTCGACCTCGCAGTCGCCACTGAGTTCCTTCTGATTGCCGCGGTGCTCTTAGAGCTGAAGGCTCGCCGGCTGCTCCCCGAGCCCGCCGGTGACGAGACCGAGGAAGAGCTCGCCCTGTGGGAGGAGCGGGACCTTTTGCTGGCGAGGTTGCTCGAGTGCAAGACGTTCAAGGACGCCTCCTCCGCCATGAGCCGGCTGATGCAGGAGGCGGAACGGTCTCTGCCGAGGCGTGCCGGGCTCGAGGAACGCTTCATCGGCCTTACTCCCGACCCGCTCGATGGGGTGGGGGCCCACCAGCTGCGCAAGGCCCTCCTCAAGCTGCTGGCCCCAAAGCCTGTCCCCGTGGTCAACACGGACCACGTCGCCCCGGTGCGCGCAAGCGTCGCCGATACGCTCCAGGACCTCCTCGAACTGCTCCCGCAAGAGGGGCGGACGACTTTCAGGCGGCTCACCGAAGGGCTTCACGAGCGGCTCGAGGTGATTGTCTATTTCCTCGCTCTCCTCGAGCTCTACAAGCGGGGGGCGGTCGACCTCGAGCAGGGTGGCAGGCTGGCCGAGCTGCACGTGAGTTGGATCGGCCTCCCCGAGCCCGCAGCTGCGGCGTGGGGGAGCGACGAGGTCATGGACCTCGCCCTGGATGAGGGTCGCCGAGCCGGGGAGGTTGCAGGCGACCACTCGGATGACGACGCGAAGGAGGGTGGCTCCTTGACCGCCGCATTGGCCGGGCTGGGCACTGCCGTAGGCGTTATCGACGTGATCGACGAGTACCAGGGCTGACAGTCGCTGTTGGGCGCTGAGGGAGGACCAAGATGACGGCCGAGGACGACGACGAGATAGTGCTCGAGGAGCCCTTTGACCGCCCAGACGAGCCTTCCTCGAGCGAGCGGCTGGACAGCTACGGCGCCGGCCCCGGAGCCGGCGGGCAAGAGCAACGGATGGCGGTCGAGGCCGTCCTAATGGTCGCGGACGAACCTGTCGAGCTCACGACGTTGGCCCAGTTGCTCGAGGTGGCGCCTGCCAGGGCTCAGGCGATCTGCGAGGACCTCGCCGAGGAGTACCGCCGCGACGGCCGCGGCTTCGTGCTGGCACGTGTGGCGGGCGGCTACCGCTTCCAGAGCCACCCTGACATGGCCGCTTATATCGAAAGGTTCGTCCTCGAGGGCCAGTCGGCCCGGTTGTCCGGGGCGGCGCTCGAGACATTGGCGATCGTCGCCTACAAACAACCGGTTTCTCGAGCCCAGGTCGCCTCGATAAGAGGGGTCAACGCCGACGGCGTGCTGAGGACCTTGTCCCAGCGCGGCTACGTCGCCGAGGTTGGCCGGGACCCAGGGCCCGGCCAGGCCGTCCTTTATGGCACCACGCCCCTGCTCCTCGAGCGCCTCGGCCTGGACAAGCTGGAAGACCTGCCGCCTCTCGGGGAATTCGTGCCCGGCCCCGAGGTGATGGAGGCTCTCGAGCAGGGCTTGCGGCCTCCGGCAGCGCCCTAACCGAGCCCCGGGCGTCCTTTTTCTTCGAGGTGACAATGCCGGGCCCCCAGGGGCGGGAGGCAGGCCGAGCACCTGAGGCGCGGCGGGGCGACGTGCCTGAAGGGCAACGGCTCCAAAAGCTCTTGGCGGCGGCCGGCCTCGGCAGCCGCCGGGCGTGCGAGGAACTGGTAGCCCAGGGGCGAGTCAGGGTCAATGGCGCCGTCGCTCACCTCGGCCAGCGGGCCGACCCGGCGCGCGACCGCATAGAAGTCGACGGCGCCCCGCTGCCGGGACGGGAGGGCTTGGCCTACTACCTGCTCAACAAGCCAGCCGGTTTCGTAACGACCGCCCATGACCCCGAGGGACGACCGACGGTGGTCGAGCTCGTACCCGGTTCCCCCCGGGTCTTCCCGGTCGGGAGGCTGGACGTCAACACCGAGGGCCTCCTCGTCATGACCAACGACGGCGAGCTCGCCCACCACCTCACGCACCCGTCGTTCGGAGTCGAGAAGGAGTACGTCGTCGAAGTCGAGCTCGACCTTTCACGAGACGTCGCCGGCCGGCTCCGCCGAGGCGTCGAGCTGGAGGACGGGCCGAGCGCTCCCGCACGGGTCAGCCTGCTCGGGCCGCGCACCGCTCGCATCGTCGTCCACGAAGGGCGCAACCGGCTCGTACGCCGGATGTTCGAAGCGGTCGGCCACCCGGTGCGCCGTCTTGTGAGGACAAGGGTCGGGCCGGTTTCGGACCCAAGCCTTGCGCCTGGCCAGGCCAGAGCCCTCACCGCCCGCGAGGTGCTGGCGCTTTGGGACGCGGCACGCAGCACCAAGGGCACAAGAGCGCAGGCCAGGCAGAGGGGAGGCCGGCGCTCCCGCCAGGCAGCGCCTGCCCGGCGCTCACTAACGTAGCGGAGGCTATGGCCACGACCCCGCCGCCTCCTCCGACCGACAACGGCCCCAAACGCGTCAAGGCCATCCGTGGCGCAACAACGGTGAGCCAGGACACGGTCGAGCAAGTCACCGACCGAACCCAGGCGCTACTGCGAAAGATGCTCGAGCGCAACGGCGTCGCCCACGAGGACATCATCTCGGTCCTGTTCACGGCGACAGGCGACATCCACTCGATGTTCCCGGCTACGGCTGCCCGGGCGATCGGGTTTGGGGACGTGCCGCTCCTGTGTGCCCGCGAGCTGGATATAACGGGAGCGCAGCCGCTGTGCCTCCGGGTGATGATGCACGTGGAGACGGGACGGGCGGCCCTCCATCACGTCTACCTCGAAGGGGCCCGCGGCCTGCGCGATGACCTCCCCGAATAGCGGCGCGCTCACCACCGGCAGCGGCACCCGCTCCGGCACCCGCTCTGGCAACCCCTCCGGCACCAGCACCCGCGCCAGCGGCGGCAGCGGCAACGGCGCCGGCGGCGAGGCCTCCAGGCGGGCGGCCGTCGTCGGGACAGGCCTCATCGGGGGGTCGATAGGGATGGCGCTGCGCCGCCAGGGGTGGTGGGTGACGGGGAGCGACCGGGACCCGAAGAGGGCCGAGCGCGCGCTCGAGCTCGGTGCCGTCGACGCCATAGGCAGCGACCCCGACGCCTCCGTGACGATCGTCGCCGTCCCCGCTGGCTCTGTCGCCGAGGTAGCCAAGGGGGTGCTTTCCGGGCCTGGCAACGCGAAATTGAAGGTCGTCACTGACGTGGCGGGGATCAAGGAGGGTATCGTCAGGGCCGTCGAGGACCCTCGCTTCGTGGGCGGCCACCCCATGGCGGGATCCGAACAGGAGGGGGTCGATGGCGCGGACCCCGACCTGTTCCTCGGTGCCACCTGGGTGCTGACCCCCGGGGAGCGGACCTCAGGGGAGGCCTATGCCGAAGTGCAATCCCTCGTCAGGCTCCTCGGTGCCAACCCGGTCGCCCTCCATCCGCGCCGCCACGACGAGCTTGTCGCGCTTGTCTCGCACACGCCCCACCTGACGGCCGCCACCCTGATGAACCTGGCTGCCGACGTCGCCACTTCGGACGCGACGCTGTTACGCCTGGCAGCAGGCGGTTTCAGAGACATGACAAGGGTCGCAGCAGGGCACCCGGGCATCTGGCCCGACGTCGTCGCCGAGAACCGCGACGCGATCCTTGCTGCTCTCGACCGGCTCCGCGGCGGCCTCGACACCCTGCGGGGGCTCGTTGCCTCCGGTGACCGGGCCGGCTTGCTGGCAATGCTCGAACGCGCCAGGGAGGGCAGGGTCAACCTCCCGACCGGAGCCCCAGCGCTCGAACAGGCGACCGAGGTGCGGGTACCGGTCCCCGACCGTCCCGGCGTCATCTCGGAGGTGAGCACGTTGCTCGGGGGCCTGGGTGTGAACATTTTCGACGTCGAGATAGCCCATTCGGCCGAGGGCGACCGCGGCGTCATGGTGCTGATCGTCGACGCGAGCACCGAGGAGACGGTCCGCTCGGCATTGGCCGCCCGCGGCTACCGGGCCTCGCTCCGCCGGCTGGAACCCTGACACGGCGCCGCGTGGGCCCGGGCGGCGCTCCGCTCGAAGGGTAGCCGGCGAGCACCTCTAGCGTCGTCGGCAGGCTTATCAGGGTGGCCTCTGACAGTGGTTGCCGGTAGGTTTGGCCCTGGTGAGCAAGCAGCTTGTGGTCGAGCCGGTCGACGGCAGAGCGCTTCGGGGGCGCCTGCGGGCCCCGGGGGACAAGTCGATCTCTCACAGGGCGCTGTTGATCGCGGCACGCGCCAATGGCCGGTCTCGGATAAGGGGGCTCTCGCACGGCGACGACGTCCGCCACACGTTGGGGGCGATCGTCGCACTGGGCGCAGCAGCCGAAGAGGCGCCCGGCGAGCTTTTCGTGGAAGGCGGTACGGGGCAGCTCCGCGAGCCCGAGGCGGTGATCGATGTCGGCAACTCCGGCACCGGGATAAGGCTACTGGCCGGTTTTGTGGCCAACTTGCAAGGGCTTTTCGTCCTCGAGGGGGACAGTTCGATCGCCAAGCGGCCGATGGACCGCATCGCGGTGCCCCTTCGCCGGATGGGCGCTTCGGTCGACGGGCGCGAGGGGGGGCGCCTCCCGCCGCTCGTGGTGCGCGGGGGAGGGCTGAAAGGCATCGACTACGTCCTCCCCGTCCCGAGCGCGCAGGTGAAGTCGTCGGTACTGTTCGCCGGTCTCGGTGCGGAGGGTGCGACGGTCGTCACCGAACCCGTGCCTACCCGCGCCCACACTGAGGAAATGCTGGCCGCTGCCGGTGCCGACATCGAAGTGGCCCGAGCGGGCGACGGTTTCAAGGTGACCCTCCGACCTGGGCCGCTCCGCAGTGGCGACATCGATGTACCTGCCGACCCCTCCCAGGCGGCCTTTTGGGTTGTGGCAGCGTGCATTACGCCGGGCAGCGACCTGGTCCTCGACGATGTTTATGTCGGGCGGGGGCGGGCCGCTTTCCTGGACGTGCTGCTGCGGATGGGCGCTCTCATCGAGCTCGAGCACGAGGACCCCGCCCGCCACACCGCGGACATCCACGTACGGTACGGCCCCCTCAGCGGGACTGCCGTCGGGGGCGGTGAGGTGCCATCGCTCATCGACGAGATCCCCGTCCTGTCAGTCGCCGCCGCTTTCGCCGAGGGTGCCACAGTTTTTTCCGACGCCGGCGAGCTTCGGGTCAAGGAAACCGACCGGGTTGCAACGACAGTCGAGATGCTCCAGGCATTAGGCGGCCGCGCCGAACCTGCGGTCGACGGCTTGAGCGTCGTGGGAGGTGGGGGAGCCCCATTGAGTAGCGGCACGGTGTCTTCCTACGGCGACCACCGGATCGCGATGGCGGGCGCTGTTGCCGCTCTTGGCGCCGCCGGGCCGGTGACGGTCACCGGGTGGGACGCCACCACGACGAGCTACCCGGGCTTCGAGGAGGACCTTTTGCAATGCCTCCGGTGAGCATCGACAAACGGGTGATCGCGATCGATGGCCCGGCAGGCAGCGGCAAGTCGACTGTTGCCAGGGCCGTGGCTACCCGGCTCGGGACCAACTACCTCGACACGGGCGCTATGTACCGGGCGGTCGCCTTCGTCGCGATGCGCTTCGGGGTCGACCCTGAGGACGCCGAGGCCGTCGCCAAGCTTGCGGTCGACATCACCCTCGAGGTTGCCGACAGGGTCCTCGTGGACGGGGTCGACGCCACGATCGAGATCCGCAGCCCCGAGGTGACTCGCGCCGTCAGCGCCGTGGCCGCCAACCCCGAGGTCCGCAAGGAGCTCGTCCGCCGCCAGCGCGAGTGGGCCGTGGAGCACGACGGTGGCGTCGTCGAGGGCCGCGACATCGGCACGGTGGTCTTCCCCCGGGCAGCGGTGAAGGTCTACATGACGGCGAGCGACGAGGAACGTGCCCAGCGGCGCAGCCAGGAAATGCTCGACATGCACTACGACGAGGTGGCAGCGGACATCGCCAGGCGTGACCACGTCGACTCGACCCGGCAGTACGCGCCGTTGCTCGCGGCGCCCGACGCGGTGCTCGTGGACACGACGGCGACGTCGGTCGACCAGGTTGTCGAGCTTGTGTTCGAGTTGGCCCAAAAAGCCGGCCTGGCTTGAGCGCCGAGGATTCGCCGCCCCTTTCCTCCCGGGCACCGACCCGTGCCGAACTGCTCTGGTACCAGTTTGCCCGCGGCCTGCTCTGGGGCCCTTGCCGCCTCGTGTGGAGGCCGTACCTTCTCGGTCGGGAAAACCTGCCTCAGACGACTCCCTACATCATCGCCCCGGTGCACAGGTCATATATAGATACCTTGCTAACTGCCTATATAACCCGGCGAAGGATGCGCTTCATGGCGAAGTCGGGAGTTTTCTCCAAGCCCTGGGTGGCGAAATTGTTCAGCTCCCTCGGAGGTTTCGCGGTCCGCCGCGGTACTCCCGACCGGGAGGCTCTCAGGATTTGCGAGGCCGCGCTCGCCCTGGGGGAGCCGGTAGTCCTCTACCCGGAGGGGCGGCGCCATCAAGGCCCCGTGCTCGGCCCTCTTATGGGTGGGCCGGCCTTCCTCGCGTTGAGGTCGGGCGTGCCGATAGTGCCTGTCGGGATCGGCGGCAGCGAGCGCTCGATGCCCATCGGGGCAAACTGGGTGCGGCCGGTGCGCGCCGCCATCGTGGTGGGCAAGCCGATCTGGCCGCCGCCACGGCAGGGCAACGAGCGCCTGCCGCGCAGGCTGTCCGACGAGCTGACCGCCCGGCTGAGAGACGAGCTCCAGGCGGTGTTCGACCAGGCGCGCCTCCTGAGCGGCGACTGAGCAGGTCTTCAGGCCCTCACGCCTTCACGGCGCGCCGGCAATCGACTCCACCCGATGGGCGGGGTAAGTTCTGACGGACAACGAGGAGGGAGCATGGATTACAGGCAACTTGGACGGAGCGGTCTCCGGGTTTCGGCCATCGCGCTCGGCACGATGACTTTCGGGGGCAAGGGCCCGTTTGCGAAGGTCGGCCAAACCGACGTCGACGAAGCGACGAGGATGCTCGACCGCTGTCTCGATGCCGGCGTCAACCTCGTCGACACTGCCGACATCTATTCCGCCGGTGCTTCCGAGGAGATGGTCGGGCAGGTCGTGAAGGGCCGCCGGGACGTCGTACTGCTGGCGACAAAATGCCGCTTCGGCTCGGAGCCGGGGGCGAACGGGGCGGGCAGCTCGCGCCACCACATCATCCGCAGCCTCGAGGCGAGCCTTCGCAGGCTCGGGACGGACTACGTCGACCTCTACCAATTACATGGCTGGGACGGCCAGACTTCGCTCGAAGAAACGTTGTCGGCGTTGGACGAGGCTGTTCGTTCGGGCAAGGTGCGCTACATCGGTTGCTCCAATTACTCGGCCTGGCAGCTGATGAAATCGCTCGCAGTCGCCGACCGGCGCGGCCTCGAACGTTTTGCCAGCCATCAGGTTTACTGGTCGCTCATCGGCCGCGATGTCGAGACCGAGATCGTGCCTGCAGCCATCGACCAGGGCTTGGGCATACTGGTCTGGAGCCCGCTGGCTGGTGGGCTCCTCACCGGAAAGTACCGCAGGGACTCCAAGCCCGCTTCGGGTGCGAGGCACCTCACAGACTGGGACGAGCCGCCGGTGCACGACGAGGGCAAGGTCTACGGGATTGTCGACGTAGTCGTCCAGGTGGCCGACGCGCATGGTGTGCCGCCGGCACAGGTGGCGCTCGCCTGGCTCCTCGCCAAACCGGCTGTGAGCTCGTTGATCGTCGGGGCGAGGACGGAGGAACAAGTCGGCCAGCTCCTGGGGGCGGCAGACCTAAAGCTCGGCGCCGAGGAAACCGAACGCCTCAATTCGGTAAGCGGGTCGCCACTGCCGTACCCGTTGTGGCACCAGGCCAAGACCGTCAACGACCGCTTCAGCGACGCTGACCGAGCCGCCATCGGCTCCCCCTGAGCTCTCCGGCCGGCGCCTCGCGCCGCCGGGCGGGCAGGCGCTAGACGAAGAGCGGCTCGACGTGGCTGCGCTCCAGCATGGCTTCCATCTCGGAATCGTCCGGGCGTGCCGAGAAGCGCGAGGCAGCGCTCAGGTACTTCGGCAGGAGCCCGATATCCGAGACGCTGTCGAGGAAAATGCCAGGGCGGCCGAGAGCCCACCACACCGCCAGGTCGATGTCGGCCTGGTCCGACAGCGGCATGTACCAGGGGGCATATGTGTGCTCGCGGCCCCGCCAGGGCGCTGCGGCGACGGCCTTGATGGTCTGCACGGCGGCCCGGCGCTCGGCGCACGTTGCAAGCAGCGCCTCGAAATTAGAGGCGTAGTAAGGGTTTTTCATCGTCACGTAGTTGTAGGGGAGCAGCACCGAGTCAAAATCGAAGCGCTCGAGCGAGCGGCGGTGGGTGGCGGCCACCTGCGTGCCGTGCCCGGTGACGCCGATGAAGCGCACGAGCCCCTCCTCGCGGGCGGCGATGGCCGTTTCGAGGGCGCCCCCGGGGCTGAGGGCCGTGTCCCATTCGATCGGGTCGACGAGGTTGTGCAGCTGCCAGAGGTCGACGTGGTCGACGCCCATGCGTTGCAGCGAGCGCTCGAGCTGCTCGCGAGCGGGGCCCGCCTTGCGCTCGCCTGTCTTTGTCGCCAGGAAAAAATGGCCCGGCGAACGTTCGAGCCACGGCCGTACGCGTAGCTCTGCGTCGCCGTAACCGGCGGCAATGTCGAGGTGGTTGACGCCCGCCTCCACCAGTACCTCGTAGGTGGCGTCGGCCTCTGCCTGGCTCACCTGGGAAAGGGCGGCACCTCCGAAGATGACGCGGGTGCTTTCGTGGCCGGTCCGGCCAAATGGGGCTCGAGGGATGCTCATGGGCCCTTTCTACCCTGCCGGAGCGGGCCGGGGCGTGCCCGCCGTACAACCAGGGGCGACCGGGCGCTGCCGGGCGCTGCCGGGCACCTGCGGGCACCTGCGGGCACCTGCGGGCGCTGGCGGAGGTCAGCCGAGAGTGGCGAGGACCTCGGCGGCGGGGATGTCCCGCCCGTCCAGGCGAGCCCGGTCTGGGTCGCCGCCGTCGGCTGGGGCGCCCGGGGCGAAGGCGACGGCTCCAAGGGCGGCGGACGCCTGGCGCAACAGTTCCCGCAGCTCCCGGGGGAGCGGGAAGTACTCGTCCTCCGGGACGGCCCTCACTTCCTCGGTGCCCCCGGCCGGTGCGAGAGCGGCGATGACCTCTTCGACGAGCGATTCTGGAGCCGAAGCTCCCGCGATCACGCCCACCGTGCCTGAGAGGTCGCCGGTCAACTCTGCCGCGCGGTTGACCCGGAGCACCTTGGGGCAGCCCGCTGCAGCAGCGGTCCGAACGAGAGCGAGCGTGTTGGACGAGTTGGCGCTCCCGATGACGACCATCGCGTCGCAGCGGCCCGCTATCGAGCGGAGCGCCGCCTGCCTGTTGGTCGTCGCGAAACACAGGTCGCTCCGCCCCGGCACCCACAGCTCGGGCCAGCGTGCTTGGGCCGCCTCCAAGATGTTGCGCCACTCGTCGACGGCGAGAGTCGTCTGGGCGAGGAACGCTACCGGCCCCTCCGGCTCGGGCAGGCCCATGACTTCCTCGACGGTCTCGACCCGGTGGATCGCGCCCGGCGCCACCGCCATCGTGCCGACGGCTTCCTCGTGGCCCTCGTGGCCCACGTAGACGATCGAGTAGCCCTTGGAGGCGCGGAGCTTCACCTCGTGGTGGACCTTGGTGACGAGCGGGCATACGGCGTTGACTACCGCACCGCCGTTGGCCCTTGCCCTTTCGAGGACCTCGGGAGCCGAACCGTGCGCCGAGAGCATGACGGGCCGGCCAGGGGGGACCTGGCCCACGTCGTCCACGAAGACGACGCCGAGCTGGCGGAACCTGTCAACGACCACCTGGTTGTGCACGATCTCGTGGTAGCAGTAGACGGGCGGGTCGAAAACGCGCACCATCCAGGCGAGGGCCTTGATGGCCATCTCGACCCCGGCGCAGAAGCCCCGTGGCGACGCCAACAGGACGCGGTCCACCTTCACGCCCTCAACGTACCGCCTCTCTCTCGGGCGCGATCAAGGCGCTCCCCGCCCCCTGCCGAGCGGGACAGGTGCAGTGCGCCTCGACGGAGCAGGCCTTGCCTGGCGTATCCTGTAATCGCCATGGCCCTCCCCAGAGTGGTCGCGGTGGCCCCGGGGTCGCCTGCCGACCGGGCGGGCGTCCTGCCGGGAGACGAAATTGTCGCCCTGGACGGCCAGCTCCCTCGCGACATCATCGAGTACCAGCTGCTGGCGGACCAAGCCGAGCTTGGCCTGGAGGTGAACCGCGGCGGGGTGGAGCTCTCGGTCCTCGTGCGCCGAGAAGGCGGCGAACCGCTCGGGCTGGAAGTGGACGCGGCCCTGTTCGACCAGGTGCGGACCTGCGACAACCACTGCGAGTTCTGCTTCATCCACCAGCTGCCGAAGGGGATGCGGAAGAGCCTTTACGTGCGGGACGACGATTACAGGCTCTCGTTCCTTTACGGCAATTTCACGACCCTGACCCGCTTCACCGAGGCCGACCTCGAGCGGGTCGTCACCGAGGGGCTCTCGCCGCTTTTCGTCTCTATCCACGCGACGGACCCCGAAATACGTGCCCGAATGCTGCGCAACAGGCGGGGAGCGACAAGCCTGCGCTGGTTGCGGGCCCTCCTCGACGCGGGTGTGGAGGTGCACGGCCAAGTGGTCGTCTGCCCGGGCGTCAACGACGGAGAGGTCCTCGAGGGCACTCTCGCCGGTGTCCTCGACGAGTACCCGGAGCTGTCGAGCGTTGCATGCGTCCCGCTCGGGGTGAGCCGGTTCAACCGTGAACAGTCGATGCGGCCTCATTCGCCCGGGGAGGCCGCGGCCGTGGTCGCGCTTGTGGAGGACTGGCAGGGCACCTATCTGGACTGCCTGGGACGGCGCCTCGTGTACGCCGCCGATGAGTACTACCTCTTGGCGGACCGCCCTTTCCCGCCGCTCGAAAGCTACGGGGCCGTCGCCCAGCACGACAACGGCGTAGGGATGGCGCGTGCTTTCGAAGCGACGTTCAACGGCCGGGACATCGAGGGGGAGCTTGGGGAAAAAGGTCCGAGCGGTTTTTTCCGTTCGGTCGAAGGTGCGCCTACTACCGGGTACAGGTCCGAGCGCGCCAACTGTGCCGGTGGTGGTGAAGTCAGGTTCAGGCGTAGGGCTTGGTCGGGCACGACGGTCCTCACGGGGACATATGGGGCACGAGTGCTCGCGCCGTTGCTGGCCGCGTTGGGCGAGGAGGCACAGGTGCTGGCGGTGCGCAACGATTTCTTCGGCGGCAACATCGGTGTCGCCGGGTTGCTGACGGGTTCTGACCTGTGCGCCGCGCTCGCCGGGTTGCCGGGCGACCGCCGTTACTTGTTGCCTGACAGCTGCCTTTCGGGGGGCAGGTTCCTCGACGGCCTGACTGTCGACGACCTGCCTTGGCCGGTCGAGGTGGTGCCGGCGGACGGCGCCTCACTGCGCCGCGCATTGCTCGGCGAGCCCGCCATGGCCGGCGCCAGGTGAGCGCGCCTGACGGCACCAAGACTTTGACGGGGCAAACACCATTGCAGGGCAAGGCAAATAGCACTCACGGTCCTGAGCGGGCCGGCGGCGGACGCCCGATGGTCGCGGTGGTCGGGCGCCCCAACGTCGGCAAGTCGACGCTCGTAAACCGCGTCCTCGGCAGGCGCGAGGCGATAGTCGAGGAGCGTCCCGGCGTGACACGCGACCGCAAGGTCCTCGACGCCGAATGGGCCGGGCGGGAGTTCGCCCTCGTGGACACCGGAGGTTGGCAAGCCGGGGGGGAAGCGCTCGACAAGCTCGTGTCGGCCCAGGCCCAGCGGGCCATCGCCGAGGCTGACGCCGTGCTGTTCGTCGTCGACGTGAGCGTCGGCCCGGCGCCCGAGGACTTCGACGTCGCCCGCATCCTTCTCCGTTCGGGCCGGCCCGTCGTACTGGCCGTCAACAAGGTCGACAACCATACGCGCGAACCTGCCATCTGGGAGTTCTCCAACCTGGGCTTCCCCCAACCCTGGCCCGTGTCGGCACTGCACGGGCGCGGCTCGGGTGACCTCCTCGACGCTCTCGTAGCTGTCCTGCCCGACGGCGGTCGAGCCGGGCAACCCGAGCGGAGCGACACTGGTGAGCCCGCGGAGCAAGGGGGCCCAGGGAAAGTGGAGACGGGTGGTGGCAGCGGGCCGGCGGCCGGGCTGCCAGCGATCTCGGTGGCGATCGTCGGAAGGCCCAACGTCGGCAAATCGACCCTTTTCAACAAGCTCATCGGCGAAGACCGCTCCATCGTCCACGACATGCCGGGCACGACGAGAGACACCATCGACACCGTCGTCGAGACGCCCGATGGCCCGGTGCGTTTTGTGGACACGGCCGGGATGCGCAGGCGGGCCAAGGAAGCTGAGGGGGCCGAGTACTACTCGATGGTGCGGGCGCTCCAGGCGATCGACAGCGCATCGCTTGCTCTCCTGGTCATCGACGCCGCCGAAGGGGTCACCCGCCAGGACCAGAGGCTTGCCGAGCGGGTCGACGCCGCCGGCAGCCCCATCGTCGTCGTGCTCAACAAGTGGGACCTTCTCGGGGCTGAGGAGCGCCAGAAGGTCCGCGCCGAGGTGCAGGACCTGCTCGGTTTTGTTTCCTACGCGCCCGCGCTCGAGGTGAGCGCCAAGACGGGGCGCAACCTGCACCGGCTCTACCCGGCACTTGCGGCGGCCGCCGAGGCCTACAGCAAGAGGATCCCGACGGCTTCGCTCAACCGTGCGCTGGCGGCGGCGCAAGCGGCCCACGCTGCGCCGCACGGGGCCCGGGTGCTGTACGCGACCCAGGGGGCGACGGACCCGCCAACGTTCACCCTTTTCACGTCCAAGCAGCTACCCGCCAGTTACCTGCGTTACCTCGAGCGGTCGATCCGTGAGACGTTCGGCCTCGGCCCGACGCCGCTCAAACTGCGGGCGCGCCGCCGGGCGGGTTAGCGGCCGCAGGCCGGCTCAGACCCTCCGGATGGCCATGACGGCGACGTCGTCGACCAAAGGGGAGGAAAAGTCCCGTGCTGCCTCGAGAAGGGTCTTGCACATGACGTCGGTGTCCTGGCCGGGGTCCCGCCTGATTATGTGCGCCACTCGTTCTTCGCCGAAGAGCTGGCCTCCGGAGCGGGCCTCGGTCAGGCCGTCGGTGTAGAGCACCGCCAGGTCGCCGACCTCGAGGGGCATGTCCCGCGAGAAATAGGTGGCGTTGGGGTCGAGGGCCAGCAACGGGCCCGTGGCCGCAAGCGAGCGGATCTCGCCCTGGTGCCACACGAACGCGGGGGGATGGCCCGCAGAGGCGTGGCGGAGGGTCCCTGCTTGGGTGTCGTAGAGCAGGGTGCAC
Organism: Acidimicrobiales bacterium; assembly: GCA_035508795.1. Classification (GTDB taxonomy): domain Bacteria; phylum Actinomycetota; class Acidimicrobiia; order Acidimicrobiales; family Palsa-688; genus DATJMJ01. The sequence continues at coordinate 19,853 of DATJMJ010000253.1, forward strand.
ACCGACACCATGTCCTCCGGGCGCCCGAGGTTGATCAGGGTCTTGTTGATCTCCTCCAATGCCTGGGCCGGGTCCCGGTACTGGCGTAGGAAAACGCGCAGGACGTGCTTGACCTGGAAGGCCGTGATCGACGCTTCGATGCCGTGGCCCGACACGTCGCCTATTACGACGGCGAGCCTGCCGGGACCGCTTGGGAAGACGTCGTAGAAGTCGCCCGCCATCGCCCCTGTGCCGGGCTCGTAGACCCAGCCGATGTCGAACCCCTCGTATGCCGGCAGCGTGTCGGGTGCGAGCCGTGCGGCCCATCGGCGTGGGGCCAGCTCTTCCTGGGCGAGGATTTCCTCGGCCCGGCGCTCCAGGCGTGAGCGCTGCTCGGCCAGGCGGGCTTCTGCGAGGAAGCGGGGCGCGTACCGCAGCGATACGACCGCCGGGATGCTCACGCAGAGCAGGAGCAGTTCGAACCACGGGGAGGTGGAGAACGAAGCGAGGATGAGGCCGGCCGTGAGGACGGAGTAGAGGACCGCCGCGTGGAGGTCCTTGTTGAACGCGGTCCGTGCCAGCCGGGCGGCCTCCGAGGTCGTCCCCGACGTCATGGTTTCCGCCTCGATCCTGCTGGCAGCCCTCGCGAGCCGGGCGGCGGCACGCGCCCAGACGAAGGCGGCCACACCGCAGACCAGCCCGACCGCCGCCAGCCATGGCTGGGCCAGGATCTTGTCCACGTGGGGCCCTGAGGCCCCGACGAGCGCAAGCCCGAGGGCGAGCAGGAGGTGGCCCCCCGACCCGATGAGCGTCACTAGCTGCAGGTTAGTGGACAGGGCCGCTTTGTCCCTCGTCCGCAGGCCACAGCGGGCTAGGCGCGGCTCGCGGCCCAGGTTGGTGCACGGATGGGGCACGTGCCCGTTAGGCGTCGCCGCCTGGGCCCGCTCTCAGGCGGCGGCGGGCCTAACGTATTGGTAGTGGGCCCTGCGGCAACGGTTGAGGGATAGGCCTATGCCGTGGTGCGACGACTGCAGCAAGTTCTGGAACCCCCCGGATATGGCGGGAGGAGGGCTTTGCCCATCGTGCGGCCGTTCGTTGCTGAGCGGGGCGAGCGTGGCTCCCCCGTTGCGGGTGGGGGAGACGGGTGCCCGGCAAATGGAGGCTCCCGAGGAAGTCTTCCCCTCTGGTGGGGATGCCCCCGGCGGCGCCGTAACGCGCGCAGACGGCAGCCAGGGAGCCGCCGCCGAGCCCCGGGAGGCCGAGAGCAGGCAGGAAGCCACAGCGGGGGGCCGTGAGCCGGTGGTGGTGGCCCAAGCGGCTGCGCCCGTGGTTGCAGCGAGCGCAAATGTGAAGGGCGCTCCCTGGCATTTCAAGCTGCTGGTCGTGGGGGTGACCGTCTACATGGTCTACCGGATCTACTGGTTGATCGAGTGGTTGCCCAAGCACGTGTAGTCGGGCAGGGTGCGCCGGCGGTTTGTGGAGACCAGCCGGGCGGGAGCCTCGCCACGAACTGGTAGCCTCGTGTCTCGCACCACACGGGCGGTGGCGCAGTTTGGTAGCGCACCAGACTGGGGGTCTGGGGGTCGGGAGTTCAAGTCTCCCCCGCCCGACAAGGAAAGAGCAGGTCAGAGGCCATAGCGGGAGGCGGGTAAGAAGCTCCGAAAGGGCCTTGTCACGGTAATGTCACGCTAAGAGCCTTAGCTTGTCACGGCGGCAGCGTGACAAGCGTGACAAGAAAGAACCCCCGCCGCTCTGGCGCTCGTCGGAGCGGGTGGTGACCTTGTAGGCCCGGCCACGGCGGGCACCGGAGAGGCCGAGGTCACCCATGAGCCGTTCCACGGTGCAGCGAGCAACCCTGGTGCCCCCCCGGTTGAGGGCGGCCCAGACCTTGTCAGCGCCGTACACGCCCAGGTTGTCGGCATGCACCCTGGCGATGTCGACCTTGAGCGCCTCGTCGCGAAGAGCCCTCGCCGACGGCGGGCGCTTCTTGGCGCAGTAGTAGGTGTTCGGGGCGATCTTGCAGCCGTGCTCTGCAGATCGGCTCGACCCCGAAGCGCTCTTTGTGAGCGTCGATGAAGGCCACTATTTGTGGGACTGGCGGTCGAGCTCCGCCCCGAAGAAACTGGCGGCTGCCTTTAGGATCTCGTTCGCCCTGCGCAGCTCGCGGTTGTCGCGCTCGAGCTGCTTCATCTTTGCCCCCTCGTCGATGCTGAGACCTGCTCGCTTGCCGGCGTCGACCTCGGCGTGCATCACCCACTGGCGCAAGGTCTCGTGGTTGACGCCGAGCTTCGCCGAGATCGACTGGACCGCCTTCCACTGCGACGGGTACTCGCTTTGGTGCTCGAGCACCATCCTGACGGCCCGCTCCTTGAACTCAGCCGGGTAGGGACCGGGGCTCCTCCTGTCTGACATGCGCTCCATCTTCCTCTCTAGGAGTGGAGCAGTCACCGATCCCGGGGCGTATCAACATATTCCTGAGCGAGAAGCGGTGCTTTCTCCCGGCATACCTTTCGCACATGGGAACGCTGCTGAGGATCCAATAACAGTGTTTGCAAAGACGGTTCGCCTGAGCGCATGAACGCCTCGAACTTCTCCGTTGCGATGCCAAAGGACATACCCGTCTGCGCGCAGACGACTATCCACTCCTCTAATAATTCGGCTTCCTCATAGGTGTTCGAGAACGCCACGTTGAACGTCCGAGTCGGTATCTGCGCTCGGGTCAAGTGGCAGGTGAGGCGTTGCTGCAGTATGTTGATCCCAAAGTCTGAGAGGCAGGCCAATCTCTCGGTTGCCAACAGGCTTTCGGTCGTGGTCCGTCCGAGCTCGTCGAAGAACGCAGCCCAATGGCCCTCTCCTTCGAGATCCGGGAGTGGCATCCTGTTGAGGAAACCCATTCGCCATGCATCGTTACCGACACGCCCGGTCTCCCGCACTGAGCAAACGGCGACCTTCTCGCTCAGGCGCCCAGCCGCTCCCCTGAAGCTGCAGGGATGGGCCAAAATGATGGCGAGTCCAGAGTCCTGGGTACCCGGAATTACAACGTTCCGAAAGACGTCGCCCGTGAAGAGCGGCCGCGCGCTCCTGACCTCGTCGCCTCGCGCAGTGTAAATTTGCGAGGGATCATCGAACGTGTCGAGGTTCATGCACCGTCGTGTTTAGGCCTTATATAGGGAGCGCCGTCTTCGGCAACCAGTACCTCCCAATTTGACTCCTCACTGGTGCGCCAATCTGGCTCGATAAGGTCGAGCGCCTGCTCAGCAGTTATGTTATGTGTCGCCAGGTCAAAGACGATCTCGAGTTGACCCTCGGAGTACAGATCGATTGCAGTGGTCGCGATTGCGCTCGACACCGGCATCTCCATCCAAGATGCTGGCTCGAAGACGAAGCCGTGGTCGACAATGATCTTGACGAAGGCCAGCAGTTGGGCGATTTCCCTCCTGTTGTCACCCGTGGGCCGTTCGCCCGCTCTCCAGCGGCGCAATGCCGGCACAGAGACGCCAACCATCCTGGCAATATCTCGCCACGCGAAGCCGAGGTCGCCGAGTTCGTCTAGCAGTCGCACAGGGCTCTGCGTGGCGAGCCGGGTTGTCATCGTATCCAGCTGAACTGAGAAACTGACGTGATGAATGTCGGCAGCACGTTCGCTCAGCGAAGCCGTGTCGTTACGCAAGAAGCCGGCCTTGTCAGTCAACCTTGCGCGCTCGCGCAGCTCCTCAACCCGCTCCTCGGTCGTCAAGGTTCCTTGTGCCGATCGCAACGGCGGGTCGACCTCCACACCGGTAAATGCCGTCGTTGTCGTCGTTGTCGTAGCTCCGATCACTCCGGTCCTGATGGGTGTTGTCGCTGTTTCTGGCATGGTCACTCTCCCTCTGCCTCGAAGACTTCGGCAATAAGGCGTTCCGTTATCATGCTGTCGAACAAGGACCGCACCGGTACCCGGAGCTGGTCGTAGGTCTGCAAGAGGTCCTCCGTTTTCCAAATGGGGATTCCGGTCGGCTCCCAGAATGCGTCGAAATCTAAACCAAAAAACGCGCCAGGGGGAAGTGGCCCAGGCCGTTTGAGCGGCCCGTTAGGGTTCACCAGGAAGCCTGGCTGTGCCGGCTGCGGACCGTAACGCAGCACCATGTGCCTATCGGGGCCAATCTGGTAGTGAGCTAAGCCCGTCCAGGTTTCTGGTGGCCAGCCCGCAGCGGCCATAAGGCCCGCACTCGGCGGCAGTGACGCGGGTGACAGCCACTCCGACCAATCATTACCAATCACCGCACCAACGCGGATCTCATCTATGTATCGCAACCCGGTTCTCGTGACGCCGGTCGGGCGCATCAACTTCTCAGTTGCCTCCAAAGCAACGCTTAGGACAGCTCTGAAGTCATCCCAGTTGGCATAACGGGTGGTCTCAACCGAGAGGGTCCCAGCGGTCAGTGCGACAGACATGGTGCGGTCACGGTTCGCGAACCTGACCATAGCCCCGCCAAGGTTGGTCGGACCGAGGGAAGCACCGCCGAACGCACCGCCGCCGATTGCCGCCCCACCGAGCGCGCCTGAGAACGGCATCCCTAAGTTGACCGTGATGCCGGGCTGGACCTGGTCGACTACCCAATCCTCACCCAAAACACCACCGATGGCGTG